>NZ_JBIWPN010000025.1:49833-117048 GCF_044768305.1 Kitasatospora sp. NPDC101155 | reverse complement strand
CAACATATCTGGCGTTGACTTTTGGCACGCTGTTGAGTTCTCAAGGAACGGACGCTTCCTTCGGACCGCCTTCCAGCGGGCCCTCCGGGCGCTTCGTTCTTTCGTGTTTCCAGCTTATCAGATGTTTTCCGCTCCGTTTCCGGGGCTTCGTTCATCCAACTCGCCGGTGCCTTCCGGGGCTTGACGCCCCGTCCGACGTTTCAAACTCTAGCCGATCCCCGCTCCGAAAAGCGAATCGACCGCAATCCAATAAAACGTGCACACCGAATGAGCGCCGAGCCGCACCGCGAGAACGCGAAAACGACCGGCACGAACCGGAAAGGTGTTTCAGAGGATTGGCCACCTCGGGACCGTCCGCGCGGATGCGTGTCCGGTGCTCCCTGCCAGGCAGCTCGAAGAACACTAGACCTCGGGAGTGGCCGAGTCAAGCTCCGCAACCGGATTCTCAGCGTCCTCCTCCGCCGGCAGGTGGAAGGCCAGCACGGCGACGTCGTCGTCGTGCTCCGAGGTCACACCCATCGCCCGGAGGAGACGGGCGCAGATCACCTCGGGGGCGCCGATCGCACCCGTGAGGGTGCGGGCCAGCAGGTCGAGGCCCTGGTCGATGTCCTCGTCCCGGCGCTCGACCAGGCCGTCCGTATAGAGGACGCCGGTCGTGCCGGGCAGCAGGCGGAGGGTGTGGGAGACGTGCAGGCCGTCGCCGGTGCCGAGCGGGGGGCCGTTCTGTTCCTCGCTGCGCAGGATGGTTCCGTCCGGGCAGCGCAGCAGCATCGGGAGGTGGCCGGCCGAGGCGTAGGAGAGGGTGCGGCGTTGTGGGTCCCAGACGGCGTAGGTGCAGGTGGCGATCTGGTTGGCGTCGATCTCCATGGCGAGGCCGTCGAGCAGGCGCATCACCTCGTGCGGGGGCAGGTCGAGGCGGGCGTAGGCGCGGACGGCGGTGCGCAGCTGGCCCATCACGGCGGCCGCCCGCAGGCCGCGGCCCATGACGTCACCGATGACGAGGGCAGTGCGGCCGCCGTCGATGGCGATGACGTCGTACCAGTCGCCGCCGACGGCGGCCTCGGCGCCGCCCGGTTGGTAGGTGGCGGCGACTCGCAGGTCGGCCGGCTGGTCGAGCTTCTGCGGCAGCAGGCTGCGCTGGAGGGTGACGGCGGCCTCGCGCTGGCGGCGTTCGGCTTCGCGCAGGCGGGCGGCGGCGAGGACCTGGTCGGTGACCTCGGCGGCGAAGATGAGGACTCCGGTGGGCGGGCCCTCGGTGGGGGTGTCGCCGGTGTCGCCTGGGCCGAGCGGGACGCAGGAGACGTTGTAGTAGCGGTTGCCGGTGAGGCCGAGGATGCAGCGGGACTTGACGCTGCGGGGGCGGCCACCGCGGATGACCTGGTCCATCAGGGGCAGGACACCCATGGTGCCGAGTTCGGGGAGGGCCTCGCCGGCGGGAAGGCCGGTGGGGCGGTCGCCGAAGAGTTCGCGGTAGGCGCGGTTGGCGTAGCCGAGCTGGTGGAGCGGGCCGTAGGTGACGGCGACCGGGGCGGGGATCCGGTTGAGGACCTCGCGCAGGTTCTGGGGTTTGTGCGGGTCGAGGAGTTCGGCCGCGGTGGCGGGGCTGGTCGGGTCGCGGGGGCTGGGCACGACGATGCCGTCGGTGGAGGGCATGCCCTCGTCGGTGCCGGCCCCGTTGGGCGGGGCGGCACGCCAGGGGGCTCCGGTGAGCCGGGCGCTCCAGCGCATGAGGTTCAAACGACGGCCGCTTCCTCGTTTTCCAGGCATATCATCACTTTTTGTGTGCACGTCAGCACACGGGGTAATGACAAGGTCGGGCTGATCCTGTCAGGCGGAGGGCCGGTTCCGGAAGTCGCGCGCCCGGCGTGGCCGTCGGATCAGTCGTCGCACCGGGGTTGCGAAATCACCCGTCGGGGCAGGAACCCGGCTCATCGGGGCAGCGGGGCGGTTCATCGGGGCGCTTCCGGCCCTGCGCCGGGCGGTCGGCCGCGCCCGGAGTCGAAACCCTCCTCGAAGGCCGAACGCGGGTGCTCCATCGCGCCGAGGGAGACCACCTCGCGGGAGAACACCCCGCCCAGCACCCAGTCCATCAGCACCCGCACCCGGCGCTCGGTGCTCGGCAGCCGGCGCAGGTGCCGGGCCCGGTGCAGCCACCAGGCCCGCCGTCCGGTGAGCCGGCCGCCGCGCCGGGTGTGGGCGACGGCCCGGCCCGGGCCCAGCGAGGTCGAGCAGGCGGCGGGGCCCGGCCGGTACTCGGCGAGGCCCGGTGCGTGCGGTCCGCCGTCCAGGGCTACCGCGATGTTGCGGGCGAGCAACTCGGCCTGGGCGAAGGCGTGCTGGGCGCTGGGCGCGCAGGGGGCGCCGTCCGCGTCGGGGTCGGGTACGGCGGCGCAGTCCCCGGCCGCCCAGACGCCGGGCAGGGCGCGCCCGTCCGGGCCGACGGCCTGCAGGGTGGCCAGGCAGCGGACCCGGCCGAGGGTGTCCAGCGGCAGGTCGGTGTCGCGCAGCATCGGCGAAGGCCGGATGCCTGCTGTCCAGACCAGGGTGCGGGCGCCGAAGCGGCTGCCGTCGGAGAGCACGGCGACCTGGCCGACGGCGGACTCCAGGGTGGTGCACAGCCGGATGTCGACGCCGCGTTCGCGCAGCTGGCCGAGGGTGTGCTCGGCGAGTTCGGGCGACTCCTCGGCGAGGATCCGGTCGGTCGCCTCGACCAGCACCCAGCGCAGGTCCTCGGCGCGGACGTTGTGGTAGTCCCGTACGGCGGTGCGGGCCATGTCCTCCAGCTCGGCGAGCGCGCCGACGCCCGCGTAACCGGCGCCGACGAAGACGAAGGTGAGCGCGGACTGGCGCAGCGCCGGGTCGCGGGTGGCGGAGGCGAGGTCGAGCTGTTCCAGCACGTGGTTGCGCAGGCCGACCGCCTCGCCGACGGTGGAGAAGCCGAGCCCGTGCTCGGCCAGCCCGGGTACGGGGGCGGTCTGGGAGACCGAGCCGGGGGCCACCACCAGGACGTCGTAGGGGAGTTCGATCAGCGCGGGGGTCTCGCCGGGGCCCGCGGCGTCGGCCAGGGCGCGGCGGGCGGCGTGTTCGATCCGGGTGATCCGGGCGGTGAGCACCCGGCAGTCCGGTAGGGCCCGGCGCAGCGGGACGACGACGTGCCGCGGGTCGATCGAGCCGGCCGCGACCTCGGCCAGCAGCGGGTGGTAGGTGAAGTAGGCCTGGGGCTCGACGACGGTGATCTCGACCTCGCCGCGTCGCAGCCGTTCCCGCAGGCCGCGCTGGAGGTGGAGTGCGGTGGCCGTTCCTGCGCAGCCGCCGCCGGCGATCAGGATCCTGATGGTGCACCTCCTGCCGATGTGACGTTTCGTCCCGGCCGCGCGGCCGGGGGTGTCCCCATCACGCCCCCCTATGAAGGACCGGCCGGGGTGGTCTTGTCCACAGTCCGTACGGGGCGGGTTGCCACGGAAGTGACGGTCGTGGCCAGTTGTGCTTGGTGGGCGACTTTCTGACGCACTTTCGGCCGCGAAGAGCCGTGAACTATGGTCGGATTGTGTGCCGGGGCGGCCGTCGCCATGACAATCGGCGGCGACGCACCGTGGAGCGGCCACTACGGCCAGTTCCAGCGTTGGCGTGAGAACCCGACTGGGGGACAGTCATCCGGGGAAGGTTAGTTCCCGGACAGGGCCCCGGACGGTGCCGACGCGCCGGGCCGGACGTGAGGGCGGCCCGGCGGCACGACCGTGGTCACCGGAACGGGACGGGCGGCACGAACGATGGTTCATCGGGTCATTTCTGACGGGCTGAGCTGCACCGGGGGGTGCAGGGGCGGGCGACGACAGGGTCCGGATTCGGACGCCTGCGGGGGAGAGTTGGGATGATGGAACAGGAGCAGGTATTGGGCCGGCCGGGCGTACCGCACACCGGACAGAGCACGGTGCCGGAACAGCGCGGCCCGGTGGACCTGCCGCCTCCGGGCGGGGTGTCGTACGCGGCCGTCCCGTACCGGGCGGAGCCGCAGCCGGCCGCCGCGCCGGTGCCCGGGGCCCGGCTGCGGGTGGACGCCCGGCGGAACCTGGAGAGCGTGCTGCGGGCGGCCCGGGAGGTGTTCGGCGAGTTCGGCTACGGCGCGCCGATGGAGGAGGTGGCGCGCCGGGCCGGGGTCGGGGTCGGCACGGTCTACCGGCGCTTCCCGAGCAAGGAGGTGCTGGTCCAGCGGATCGCCGCCGAGGAGGTGGCCTGGCTGACCGCGCAGGCCCGGGAGTCGCTGTACGGCGGCGACGGCGCCTGGGAGGCGCTGGCCGGGTACCTGGCCCGGGCGGTGAGCACCGGGGCCGGGCGGCTGCTGCCGCCGGAGGCGTTCCGGTACGCGGAGGAGCTGGGCCGGGTGCCCGAGCAGCGGGTGTCGGAGGCGCCGGCTGCCGTCCGCTTCGACCTGCGCGGCGAGGGGGCGCGCTCCGGTGCGGCGGTCGAGCCATCGGCGGCGGACGCCGATCCCCGGCTGCTGCTGCAACTGCTGGCCGCCCTGGTGGCGCGGGCCGGTGCGGCGGGTGAACTGCGGCCGGGCGTCACGGTGTCGGACGTGGTGCTCGTGCTGACGGCCTCGGTACCGGTGCACGCGGCGCGTCCCTCGGTCTCGGCGCCGACGGCGGCCGGCTTCGCGGCGGTTGCTCCGCAGACGGAGGGTCAACCGGCCTCCGGGCCGTCGGACCGGCTGTTGCAGATCCTGCTGGACGGGCTGCGGGCTCACTGACACCCCTCGCGGCCCGACCCCGATGGACGGGGGCGCGGTGGACGCGTCGGACCGGGCACGGTCGACGCGCCCGACGGGTACGGGAGTTGGGCAGCACACCGGCGCGCGGACAGGGCACGCGCGCCGGGTGCGGGCGTCGTGCGGCCCGATGCCGCACGCTGGGCGAACGCCCCCTCGACGGCCCCTCGGAAGAGTGGGTACCGGCCGGTCCCGCTACCGCCCTTCCCTGCGCTATGCCATCCTTTGCCCGTGGTTGGAGCCAATGTCCCGATGCGCGCCCTTCGCGCGCCGTCGGCGCCGCACGCCGGGGAACCGTGCGCCTACGCACTCCCGCCTGCCCTGCCACACTACGGGGGCTGTCGTGGAATCTGGGGTCCGTTGTGAGCGCCGAGGAACAGAACGACTACGGGTACGGCCTCGACTTCGGGGGCCTCTCCGGTAGTACCGCCGAAGGGTCCGCCGCGGGCCCCGGTGGCGCCGGCGCCTCCCAAGTCCCGGGCCCCGCAGCGGGCTCGGGCGCCGGGCACGTCCCCGACCAGGCCGGAATGCCCAGCCGCGAGTCCTTCTCCGCCTCGGCCGCCGCGCTGCCGCCCGGCCGGGTGCCCGGCCAGGCCCCGGCGGGCCTGGGCGGCGTCGCCCCCGAGGCATTCGTCGGCGACGGCCGCCCGGCCCGTCCGACCGTGCCCGCCCCCGCCGACCCGGTGGACGGCGAGCGCCCACCCTCCGACGCCGAGTTGACCGCCCGGGTACGGGCCGGCGACGACACCGCGTACGAGGAGATCTACCGCCGGCACGTCGACTCGGTGCGTCGCTACGCGCGGACCTGCTGCCGGGACAGCTTCACCGCCGAGGACCTCGCGGGCGAGGTCTTCGCCCGCACCCTGCAGGCGCTCAAGGCCGGCAAGGGCCCGGAGTTCGCCGTCCGCGCCTACCTGCTGACGGCCGTGCGCAACGTCGCCGCCGCCTGGACCCGCAGCGAACGACGTGAGCAACTCGTCGACGACTTCAGCGTGTTCGCCCAGAGCTCGGCCGCCGTGGTCGACCTCGACCTGGCCGACCCGGGCGCCGACGCCTGGGCGATGGCGATGGCCGACCAGCGCATGGTCATGCAGGCCTACGCCGAACTCCCCGAGGACGACCGGATGGTGCTCTGGCACACCGAGGTCGAGCGGGAGTCGCCGAAGACCGTCGCGGTGATGCTCGGCAAGACCGCCAACGCCACCGCCGTCCAGGCCCACCGGGCCCGAGACCGGCTGGCCGCCGGCTTCCTGCAGGCGCACGTCTCCGGCAGCCAGGACAGCACCTGCGAGGCGTACGCCAACCGGCTCGGGGCGTACGCGCGCGGCTCGCTGCGCAAGCGGGCCTCGGCGGAGGTCGGGCGCCACCTCAGGGAGTGCGACCGCTGCACGGCGGCCTGCCTGGAACTGACCGAGATCAACACCGGCCTGCGCGCGCTGCTGCCCGGCGGCGTGCTGGTCTGGGTCGGGGTCGGCGGGTTCAGTGCCGCCGCAGCCGCCGTGGGCGGTGCCGCCGCGGTCGGCGGTGCGGCGGCGGCTGGCACGGCGGCGGCCTCCGCCGGATCGTCGGGCGGTGCGACGGCGGGTGCGGCCGGCGCCACGGGTGCCGCGGGTGCTTCCGGTGCTTCCGGTGCTTCCGGTGCTTCCGGAGGGAGTGCGGTGGGTGCCGCGGCCGGCGAGGGCCTGGGCACCGCGGCCAAGGCCGGGATCGCCGCCGCCGTGGCGGTGGCCGCGGCCGCCGTCGCCGCGTACGCGCTGACCGGCTCGCCCGAACCGAGCCCTGCGGCGGCCGCTCCCCCGGCCACCTCGGCGCCGGCCGCCCCCGCGCCGGCCGCCCCCACCCTGGAACAGCCCGCGCCCGCGGCACCCACCTCGACCCCGGCACCGGCGCCCAGCAGTGCCGCCCCGGCCCCGGAGAAACCGGCGCCGCCGAGCCCCGGCGCCAGCCCGAAGCCGACACCGTCGCCCCGGCATAGCCAGGCCCCGACGGTCATCCCGGCGCCGAAGAGCCAGCCGCCCGCGGCCAGCAGCGCGCCGGCCCCCGAGCCGACCGTCCCGGCACCGGTCGTCCCGACGCCGACCCTGCCGCCGGTACCGACGCCGGAGGTGCCGGTCGTCCCGACGCCGACCCTGCCGCCGGTGCCGACCCCGACCGTGACCCCGCCCTCGCCGCCCGCGCTGACCGACTTCTGGGGCGACTCGCTGCCCGTGGTCAAACCGGGCGGCAACCGGGTGCCGCCGGAGGGACCGAGCATCCGGCAGAAGGGCAGCGACAAGTTCTGGCAGCGCGACGGCGCGTGGATCGGCGGCGAGTACCTGCCGCACGCCATCACCGTGCACGCCCCGGCGATCACGCTGATCGACCTCAACCGCGGCTGCACGTCCTTCGACGCCGTCGCCGGGGTGGACGACGCCACGCTCACCCCGGGCGGACTGGTGTTCTCCGTCCAGGGCGGCGACGGCCGCACCCTGTGGAGCTCCCGCGTGCTCACCGCCGGGGACGACCCGGTGCCGGTGCACGTGCCGCTGGCCGGGCAGAAGTCGGTCAAGCTGGTGGTCACGCCGACGCACGGGATCTGGTCGGCGCTGAACCTCGCGGACTGGGCCGAGGCCCGCTTCAGGTGCTCCTGACAGCCCTGGCACGGGCCGAGGCCCGTTCCGGGAGCAGCTGACAGCTCCGGGAACGGGCCTCGGGGGGCGTCCTTCCCGGATCGCTCGGATCCCTGAGAACGCTCTGACCGCTCTGACCGCTCAGATCGCTCAGATCGCGCAGGAGCCGTCCGCGCAGGCCTCCCCGGCCGGGGCGACCTGCACCGGGGCGGGGCGGTGCTCGCCGATCTCGGCGGCGACCTGCTCCAGCACCTTGCGGAAGGTCTCGGCCTCCTGGCCGCCCTGGACCGCCCACTTGCCCTCGAACACGAAGGTCGGCACAGCGGTGATGCCCAGCTCACGGGCCTCGACCAGCTGGGCGGTGACCTCGGCGGAGCCTTCGTCGCCCGCCAGGTAGGCGGCCACCCGCTCGCGGTCCAGGCCCGCCGCCACGGCGACGTCCGTCAGCGCGGCACGGTCGCCGACGTCCACGCCGTCGGTGAAGTGCGCCTTCAGCAGGGCCTCCTTCAGCCGGCCCTGGGCCTCCGCGCCGTACTCGGTCTCGGCGAGGTGCAGCAGGCGGTGGCCCAGGAAGGTGTTGGCGTGCAGGGCGGCGTCGAAGTCGTACGTGATGCCCTCGGCGAGGCCCAGCTCGGCCACCCGCGCGTCCATCGCCACCGACTGCGGGCCGTACCGCTCGGCCAGCCAGGCGCGGTGCGGGCTCGCCGTCTCCGGCGCGTCCGGGACCAGCTGGTACGGGCGGTAGACGACCTCGACGGCCTCCTTGCCCGGGAAGTCCGCCAGGGCCTGCTCGAAGCGGCGCTTACCGATGTAGCACCAGGGGCAGGCGATGTCGGACCAGATCTCGACCTTCATTTCAGGGGGCTCCAGAGGGCGTCTTGAGTCGGGCGTACGAGATGGATGAACGATGAACCATCTCGGTACATTCCCGACACCCGGGGCCGTTCCCGCTGGTCAGGCCTCCACGGGCGCCGGGACCACCAGCACCGGGCAGGCCGCGTGGTGCACCGCCGCCGAACTCACCGAGCCGAGCAGCAACCGGGCGAACCCGCCGTTGCCCCGGGTGCCGAGCACCAGCGTGTGCTGCCGGGTCGACGCCTCCAACAGCACCTCGATCACATTGCCCAGCACCACGTGCAGCGACAGCTCCCCCGTGAACGGCCGCCCCCGCTGCCTCAGCACGGTGTCCACCGCCCGGCGCAGCCCGTCCGCCATGCTCTCGACCAGCGTCTCCACGCTCTCCTGCACCAGCTCCGCCATCCCCGGCGGGTACCCGGCCGGTGCCGGGTTCACCACGGCCAGCACGTACAGCGGCAGCCCGAACAGCTCCGCCTCCGTCATCGCCCGGTCCAGCGCCCACAGCGACCCGTCCGACCCGTCGCACGCCGCCAACACCCCGGGCGGCCGCCCCGTCGGCGGCCGCCCGAGCACCGACAGCACAACGGGAACGTCCTGCCCCGGGCGCACACCGGCCACCACACACTCCCCTCACCGTGGACTCAAAGCCCCGCCATCATCACCTGCCCCGCGCGGCGGGCGGGGGCAGCCGCGCCGGACCGGGCGGGGTGCCCCGGTGGCACCGTGCGCGCTGCGGCGCCCGCGCGCCGGGGCGGGGTCCGGGAGACGGTCGGCGGGGTCCGGGAGACGGCTCGCGGGGTCCGGGAGACGGCCGGCGGGCGCGGGCCTCGCCGAAGAGGAGCCCCGGCCGGACCAGCCCTCGGCCCGGGTTGCCGCGGGTCAGGAGGTGAGGGCTGGAGGCCGGGGGTGGGGGAGGCCGGTCCAGCAGGCGCCGTGGCGGCGGGCACGGAGGCGGCGGAGCCAGAGTTCGGTGGAGACGAGGTCGGCGAGGCCGGCGAGGGCGGCCGGGGAGAGGGTGGTGGCGGAGCGGGCGAGGCCGGCGCGCACGGCGGGGAGGTCGATGAGGCCCGCTTCGGCGAGGAGCGGGGCGTCGAAGAGTTCGGCGAGGCCGTCGGCGGCGAGGCGCAGGCCCGCCCGGGCGGGGGCGGTGCGGTCGGGGCGGGGGCCGCGGCCCCAGTCGGGGGGCAGGTCGGTGCGGCCGGCGCCGGTGAGGACGGCGTGCAGGAGGGCGTGCCGGGCGCCGGGTTGGAGGCGGACGTCGTCGGGGAGCAGCCGGGCGGCGCGGACCACCTGGTTGTCGAGGAAGGGCGCGTGCAGCCGCTGGCCGGGCTGTTCGGCGGCGTGCACGAGCGTGCGGTAGGAGCGTGCCTGCCGGTAGAGGGCGTGCCGGGCGCGGTGCGCGCCGGGGTGTTCCTCGGGCGCTGGTTTGCGCGCCGCCAGGCGGAGCCGCAGGGCCACCGAAGAGAGCGCCTCGTCGGAGAGCCAGCGGGCGGCCGGGCCGGGCACGCACCAGGCGAGGTCGACGGCCGAACGGTCGCCCGCCGTGCCGCCGCCGTCCGGGACGTGGCGGGCGGTCAGCTTGGCGGCCGCCTCGTCCAGCGCCTCGGCGTAGCGGACCCGGGAGAGCCGGTGGGCGGCCCGGACCACGGTGAGCGGGGTGCGCAGCGCGCCGGCCAGCACGCCCGCGGCGGCCCGGTCGGCGCCGGCCAGCGCGGCGACCGGGGGCAGGAGTTCGCGGGGCCGGCCGGCCCGGATCAGGTCGGCGAGCCGGGCCGGGTGGCCGTCGAGCACCTGGCGGGCGCCGTAGCCGGTGAGGTGGTCGGTGCCGCCCGCGTCGAAGCGGGCCTCCGCGCGGGCGGCGGCGATGAGTTCGGGGCCGGGCTCGTCGGTGAGCCGGCCGGACTGCGGGTCGGCACGCAGCCCGGCGTACGGGAGGGTGTCGGGGCCGGGGTCGAGCACCGTGTGCCGCAGCCTCGGGGTGTCGGGGGCCAGCGCGAGGGTGGCGGGCGGTTCGGTCTCGCCGAGCGTGACGGCGGCCAACTGCTCGGGGACGGAGGGTTCCTGCGCGGCGGCCCGGGCCCAGGAGCCCTTCACCGCGCCGGTCCTGGCGCCGGCGGTCCTGGCCCCGCCAATCCTGGCCCCGGCAGCCACCACCGGGGCGGCGGCCGTGGACGGCACCGGCGGCAGCGGTACGGCGGCGGCGAGCAGGGCGACGGTGGCGGAGGCGGTGCCGTACGAGAGGTCGACGCCGAGCCGGGCGCGCCCGGCGGCCTCGGCGGTCGGCGCGGTGGTGCGGACCCGGGAGCGGACGGATTCCAGCAGGGCGCGGGTGAGTTCGCGGATGGCGGGCGCCTCGTCGCGCGGCTGCTCGGCGCCGGGCGGTTCGTCGTACGCGTCGAGGTACGGGCGGCCGCCGCGGATGGCGAGCACATGGCCGGGCGGCACCCGCTGGACACCCAGGTACGGCGTGCCGGTACCGAGCGCCTCGGGCGATTCCGGGCAGGCGAGGCGGGCGGCGAGGTGGCCGGTGTCCAGCGGGGCGCCGACCAGGTCGGCGAGGGGGAGCGCGGCGGTGGCGTACGCGGTGCCTCCGGCCCAGGGGGTGTGGAAGACGGGCTGGGCGCCGGCCAGGTCGGTGAGCAGCAGGGTGGAGCTGGTGCCGGCCCGCAGCACGACGGTGTAACTGCCGGGCCAGGCGGTCAGGTGGCGGACGGCGCCGCCGCGGGCGGCGGCCAGGCCGGCGGCGAGTTCGGCGTCGGTGGCGCCGCAGTGGCCGAGGACGGCGAGCCGGCTGGTGGCGGGGGTGTCCTCGCCGGGGTCGGGGGCGTTCGGGCCGGTGCTGACCGCGGCGGGGGCGCCGGGGCGGAGGGAGACCAGCCGGATCTCCTCGGGCCGCCAGTCGCCCACGGCCCAGAGCGGGTTGGGACCGGTCCACAGGGGGCGCGCGGCGATCGGCGCCACCGTGGCGAGGACCTCGTGCGCGGGCGTGCCCGCTCGGGGCGCGCCCGTGCTCCAGCCCGTCAGCCACCGCATCGCGCCTCCACCGGACGAGGACCTGCACTCGCGCGGCGCGTCCGGCGCCGGGCGGGCGGCCGGGTGAGGTGCCGTGGCGGCCGGCACGCGCGTCCGGGCGTGCCCTCGGGTCCGGCGCGCCGTCTGGAGACATCGTGCCACCACCGGGCGCCGCCTGAGCCGGTGTTGTCGGTTCCGTTTCTGTTGCGGCGCGCGCTCCGGGGCGGGCTTCGGCGCGGAGTTCGACACGGAGTTCGACGCAGGCCGCGACGCGGGCTTCGGCAACGCCTTCGGCGGCGACTTCGGCGAGGTGTGCGGAGAAGACCTGAACGAACGTTCCGGCGGAGTGGATTCGAGCGGGCCGGGCCTCCCCCTCCCCGGCCCGGACCGCCCGGGGCGCCTTTGGCATGGGCATCGCGAGATGGCCGAAAGGCGTTGCCCAGTCCGGGAGGGCATCCGCATGCCCTCCCGGACTCAGCCGCCGCCCGCGGGGATTGAGGCGGCGGTATCCCCCGGCCCGCCGGGTCCTCGACGGCGGGCCGACCCACGACCACCAGCGAATCGCCGCGCAGCCGGTCGGGCCAGGGGGCACGGCCGGGCGCACGTGAACACGGGACCGGAGCACGGCGCTCCGGCGCGCGGCGCGTCCGATCCGCTCCGGGTGGTCCGGACCAACCTCCACGAGGGCCCGGCGCGGCGCCGCCGGGTGCACGATCCCGCCATCCGGAATGCAGCCTCTTAACCGTCGGAACGCGTCCGACTACTCTAGGTACAGCAGCTACGGCCCGGTGCCGCCCGGGCCCCGCGCACAAGGCCGCAGGAGGTGCCGCCGCCACCATGACCGTCAGCCCACGAGGACCGAACGAACGGCTCGGCACGCTCCTGACCCTCGCCCAGATCAGCAACGCCGGACTCGCCCGCAGGGTCAACGACCTGGGCGCGCAACGCGGGCTGACGCTGCGCTACGACAAGACCTCGGTGGCCCGCTGGGTCAGCAAGGGCATGGTCCCGCAGGGGCCGGTCCCGCACCTGATCGCCACCGCGATCGGCGGCAAGCTCGGCCGGCCCGTCCCACTGGAGGAGATCGGCCTGGGCGACACCGACCCGGCGCCCGAACTCGGCCTGGCCTTCCCGCGCGACGTCGCCGACGCGGTCCGCTCCGCCACCGACCTGTTCCGGGTCGACCTCGACCTGCGCCGGGGACCCGGCGGGGGCCGCTGGAGCGACAGCCTGACCGGCACCTTCTCGGTCGCCGCGTACGCGACGCCCGTCTCCCGCTGGCTGATCAACCCGGCGGACGGCTCGGTGGCGCGGGAGGTGCCGCGCTCGCCGAGCGAGAGCTCCTCCTACCGGGTCGGCCAGTCGGACGCCGCCAAGCTCCGCGAGGCCGCCCAGGAGGCCCGCCGCTGGGACTCCAAGTACGGTGGCGGGGACTGGCGTTCGTCGATGGTGCCGGAGTGCCTGCGGGTGGAGGCGGCGCCGCTGCTGCTGGCCTCGTACAGCGACGCGGTCGGCCGGGCGCTGTTCGGCGCGACGGCCGAACTGACCAGGCTGGCCGGGTGGATGGCCTTCGACACCGGGCAGCACGAGGCCGCACAGCGCTACTACATCCAGGCCCTGCGACTCGCCCGGGCCGCCGCCGACGTGCCGCTCGGCGGGTACGTGCTCGCCTCGATGAGCCTGCAGGCCGGCTACCGGGGCTTCGCCGAGGAGGCCGTCGACCTCTCCCAGGCCGCGCTGGAGCGCAACCGGGGCCTGGCCACCGCCCGGACCATGAGCTTCTTCCACCTGGTGGAGGCAAGGGCCCAGGCCAAGGCCCGCAATGCGGCGGCGTGTGCGACGGCGCTCGGCGCCGCGGAGAGCGCACTCGAACGAGCGCGCGCCGGGGACCCCGATCCGGCGTGGATCGACTTCTACGCCTACGACCGGCTCGCCGCCGACGCCGCCGAGTGCTTCCGCGACCTCGGTGTGCCCTCCAAGGTCCGGCAGTTCACCCGCGAGGCGCTGGCCAAGCCCACCGAGGGCTTCGTCCGCTCGCACGGCCTGCGGCTGGTGGTCTCGGCGATGGCCGAGGCGGAGGCGGGCAACCTGGACGCCGCGGTCGCCGCCGGCGAGCGCGCCGTCGAGGTGGCCGGCCGGATCTCCTCGCAGCGCAGCCGGGAGTACGTGGTGGAGATGCTGCGTCGACTGGAGCCCTTCCAGGGTGAACGCCGGGTGCGGGAGTTGACGGAGCGGGCGCGGGCGGTGATCGTCGCTCCGGCGTGAGCGGCGCGACGTCGGCGGTAAATCAGATGCACCTGCGGGAGAGGCCTCGCTAAGGTCTCTCTCGTCCAGGTGCGCAGGCAGAGGTTACTTCCACTGTTAATGGGCGGGTCGCGGGTTCGAGTCCCGTCATCGGCTTCGGGCCGGTGTAGCTCAGTTGGTAGAGCAGCTAAATGTCACCTCAGCCGACCTCGAACTCTGGACACCTATACGTGAATAGAATTCCGCACCTCCCGGTGCGACGGCAGCGGTTACTTCTGGTAGGCGCCGGTATTCCGGTGCAGCGGTTCGAGCCCGCGAAACACCGCCGCCAACCTGATCTCGGGAGGCATCGCGCTTCGGAGTGCCCGGTGCGCAGGCGGGGGTTACTTCGGATCTTGCGGTTCCGGGTTCAAGTCCCGGGCGTGCCGTGCGTGAGTGCGGCCGCTAGCTCAATTCGGTAGAGCACAAGGCATACACCTCCGCCGGCGTCGGCCGTCCAACGGTCGACATGATCTCGGGCACCCCTCACCGCGTCATGCCTCCCTCCCGTCGACACCACCGACAGACCGAGGGGGGCTGTTGCATGTCCAGGTTCAACATCCGTCAGGCCAAGGCGGGTCCGAGTTCGCCGGTGACCACGACCGGGCAGCGCGGCCGCGCCCACGAGGGCGGCGTCGGCTACGTCCGGGACCGCAAGTCCGAACTCTTCCTCCTGTCGATCGCCAACATGGTCGGCCAGGACACCTTCTACGAGCGCGGCGGCGACCGCGACGACCGCTACACCGCGCTGGTGCGCGAACTCGCCGTCGCCGACCCGGAGTGGACCCTCGGGCTGCTGCGCTGGCTACGGTACGGGGCGCAGATGCGCACCGCCGCGCTGGTCGGCGCCGCCGAGTTCACCCGGGCCCGGTTGGACGCGGGCGCCCACGGCCACTCCCGGCAGGCCGTCGACGCCGTGCTGCGGCGCGCCGACGAGCCCGGCGAGCTGCTCGCGTACTGGACCTCGCGCTACGGCCGGGCGCTGCCCAAGCCGCTCAAGCGCGGCGTCGCGGACGCGGTGCGGCGGCTGTACGACGCACGCTCGCTGCTCAAGTACGACACCGCGGCCAAGGGGTACCGCTTCGGCGACGTCCTGGAGTTGACCCACCCGACGCCGGACCCGGACAAGCCCTGGCAGGGCGCACTGTTCGGCTACGCGCTGGACCGCCGGCACCGGCCGGAGGAGGCTCTCCCGCCCGCGGCCGTCCCGCTGCTGACCGCCAACCGCGAGCTGCTCGCGCTGCCGGTCGAGGAGCGCCGGGCGACCGTGACCGCCGAGGACGGCGCCGAGCGGCTGGCCGCCGCCGGGCTGACCTGGGAGGCGCTGGCCGGTTGGCTGCAGGGCCCGCTGGACGCCGCGGCCTGGGAGGCGATCATCCCCTCCATGGGCCCGATGGCGCTGGTGCGGAACCTGCGCAACTTCGACAGGGCCGGGGTGTCGGACGCGGTCGCGGCCGGGGTGGCCCGGCGGATCTCCGATCCGGGCGAGGTGCGGCGCTCGCGCCAGTTCCCGTTCCGCTACCTGGCCGCCTACCGGCACGCGCCCTCGCTGCGGTGGGGGCACGCGCTGGAGACGGCACTCGGCCACTCGCTCGCCAACGTGCCCGAGCTGCCCGGCCGCACGCTGATCCTGGTCGACCGCTCCGGCTCGATGTTCGACCGGCCCAGCGCCCAGACCCAGCTCAACCGGGCGGACTCGGCGGCGATCTTCGGCACCGCGCTGAAGGTCCGGGCGGCCGAGGCCGATCTGGTCGAGTTCGGCACCACCAGTCGGGTGATCGAGGTCGGCCGCGGCGAGGCGGTCCTGCGCGTGCTGGATCGTTTCAGCAGCCTCGGCGGCACCAACACCGCCCAGGCCGTCCGCAGCCACTACCGGGGCCACGACCGGGTGGTCATCGTCACCGACGAGCAGACCGGCTTCGGCTACCGGGGCAGCGATCCGCTCTCCGCGATCCCGGCCGGCGTCCCGGTCTACACCTGGAACCTGGCGGGCTACGCCCAGGGCCACGGCCCCAGCGGCGGCGCCAACCGGCACACCTTCGGCGGCCTGAGCGACGCGGCCTTCCGGCTGATCCCGCTGCTGGAGGCGGGGACGAACGCCGGGTGGCCCTGGGAGGCCTAGCCGACGGGGGACGGCGGTGACGCGCGGGGCCGGGGGCCGGCGCGGCACGCCGAGACACGGCCGGGGGGACGGTGTGACGCGCGAGGTCGGGGGGCCGAGCGCGGCACACCGTGGCCGGACGAGAAGAGGGGGGAAGCGGCGGCGCCCGGGGTCGGGGGACCCGGCGCGCCGCACCGCGGCCGGCGGGGAGACCGGCCGCACGCTGCGGCGGCGGGCCCGGCAGGGCCACCGCCGCAGCGGCGGAGCCACCAGGGGGAGGCTCCGCCACACCCGGGGTGGGCGGCGACACACTGCCGCCCACCCCGGCGTGCCAGCACGTGAACGGGCGGGGGGACCAAGCAGCCGCGCGGCGGAGCCTTCACGGGCCGACCGGCGTGCGGGGAAGCGGCTCCACCCGACGGCACGACGCACTCTCGACCCCCACCCGTCCCCGTGGCAGCATCGGCGGCAGACGGGGCCGGGCGGCAGACAGGAGCGCGAAGTGGCGGGCGAGTTCGATGTCGTGGTCGTGGGTGGCGGGATCGTCGGGCTGGCCACGGCCCATGCGCTGACCCTGGCCGACCCCGGTCTGCGGATCGCCGTACTGGAGAAGGAGCCCGGCTTCGCGGCCCATCAGACCGGGCGCAACAGCGGGGTGATCCACAGCGGTGTCTACTACCGCCCCGGTTCGTACAAGGCCCGGTTCGCCGTCGCGGGCGCCGCCGAACTGGTGGCGTTCTGCCGCGAGCACGGCATCCCGTACGAGGTGACCGGCAAGCTGATCGTGGCCACCGACGCCGCCGAGCTGCCCCGGCTGTCCGCGCTGGCCGAGCGGGGGCGGGCGAACGGGATCCCGGTGGCCGAGCTGGACCGGGCCGGGATCGCCCGGCACGAGCCGGAGGTCAGCGGCCTGGCCGGACTGCACGTCGGGACGACCGGCATCTGCGACTTCCCGGCCGTCGCGACGACGTACGCCCGGCTGGCCCGGGAGGCGGGCGCCGAGCTGCGGCCCGGCACCGAGGTGCGGACGGTGGCCAGGCGGAGGGACGGCGTGACGGTCGGCACCGCCGCCGGGGAGCTGCGCGCCCGGGTGCTGGTGAACTGCGCCGGGCTGCACAGCGACCGGATCGCCCGGCTGGCCGGGGACGACCCCGGCGTGCGGATCGTGCCGTTCCGCGGCGAGTACTACGAACTGACCGAGAAGCGACGGGACTTGGTGCGCGGCCTGGTCTACCCGGTGCCCGACCCGGCCTTCCCCTTCCTCGGCGTGCACCTCACCCGGGGCGTCCACGGGGACGTCCACGTCGGCCCGAACGCGGTGCCCGCGCTGGCCCGCGAGGGCTACGACTGGCGCACCGTCCACCCGCGCGACCTGGCCGACACCCTCGCCTTCCCCGGCACCTGGCGGATCCTGCGCCGACACTGGCGCTACGAGGTCGGCGAGCTGCACCGCTCGCTGTCCAAGCGGGCGTTCACCACCGCCGTCCAGCGCCTGCTGCCCGCCGTGACCGGCGCCGACCTGGTGCCGACCACCGCCGGGGTACGGGCCCAGGCGGTGGCCCGGGACGGCTCGCTGCTGGACGACTTCGCCTTCGCCGGCTTCGACCCGGAGGACCCGCGCTCCCCGCGCCGCACCGTCCACGTGCTGAACGCCCCCTCCCCCGCCGCGACGGCCTCGCTGCCGATCGGCCGCGAGGTGGCCCGCCGGGCGCTGGCCGCGCTGGAGGCGGGCGGCTGAGCCGCTCCTGGCCGGATCGGGACGGACCGGGCGGCTGGAACCCGCGGACGAGCCGCCCGGCCGCAGCCCGGATGAGCCCCGTCACACACCCCGACGGGTGCCCCGCACGGCCCCGTAGACTCGGGTGATTGTGACTGCCACCGCCCCGATCCCCCAGCAATCGCCGTCCGCCCGGATGTCCGCCGCGCCGGCCGCCTACCCCGCGCCGATGTACCCGCACAAGGCCACCGAGGCCCAGCACCGCGAGCGGCGCGTCCGCAGCTTCCAGCCGCGCCGGGGCCGGATGACCAACGCCCAGGCGGGCGCCCTGGACCGCAGCTGGGAGGCGTACGGCATCCCGATCGACGGCAGTCCGCTGGACCTGCGGGAGCTGTTCGGCGGTCTGCCGGTCACCCTGGAGATCGGCTTCGGCATGGGCGAGACCACCGCCGCGATGGCCGCCGCCGACCCGTCGACGGGCATCCTCGCCGCCGACGTGCACACCCCGGGCCACGGCAACCTGCTCGGTCTGCTGGAGCGCGACGGTTCGCAGAACGTCCGGCTGGCCGCCGGTGACGCCGTCATCCTGCTGCGCGACATGCTGCCGGACGCCTCGCTGGCCGGACTGCGGGTCTACTTCGCCGACCCGTGGCCCAAGCCCAAGCACCACAAGCGCCGGCTGATCCAGCCGTCCTTCCTCGACCTCGTGCTGCCCCGGCTCGCCCCCGGCGCCCTGGTGCACTGCGCGACCGACTGGGAGCCGTACGCGGAGCAGATGCTCGCCGTGCTGTCCGCCTCGCCGGAGCTGGAGAACCTGCACCCGGAGGGTGACGGCACCGGCTGGCTGGAGCCCGCGGACCACCCGGACGGCAGCATCCCCGGCTACGCACCGCGTCCGGCCTGGCGACCCGTCACCAAGTTCGAACGCGCCGGGATCGCCAAGGGCCACGTGGTCCACGACCTGCTGTTCCGCCGCCGCTGAGCCCCCGGCCGCCGTTCGAACAGGCGGCGGCCGACTGAGCGGACCGTCGCGCGACCGGCGGACGGTTCGTCCCGAGTCCTCCCGACGGGCGGCTGCCGTGGCCTACCCTGTGCCGCATGGGCAGCCCGTCCGGCGGCGGGTTCCGGACGCCCGGCCGCGCCGCCGCCGACGTACCGGGGACGGCCCCGCGCACCGGCGGCACCCGGACCATCCCGGGGCCCCGGGGGCGCCGGGCCCACCGGCTGCTGCCCCGGCCGGGCGGCGCGTTACCGCCGGCCGGCTCCGTCTCTCCTGTCTCTCCCGCCGTGACGAGCGCGTCCGCGCCGCCGCCGGGTCGCGGCCGCTCGATGGCGCTCTCCTCGGTCACCGCGACCGCCGTGCTGATCCTGATCGGCTGCGGGGTGCTGATCCTGCACCTGGTGCAGCGGCAGACCGGCACGGTCGGACTGCTGGTCGGCCTGGGCCTGGCGATGGTGCCGCTGCCCTTCGTGCTCGGCGGCCTGGCCTGGCTCAACCTCACCGCCCGGGTGCCGCTGCGGCACACCGTGTTCTGCCTCGGCTGGGGCGCCTGCGCAGCCACCACGGTCGCGATCCTGGCCAACAACTGGACCGCCGACTACCTGACCGCGCACCCGGGCCGGCTCGGTGAGCTGCTCGGCGCCGGGATCGCCACCCCGCTGATCGAGGAGAGCGCCAAGGCCACCGCCCTGGTGGTGCTGCTCCTGCCGCTCGGCCAACGGCTGCGCTGCCACGGCCGCCGCACCGGGCGACCCTGCGCACCGTTGCTGCAACGGTCGCCCACGTCCCGGCGCCCCCACCCGTACGAGCGCCGCCCGGCCGGGCCGCACGCCCGGGGCCGGCTGCGGCTGCGCCCCTACCTGCGGCCGCTGCCGTACCTGTGCCCGGCCCCGCTCGCCGGGGGCACCCCGCACCGCCGCTCCCGGCCCCGCACCCTGGCCGCCGGCGTGGTGCTCGGCGGGATGACGGCCTGCGGCTTCGCCTTCGTCGAGAACGTCCTCTACCTGGGCCGGGCCTTTGCCACCGACCAGCGGAACCGGCTGGACAACATCGGCCTGGGCGACCGGCCCAGCCTGCGGGACTTCGACAGCACCGTGCAGACCTTCGTGCTGCGCGCCCTGCTCTCCCCCTTCGCCCACCCGCTGTTCACCGCGCTCACCGGGATCGGCCTGGCCGTCGCCCTGACCACCGGGCGGCGCTGGCTGGCCCGGCTGGCCGCGCCGGCCGGGCTGCTGCTGGCGATGGTGCTGCACGGCGCCTGGAACGCCGCGGCCGACCTGGGGACGGACGGGTTCCTGGTGGTCTACGGGGTGCTGATGGTGCCCTGCTTCGCGGCGCTGGTCTGTTTCGCGGCCTGGGCGAGATCCCGGGCGGCCCGGCATGGCTCGCGGCGCGGGCGGCGGGTGGCCGGGGCGGCCTGAGAGCCCTGCTCGGCGCCACCGGCGGAGGCGCCCGAAGAACCGATTTCCCATCTCGGCGACTTCCACGTATTGTTGTGTTCACCGACGCGGGGTGGAGCAGCTCGGTAGCTCGCTGGGCTCATAACCCAGAGGTCGCAGGTTCAAATCCTGTCCCCGCTACTCAGTAGCAGAAAGGCCCGGAGGATTCTTCCTCCGGGCCTTTCGCGTTCCCGGGTACGGGCAGAGCACGTTCCTGCCACGAACCTGTAACAGGGGCCGGATCCAAGATCTGCTGTCCGAGGCCTCCCCCATACTGCTGAGGAAAAATTCATCCAGTTGGGGGCGGCAGGGCCGTGCCCCGGGACAGGAACCACCTCATGCTGTCGAAGCGCCTGGTCAGCACCGCCGCGATCTGCCTTCTGCTCGGAGCGGGCACCGCCGCCTGCGGCGACAACAAGGACAAGTCCGCGGACAAGGCCGCCGCGCCCGCGACCGCCGCCGCGACCACCGCCGCCGCGACTCCGACCGCTACGCCGACGCCGACCCCGACCGCCCCGACGCTGGACACCGACAAGCTGACCGCGCAGGAGATCGAGAAGCAGGCCAAGGACGCGCTGGCCGCCACCACCGCCCTCAGGATGTCCGGCACCATTGCCGACCAGGACGGCAACATGGACATGGACCTGGCCATGGACAACAAGGGCCAGTGCAAGGGCACCATGTCCCTGCCGGGCATGGGCAAGATCGAGATCATCAACGACGGCAAGGCCTCCTACATCAAGGGGGACAGCGCCTTCTGGACGGCCGTCGGCGGCAAGGACGGCGGCAAGGCCGCCGAGCTCTTCAAGGGTCGTTACCTGACCGGGTTCGACAGCGACCCGAAGATGAAGATGATGACCAGCTTCTGCAACCTCACCGACTTCAGCAAGCAGATCGCCGACGGCAAGACCAAGAAGGCCGAGAAGGGCACTCCGGGCAACATCAACGGCCTGAAGACCTTCAGCCTCAAGGTCACCGACGACTCGGGCGAGCTGTCGACGCTCCACATCGCCACCGAGGGCAAGCCCTACCCGGTCCAGATCGAGACGGACTCGGCCAAGGACGGCAAGACCACGATCAACCTCACCGACTTCGACAAGCCACTGACCGTCCAGGCCCCGCCGGCCGACAACACGATCGACTTCTCGAAGTTCAAGGACCAGATCAAGACCGCCTGAGCAACGGCCGCGAATAATCCGTTGCCCTTCCGCCGGTGGGCTGCCTACAGTGGCGGCACACTGAAAGGAGGTGATCCTGAATTGAGTTCCATCAGGATGCGTGAGGTGGCTGCTCGCTAGAGCCGCCCCTGCCTGCGCAGGGTTAGGCCCTGAGGCCTCCGGCAGGCGAAATCCATAGCAGTCACCCGGCCCGCGGGCTCACCGGTACATCCCCGGTGCCTCGGCGCCAGGCCAGTGCACGGGCCGGCGTCGGGGAGCAGCCCGCGGGTCGTCTGCGTTTCCGGGCACGCACCGGCCCCGTCGTAGCCGGGCCGCCCCCGGGCCGTTCCCGTGGTGGGGCCGCGGCGCTAGAGTCGGCGCGGCCCCACCACGGGAACGACGGGGCGCAGCGGCGCGGACACTGGGGGTGGGCGATGGCGAAGGCACGACGGGTCGGCACGTCGGCGCTGCGGACGGCGCAGCGGGCGGCCGCCGGGGTGCTCGGCGGGACGGGACTGCTCGGGCTGCTGCTGTTCGCACTCGGCCGGGAGCACGCCTGGCAGGCGCTCGGCGGCGGGCTGGTGGTGGCCGGGGCCTCGACGGTGGTCGGCGGTGCGCTGGGCTTCCTGTTCGGGGTGCCCCGGGTGAAGAGCGGCTCCGGCGAGCCGCAGGGCTCGTACGCGCCGAACACCAACCTGGAGCAGGTGTCGGACTGGCTGACCAAGGTGCTGCTGGGCGTCGGGCTGACCCAGCTCGGTTCGCTCGGTGAGCGACTGCACCAGCTCGGTACGGCACTGGCCCCCGCGCTCGGCGGGGAGGACGCGGCGGTGCCGTTCGCGGCCGCGCTGGTGCTGTACTTCCTGGTCCTCGGCTTCCTGGCCGGCTGGCTGGTGACCCGGCTCGCGCTGCCGCAGGTGCTGACCGACGCGGACCAGGCGCTGGACCTCTTCCTGGCCGGGCAGGACCGCGACCGGCACGGCGACAAGGTGGGCGCGGACGACCTGCGGGTGCGCGCGATGCAGCACCTCGGGCTGCTCGGCGGCAGTGCCGAGCAGCCGGCGGCGCTGGCCGCGCAGTTGCCGCCGTCCTCGGGCTCCCCCGCCGGGCCGGAGGGCGTGGTCGCCGAGGTCCGCTCCACCGCGAGGCGCTCGGCGCTGACCGTCGACCAGGTGCGGGACCTCTTCGCGGACGGCTCCGAGGGCCGCCGGATCCAGGCGCTCGCGCTGATGCAGGGCGACCCGTCGCTGGCGGACCTGCCGAGCGTGCTGGACGCGATCGAGCACCCGCGCTCGGGCTTCGAGCAGTACCACGCGCTGCTGGCCGCCCGGGGCCTGCTCTCCCGGCTGCCCGGCACCGAGGCGCAGCGGCTGCGGGACTCGGTGGCGGCGCAGTTGGTCGACCCGCGGGGGATTCCGTACGGGTCGGACCGCAGTTGGCTGGCGGAGAAGATCCTGTCCCGGCTGCAGGTGGCGGCACTCGTCCCGGCGCAGGCTTCGCCGCCTTCGTCGGCGGCCCGGCCGGCTCCGCCGGTACCGTCGGCGCCGTCGGCACCGCCCGTTCCGCCGGCCGGTGACGACTCCTAGACGGTGAAGCGCAGTTCGGGCTGCTCCCAGGGGGTCTTGGCCTGCGGCGGGCGGGTGCCGGTGCGCTCGGCGCCCAGCTGCCGGTAGAAGCCCTCGGCGGGCGGGTGCGAGACGACCTTGACCGCCGCGATCCCGGACTCGCGGGCGCGGTCGAGCATGTCGGTGATCAAGTGCCGCCCGATGCCGAGCCCTTGGGCCTCGTCCGCGACGAACATCAGGTCCAGCTCGGCCGGTTCGCGGATCAGCGCGTAGAAGCCGAGCAGCCGGTCGTCATCGGTCACGGCCATCCGGACCTCGTGGCGCTCCACGTAGTCGGGCGTCACGACGTAGCCGTCGATCATCGCGAAGTACGCGCCGCGGTAGGCGCTGGAGGCCTGGATCAGCGCGGTGAGCCGGTCGGCGTCGGCCGGCCCGGCGGGCCGGGTCGTGGTCTCGCTCATGCGAGCGAGTATAGGACCGAACCGGGCTAGTGGCTATTACCGACCCGGCTGTCGCCGAGCTCCCGGCGGCGGTGGTCGGCGGCCCGCAGCACCAGCACCCGGCGGGTGCGGCCGTCCCCGCGGGGGACGCGGCGGACCTCGCTGGATATCCGGTGCTCGCCGAGCGCGTACCGCAGCCGGTCGAGGTGCCCGCAGCGGCGCCCGTACCCGTCGCACAGCGGCTGGACGCGGACCTCGCCGTCCGCGGCGGTGACCCGGACCAGCTCGGCCAGTGCCGCCAACTGGCACTCGGGGCCGAACAGTTCGGGGTAGGCGAAGAGCAGATAGCCGCTCAGGGTGAGGGCGAAGGCGCCGTCCGCGAAGGGCAGTCGGGGCAGCGCGGCGGCCACGTACCGCTGCGGGTGGGCGGCCGAGTCGACGGTGAACAGCCGGCGGGCGCGGTCCCAGCTGCGCAGGTAGCGCTCCGACCGGCAGCGGCCGGTCGCCGGGTACAGGTGCGGGCGGGCCGCCATCGCGGCGGCCATCGAGTCCCGGGCCGCCAGGGCGTGGTCCGCCACCTCGGGCAGCGGCAGGGCGTACGCCGGGTCGGCGGCGATCACCCGGCAGCCCAGCTCGCGCGCCTCGGCGGCCAGGCCCGCCGCGCCGCCGGGGCAGTCCAGCACCGGCCCGGGCAGGGCGGCGAGCAGGGCGCGGGTGAGGCCGAACATCGCGCAGTACTCGTCCAGCGGACGGGAGGTGATCAGGATGTCGGGGTTCGGCGCGGAGGTCCGTGCGGCGGCCACCCGGCCATCCGAACACGGGCCGGCCCCGACCGCATCCGGAGCGCGGGCGGGGCCTCGAACGGTGGACCGGGCCTGGGCGGGTTCAGCGCCCGAGCAGGCCCAGGGCGGCAACCCGGTTGACGTTGGTCAGGCCGCGGACCAGCCGCGCGGTGAGGAAGACCAGCAGCACCCCGACCATCGAGAACGCGGCGATCTGCCAGGGGCCCTCGACGTAGTGGACGTGCCGGACGTGGTGGCTGTCGGTGAAGTCGAACAGCTGGTAGCCGCGCCAGGGGGTGTAGGTCGGGAAGACCCACTGGTAGAGCGGGTAGAGCGCCATCACCCAGCCGAGCAGCAGGAACGTCAGCGTCACCGCGAAGCTGAACACCGCCCACGGGAACATCACCACCTGGTACAGCACGGCCTTCCAGCCCGCCGCATCCGCCAGCCGCGCGGTGATCCCGCCCCAGTTGCCCGGGCGGACCGGCCGCACCGGCGCCGGGCCGGGCACGTCCAGGCCGAGCATGCCGCGCACCCGGGCCCGCTCCGCCCGGCCCAGGCCGCGGGCGATGTTGGTCAGGCCGGCCAGCACCGGCAGGCCGAGGACGGTGACGACGGTGCTGAGGCCGAAGCAGAACAGGGTGATCGCGACGGTGAAGCCGGCGATCGCCACCGGCAGGCCGGTGAGCACGTAGCCGATCTCGCGGTAGTAGTGCGCGGAGAACGGCGCCCGCCAGAAGGCCGGCGGCCGCTCGGTGCGGCGGGCCCGGGCGGTGTGCGGGCCGTCGTCGCCGTAGCCACCGTGGACGTCCCACTCCTGGTCCAGCATGCTTCGGCTGCTGCTCATCTCCGGCCCCGGCCCCTCGTTCTCGCGGTCGTTCGTACTCCCTGACACCCCATAGTCTGGCCGAGCCGCAGCTCAGGGGGCATCCGGGGGACCGGCGGATCGGGGGTGGGGTTAACCCCCGGCCGGGTCCGCTTCCGGGGTCAGGACGGCACCGAAGGGCCGGGCCACTCGTCGACGAGCAGCGAGTACAGGTACGAGTCCGACCAGACGCCGCCCTTGTACAGGTCGTGCCGCACCCGCCCCTCCAGCTGGAAGCCGAGCCTGGTGAGCACCTTGGCGGAGGCCGTGTTGTCCACGTCGACCCGGGCGGCCAGCCGGTGCAGCCCGAGCGGGCCGAAGGCGAACTCGCAGAGCAGCCCGGCGATCTCGCCCGCGTAGCCGCGGCCCCACACCCCGCGGCTCAGTACGTAACCGAGGTAAGCGGAGCGGTACTTGCCGAGGGTGAGGCTGGCGTGCGCGATCGGCGGCGCGTCCGCCGGGTCCGCGGCGTCCTCCCGCCGGACGACGGCGAGGCGGTAGGTGTCCCGCTCCCCGGCCATCGCCTCCTCCAGGTACAGCTCGATCTGGTCGGCGCAGGTCTCCCGGTCGCGCGGCTCGAAGGGGAGGTAGCGGGTCACCTCCGGGTCGCTGTACAGCGCGTGCAGCGCGTCCACTTCCTCCGGGGTGTGGTGGTACTCGCGGATGGCGAGCCTGGGGCCGGTGAGGCGTACGGGGACCATGGCTGCCGACCCTACCTCCGTCCGACGACTACCGTTCGGAACATGAACGACGAAGACCTGCGGCTCGCCCCGCGCACCAGGGCCGCCGACCTGCTCGACTGGGCGGCCGAGCAGGACCGCGCGCCGGTGGCCGAGGAGCCGCTGCGCACGGTGCTGGCGCTGCTGGAACTGGGCGAGGGCAGGATGCACGACGGCTGGCCCGAACTGACCTCCAACGCGGTGGAGCACCTGCTGTACGAGCGGCTCCACCTCTACGTCCAACCCGCCCCGGAAGCGGACCCGCTCGCGTACGGCGACGCCGTACGGCTGCTGGTCGACCACCAGCGGGCGGCGAAGCGGCTCAACGCCAAGCGCCAGGAGCGGCTGCACGCCGAGGCCGAGTGGCAGGGCGAGGTCGCGGCCGGGCTGCTGCGCCGCGCCGACCTGGTCACCTGGCCGCGGCTGTACGCGGTGCTGCTGCACGCCCACGGGGTGGACACCACGGACGAGGCGGCGGTGCGGGACTGGCTGGCCGGCTTCGCCGGGCTGGGCGAGGAGGAGCGGCTGGCCGGGTTCGAGGCGCTGGTGCCGACCGGCTGGCTGGACGAACCGGACGAGCAGGGCTGGGGACCGGGCCGGGTGCTGTCGGTCGGCATGGCCACCGACGGCGCGCGGCGGCTGCTGGAACAGGGCCTGATGCGGCGCAGCTACCGCAACCTGGCCGAGCTGAACGCGCTGGGGCGGCCGATGCCGGACGAACTGGCCGGGGACTTCGGGGAGTTCGAGACGGCGGCGGCCGAGGTGGCGCTCGACCTGATCGGCGAGTGGACGGTGCCGGGGCTGCCGCGGCTGCTGGTGGAGGAGTTCCCGGAGCTCGCGCCGGAGCCGGGGGCGGAGGAGATCGACGCCTACCTGGCGCAGCTGCCGGCGGAGTCGGCGGAGTGAACGGCCGAGGGCCCCGGGTATCCGGGGCCCTCGGGCGTCGCGTCAGGGTCCCCGGTTCTCGTCGGGGGCTCCCGTCAGGGGTTCAGGTGGTTCCCGTCAGGGGTTGAGGCCGCGCTGCTGGAGCCAGGTCTCCGGGTCGACCGGGGCGCCGCCGCCCGGGCGGACCTCCAGGTGCAGGTGCGGGCCGGTGACGTTGCCGGTCGCGCCGACCTTGCCGATCTGCTGGCCGGAACCGACCGCGCCGGAGCCCTTGATGATCGAGGAGAGGTGGCAGTACCAGATCTCGGTGCCGTCGGGCAGGGTCTCGACGATCCGGTAGCCGTACGCGCCGGACCAGCCGGCCGAGGTGATGGTGCCCTGGCCCACCGCGTAGACCGGGGTGCCGGTGTCGGCGGCGAAGTCCAGGCCGGTGTGCAGGTGGGCCCAGTAGCGGGCGCTCTGGCCGTAGTGGGCGGAGAGGTTGTAGTCCTTCACCGGCAGGGTGAGGGCGGCGGCCTTGGCGCGCTCGGCCTCGTCGGCGGCGCGCTTGGCGTCGGCCTCCTTGGCGGCGGCCTTCGCCTCGGCCTCCTTCGCGGCCTCCAGACGGGCGCTCTCCTCGGCGGCGGTGCGCTGGCTGTCGGCCTGCTGCTGGATGCGGGCGGCGAGCGCGAGGCCCGGGTCGGCAGCGAGGGTCACCGGGGCCTCGTCCGCGGCCTCGACGGCGGGCGCGGCGGCCGGGGTGGCGGAGGCGAAACCGGTGGCGCCCAGGGTGGCGGCGACGGCGGTGACGCCGAGCAGCGGGGAGGCCCCGCGGGTCTGACGCGGCATCCGGTGGCGGTTGGCCTCGGCCTCCGGGGCGAAGTCGTCGGTGCCGAGCGACTCGGTTCCGTCCGGGCCGGGGTGGTCGAGGAGCTGGGTACCGGCTGCGGGGCCGGCCGGGTGTGCCGGGGTGTGCGTCGACGCCACGGGGGCGCGCTCCTTTCCTTCCTTCGCGCCTACCGGGTTAGCTGACGGGTTCGGAGCAGGAAGGTCTCCTACGGCCGGGCCGGGGCCCCGCCGATTCACCCCAAGGAACGTGGTTCCCCGGCTCCCTGACCTGCCCGGAGGCCGGTCGGCGGGATTAGGCGACGGCGCACGGTGCCGTCTGGGTACGGCATTGACGACCGCGCTGCGTTATCAAACGTTAATCCTAGGAGGCCCTGATTCCAAGCCATCCGTCCGGGACGACCGGGGAGCAGGCGGTCGGACGCCGACGAACGAACCGTCATTCGCCTGGCCCATCTGAGTACTCCTACTCATGTGCGGCCCGGCCGCGCTCCCGCATCCTGACGGCATGAGCGCACCGATGCAGTCACGCACCACGGCCGCGTACTTCGTCCAGGCCGTCCTCTCGTTCGCGATCTCCGGCTCGACCCTCGCCGTCGGGGTCGCCTGCCTGCCCGTCGGCGGGTGGACCAGGGCCTTCCTCGGGATCGGCCTGCTCTACACCGTCACCTCCGCCTTCACGCTGGCCAAGGTGATCCGGGACCGGCAGGAGTCCTCGGACACTGTCGCCCGGGTCGACCAGGCCCGACTGGAGAAGCTGCTCAGCGAGCACGACCCGTTCCGGGTCGAGGGGGCCTGAGCCGTTCCCGGGACACCGGGGAAAGGGGTTGACGGCTACGGCTATTAGCCATAGCTTTATGGCTATCGGCAGCACCGACCCCGTGGAGGACCACCGTGAACGGCACCATCACCCCGAGCACCCAGTACCTCGACGTCCCCGGCGGCCGGATCGCCTTCGACGACACCCGGCAGGGCGACGGCACCCCCGTCGTCCTGCTCCCCGGAATGCTCGACAGCCGCCGCGCCTACCGGCACCTGCACCCGCTGCTCACCGCCGCCGGGCGCCGGGTCATCACCATGGACGTGCGCGGCTTCGGCGAGTCCTCGATCGTCTGGGACGACTACAGCCCGGCCGCCGTCGCCACCGACGCCCTCGCCCTGCTCGACCACCTCGGCATCGAGCGGGCCGTCCTGGTCGGGCAGTCCTACACCGGGGCGACCGTGGTCAAGCTCGCCGGGGACGCGCCCCAGCGGGTCGCCGGAATCGCGCTGATCGACGCTTTCGTCGAGCACCGGGCCAACGCCCTGATGCGCGGCGTGATGGCCGTCATGGGCAGCGCGATGGTCCACTGGCCGGCCGTCTGGGGCTTCTACCTGCGCAAGATGGCCTTCCCCGGCCCCCGACCCGCCGACCTCGACACCTACGTGGCCGGGCTGGTCGCCGACCTGCGCACCCCCGGACGCAAGACCGCCACCCGCGGACACGTCACCGGGGACTCCGCGCCGATCGGCTGGTGCGCGGCCGTCCGCTGCCCCTCGCTCGTCCTGATGGGCAGCAAGGACCCCGACTTCCCGGACCCGGCGGCCGTCGCCGAGCGGCAGGCCACGGCGCTGGGCACCCGGAAGGTGATGATCAAGGGGTCCGGCCACTACCCGATGGCCGACAACCCGCAGGCCGTCGCGGACGCCCTGCTGCCCTTCCTCGCCGAGCTCGCCTGAGCCCGCTGAGCCCACCGAACCGCAGCCGTACGGAGAAACCGAACCCATGCCCCGAGTAGGACTGACCCCGGACCAGGTCGTCGACCACGCCCTCGCCCTCATCGACGAGCAGGGCGCCGAGGCCCTCACCCTGGCCTCCGTCGCCGCCCGCGCGGGAGTCGCCACCCCCTCCCTCTACAAGCACGTCAGCGGAGGCCTGACCGAACTGCGCCGGCTGATCGCCGTCCGGGTCACCGAGGAACTGGCCGACCGGCTCGCCGAGGCCGCGGTCGGCCGCAGCGGCGACGACGCCGTCACGACCGTTCTTCGCGCCTACCAGGCCTACGCCACCGAACACCCGCACCGCTACACCGCCCTCCCCCAAGCCCCCCAACCCGACGACGACCTCACCCGCGCGGCCACCCGCCTCGTCGGCGTCATCATCGCCGTCCTCCGCTCCTACGGCCTCGACGGCCCCGAGGCCATCCACGCCGCCCGCACCGTCCGCTCCCTCGCCCACGGCTTCGCCTCCCTCTCCATCACCGGCGCCTTCCAACTCGCCGAAGACCTCACCACCACCCACGACCGCCTCGTCACCACCCTCACCACCGGCCTCCGCACCTGGCCGAAGGCGGAGGAAGAGGAGTAGGAAGTCGGGCCCGCCGACTTCTGGCGCAGGGCGGCCGGCAGTCGGGAGGGCCGGGCTCTGGTGCGGGGCGGGTGGGGGTTGGGAGGTTGGTGGGGGTGGACGGGCTAGTGTGGCGGGCTGACTGGTGGTCATGACAGGGGACCGCCCACGCTTGGCGGAGGTCCCGATGCCCGCACTGATGGCGAGGGTGCGGCGGTGGTACGGGCGGCTGCTGGACGGGGACATACGGGCGGGGCGGGTGGCGCTGGGGGTGCTGCTCGGGGTGACGGTGGTGCTGGGGGTGCTGCCGATCCTGATGCCGTACGGGTGGCCGCCGTCGGCGTTGGTACTGCCGGTGGTGGGTGGCGGGCTGGTGCTGCGGCGGGGGCAACTGCTGGTGCTGGTGTGCGCGGCGCTGGCGGGCAGCGGGCTCGGGGCGGCGGTGCAGGACCCGCGCGGGGTGCGGCTGGGGGTGACGGTGGTGCTGGCCGCGACGGGGGCGACGGTGCTGACGGCGAACCGGTTCCGGCACCGGCTGGGGCTGCGCGGCACCCAGGGCGACACGATGCTGCTGGAGCTGGCCGAGCACAACCGGACGCTGGCCCGCCTTCCGGAGCGGCTGCTGGACTGGCACTTCGACAGCGAGCTGGCCCCGGCCGGTGACGCCTCCTTCTCCGGGGACTTCCTGCTCTGCGCCCACCGCCCGGAGGAGGACCTGCTGGAACTGGTGCTGGTGGACGTGTCGGGCAAGGGCAGTCGGGCGGCCGCCCGGTCGACCCACTTGTCGGGCGCCTTCGCGATGCTGCTGGGCCGGGTACCGCCGGACGCGTTCCTGCCCGCCGCCAACGACCACCTGGTCCGGATGGGCTGGGAGGACGACTTCGCCACCGCCGTCCACCTGGCGCTGCACCCGGCGACCGGCCGTTACCGGCTGTTCAACGCGGGCCATCCGCCGCCCGTGCGGTACTGCCGGAGGAACGGCTGGCAGCCCTCCGAGCACGGCGGCCCGGCGCTGGGCCTGGTGCCGGGCGCGCCGTACCCGCCGGTGTCCGGGCGGCTGGGGTACGGCGACTCGCTGCTGCTGTTCAGCGACGGCCTGGTGGAGGTGCCGGGCCGGGACCTGGACGAGGGGGTGGGCCGGCTGCTGGCCGCCGCCGAGCCGGAGGTGCGCACGCACCGGCCGCAGCAGCAGCTGGTCCGGGGCGCGGCGAGCAGACTGGTGCGCACCGTCGCGCAGGACGTCGCGGACGACCGCACCCTGGTGCTGGTGCGGCGGCTCGGTACGGCCGGTCCGTCCGGTCCGGCCGTGACCGGTTGAGCCGCACGGCGCCGCAAGAGACAGCGCCGGCCCCGGCCGGACGACGCGGCGCCGCTGCTCCCGCACCGGACCCCGTCCGTTCCGCAACGCCGTGCACACACGCCCCTCACATCCCGGGACGCGAATCGGCCATCACCCGTACCGTCGACCCGGGCCGGAAGACCCTGGACGAACGATCACGGACCTCCTCGGACCCCCGCGATCGGGGTCGAACGACGCTGGATTGACGGCGTATTGACTCGATATTGACGAGATCCGGTCACTTGGCGAGATCCGTTCACACCTACGTAGGATCATCACCCTAGAATTCGCGGCGTGACGATGACTCAGTGGTCCGTAACGGCAACCGGCGTACTCGCCGTCCTCGCCCTCGTGGCCGCCGCGCGGTACCACGCCGTGTCCGTCACCCACCGCGGCCGGGCCGACCGGCTGCAGGACGAACTCGCCCGGCTCCAGGACCAGCTGACCGCCGAACTCTCCCGCCGGGGCGCCGACCTGGCCGCCGTCCAGCAGGAGCAGGAGCTCACCGCCTCCACCCAGCGGGCCTTCCTCAGCGTCGCCCGCCGCATCCTCGTCATGGCCCACGACCAGCAGGCGCTGCTCGACGAGATGGAGCGCACCCACGACGACCCGGCCCTGCTCGAAGGCCTGCTCAAGGCCGACCACGCCGCCGCCCAACAGGCCCGGCTGGCCCAGACCCTGGCCGTCCTGTGCGGCGCCCGGGCCGGACGGCACTGGCCGGAACCGGTCACGCTGGAGGACGTGGTGCGCGGCGCCCAGTCGCGGATCCTGCCGTTCCAGCGGGTGGTGGTCCGCAGCCGGATCGAGACCGCGGTGGTCGGCGCCGCCGCCGAGGCGCTGATCCACGCCATCGCCGAGCTGCTGGACAACGCCACCCGCTACTCCCCGCCCAGCACCCAGGTGTTCGTCACGCTGATGCCGGTGCACAACGGCGCGGTGATCGAGATCGACGACGGCGGCGTCGGCATGCCGGAACAGGCCGTCGCCAAGGCCGCCGCCGCGCTCGCCGGCGGCAGCACCCTGGAGGTCTCCCGGCTCGGCGAGGTACCTCAGTTGGGCCTGGCCGCCGTCGGCCGGCTCGCCGAGCAGTACGGCTTCCGGGTCACCCTCAGCTCGGCGCCCTCACCGTACGGCGGCGTGCGCGTCGTCATACTGCTGCCGAACGCCCTGCTCACCGAGCCGCTGCCGCCCACCGTCCCCGGCCTCGGACCGGACGACCGGGCGTTCAGCCCCGACTTCCGGCCGGCCGCTCCCGCCGGCCACCCGACGGCCGGCCACCCGCTGGTGGAGACCCCACCCACCGGCCGGCCCCCCGCCGCCGGCGACACCCCGCCGCCGCTGCCCCGCCGGAGCCACCGGCGCGACCGCGCGAACCGGCCCGCCCAGCACGCCGCTCCCCCGCCGCCCGCCCCGCCGTACCGCTCGGCCCGGGACGCGCAGGCGTTCATGGCGATGTTCCAGGCCGGGACCGCCAGCGGCCGGTCGGCCGCCCAGGCCCGGGCCCAGACCCCGCCCGGCCCCCACTGACCCTTCCCGCCCTGCTCCCCCGTCCCCCCCGACTTCCCCAGCCCTCCGGAGAGTTCCATGACCACCACCCCTGATCTCGGCTGGCTGCTCGCCGACATCATCGCCGTCCCGCAGGTCCAGCACGCCGTCGTCGTCTCCAACGACGGCCTGGAGATCGGCCGCAGCGCCGGCATCCCCCGCGAGGACGCCGAACGGCTCGCCGCCGCCTGCTCCGGACTGCAGTCGCTGGCCCGCGGCGTCGCGGCGGGCTTCGGCGGACCGGGCAGCGCCACCCGCCAGATCATCATCGAGTACGGCGGCGGCTACCTCTTCATCGTCGCCGCCGGGGCCGGCGCGCACCTGGCCGTGGTGACCAGCGAGGCGGTGGACGCCGGGCTGGTCGCGTACCAGATGCAGGTCCTGGTCGAGCGGATCGGAACCCACCTCACCAGCCCGCCGCGGGTCGACCACGCGGCGGGGGGCCACCGGTGAACGGGCCCGTCCGGCCCTACGTCATCACCGGCGGGCGCAGCCGCCCCACCCGGGCCGACCTGGCCATCGAGAGCCTGGTCAGCGCGTTATCCGACCCCCCGGAACTGCCCGAGCACGTTCTGCTCAACCGCGAGCACCGGCGCATCCTCGGGCTCTGCCACAGCCTGCTCTCCGTCGCCGAGGTGGCGGCCCACCTGGGGCTGCCGCTCGGCGTCGTCAAGGTGCTGGTCGGCGACCTCTGGGACCTCGGCGCCGTGCAGGTGCTCCCGCCCGTCCCGCAGGCCGAACGCCTGCCCACAACCCTCCTGGAAGAGGTGCTCGTTGGCCTCCGCCAACTCCGCTGAAGCCCCCGCCGACGTGCCGGCCGAGCCGCAGTACCTGCCGGCCTCGGTGCAGGGCGCGGTGAAGATCCTGGTCACCGGCCCGTTCGGGGTCGGCAAGACCACCCTGGTCGGCTCGCTCAGCGAGATCACCCCGCTGCGCACCGAGGAGACCATGACCGCCGCCAGCAGCGGCGTGGACGATCTGACCGGGCACAGCGGCAAGACCACCACCACGGTCGCGCTGGACTTCGGCCGGATCACGCTCAACTCCCGGCTCGCGCTGTACCTGTTCGGCACGCCCGGGCAGCAGCGGTTCTGGCCGCTGTGGGACGACCTGTCGCGCGGGGCGCTGGGCGCCATCGCGATGGTCGACCTGCGGCGGCCGGACGAGAGCTTCGACGTGCTCGGCCGGCTGGAGGAGCAGCGCATCCCCTTCGCGGTGGCGGTCAACACCTTCCCGGACACGCCGACCTACCCGGAGGAGGAGCTGCGCTCGGCGCTGGACGTGCTGCCGGACGTGCCGATCCTCTACTGCGACGCGCGTGACCGGCGGCAGTCCTACGACCTGCTGATCGACTTCGTGGACCACCTGCACCGCAGCTCGCTCCTGGAGCTGCAGCGATGACCGCTCCCGAGCCGCCGCAGGCCCCCGGCTGCCCGGTCGCGCACGGCGGGGGCCCGTACGACGGCGCCTCGAACGGCGCGCCGCACGGCGGGGTCTCCAACGGCGCGACCGCGTACGGCGGCGGGCTGCCGGTCGGCGTGCCGCTGACCCCGCTGTACGGGCAGGCCGTCGCCGACGACCCGCACGGCCTGTACGCCCGGCTGCGCGAGCGCCACGGGCCGGTCGCGCCGATCGAGCTGGAGCCCGGGGTGGAGGCCTGGCTCGTCCTCGGCTACGGCGAGCTGCTCGAACTCACCCGCAACGAGGCCCTGTTCTCCAAGGACTCGCGGCACTGGCGGGTGCCCGCCGAGGGCCGGCTCGCCCCCGACTCGCGGCTCCAGCCGATGACCGCCTGGCGGCCCACCCTGCTCAACCTGGACGGCGCCGAGCACCAGCGGCTGCGCGCCGCCGTCTCGGACACCCTGGCCCAGATCGACCACCGGCAGCTGCGCGAGACCACCGAGACCGCCGCCGACGGCCTGATCGACAGCTGGGGTCCGGACGGCACCGCCGACCTGATCGGCCAGTACGCCCGTGCGCTGCCGCTGCTGGTCTCCACCCAGCTGGTCGGCCTGCCCACCGGGGCCGGACCGCGGATGGTCGAGCTGATCAGCCACTTCGTGGACAGCGGGCCCGAATCGGTGCGCGCCGCCGGGGAGTTCCAGCAGATCCTGGCCGACTTGGTGCGCCGCCGCCGCTCCGCGCCCAGCGCCGACCTCACCTCCTGGCTGCTCGCCCACCCGGCCGGGCTGACCGACGAGGAGGCGGTGCACCACCTGGTGGTGCTGATGGTCGCGGGCAACGAGACCTGCATCAACTGGATCGGCAACACCCTGCGGCTGCTGCTGACCGACCGGCGATTCCGGGCCACCCTCACCGGCGGCCGGCTGACCGTCTCCGACGCGCTGGAGGAGGTGCTCTGGCGCGACCCGCCGACGCAGAACTTCCCCGGCCGCTGGGCCACCGGCGACACCGTGCTCGGCGGCCAGTACATCAGCGCCGGCGACATGCTGGTGCTCGGCCTGGCCGCGGCCAACGCCGACCCGGCCGCCCAGGGCGCCGCCTCCGCCGCCCAGGGCTCGCTCGGCGGCAACCGGGCGCACCTCGCCTGGGGCGCGGGCCGACACGTCTGCCCGGCCCAGCACCCGGCGCGGATCATCGTCGAGACCGCCGTCGAAACCCTGCTGCACCGTCTGCCGGACCTCCAACTCGCCGTCCCGTCGGGTGAACTGGCCTGGCGGCCGTCCCCGTGGTCGCGGGCACTGGTCGCCCTGCCGGTGCTGTACAGCGCCTTCACCCCGCCCCGCCCGCCCGCCCCCGAGAGGCCCGCATGGACACCGCCGACGGCTCCCCCGGAGCCCGCCCCGAACCCGTCCGGCTCGACCCCTTCGGCCGCGACCAGCACGGAGAGAACGCCCGACTCCGGGCAGCCGGCCCAGCGGTCCTGGTGGAACTCCCTGGTGGGGTGGTGGTCTGGGCGGTAACCCACCACGACACCCTGCAGTCGCTGCTGGCCGACCCCCGGGTCGGCAAGAACGCCCGGCTCTGGACGGACTTCCGGGAGGGGCGGCTGCCGGAGGGCTGGCCGCTGCTCAACTTCGTCACCGTACCGGGCATGGTCACCGCCGACGGCGAGGACCACCGGCGGCTGCGCGGGCTGGTCAGCCAGGCCTTCACCCCACGCCGCATAGCCGCGCTGGCGCCCGCGATCGAGGCCCGGACGGTCGCGCTGCTCGACTCGCTCGCCGAAGTGGCGAAGCGGGAGGGCGCGTTCGACCTGCGCGCGCACTTCGCCTACCCGCTGCCGATGCAGGTGATCGGCGAGCTGCTCGGCCTGGCGGTGGAGCAGCAGGACGAACTGCACGCGCTGTCCGACACCCTGGTCTCCAGCTCGGCCACCCCGGCCGCGGCCGTCGCCGCCCAGCGGGACCTGAACGCGCTACTGGCCTCGGTGGTGGCGGCCAAGCGGGCCGATCCCGGCGACGACCTGACCACTGACCTGATCGCCGCCCGGGCGGCCGGGGAGGGGCTCAGCGAGGCCGAGCTCGTCGGCACCCTGCTGCTGATGCTGGTGGCCGGGCACGAGACCACGCTCAACCTGATCACCAACGCGGTGCGGGCCCTGCTCGCCCACCCCGACCAACTGCGGCTGGTCCTGGACGGCGCCCAGCCGTGGTCGGCGGTGGTGGAGGAGACGCTGCGCCACGACTCGCCGGTCGGCCAGTTCCCGCTGCGCTACGCGAGCGAGGACATCGAGGTCGGCGACGTGGTGATCCGGCGCGGCGAGGCGCTGCTCGCCTCCTACGCGGCGGTCGGACGCGACGCCGGGCACTACCCGGACGCCGACCGCTTCGACCTGACCCGGCAGCCCGCCCGGCACCTGTCGCTGGGCCACGGCCCGCACTTCTGCCTCGGCTCGGGGCTGGCCCGGCTGGAGGCGGAGACGGCGCTGCGGCACCTGTTCGAGCGGTTCCCGGGGCTGGCGGCGGCGCCGGGGCGGGTGAACGAGCCGATCGGGTCGTTCGTCAGCAACAGCGTGCGGACGCTGTGGGTGACGACCTGAGGGTGCTGACCGTTCAGAGGGTGACGGTGTTCGGAGGGTGACGGTCCGTGTCACCCGGTTACCTGGGGGCGGCCCGGGTCGTTCGGCAGGGCATGAAGAAACTCGCCACCCTGGCCGCCCTCACCATGGCGGGCCTCGCCCTCGCCGCCCCGGCGGCCTCCGCCACCACCCAGACCGCCAGCTCGCCGGACGCCACCGGCGGCATCACCGACGGTCTCAACCTGTCCCCCGCCGACCTCGCCCTCCATACCGCGGGCAAGCTCCCGGTGGTCGGGCACGCCGCCCACGAGGTGGAGGCCGTCGGCACCAACCAGATGTCCCACCCGGGGCTCAGCGGACAGATCGGCTGACGGTCGGGGACCGGCTGACCGACCCCCGTCCGGTCAGCCGGTCGCCCTCTGCCGCTCAGCCCTCGGAGAGGGCGTTGAGCTCCTGGTAGGTCAGCCCGCCGTCCAGGGAGGTGTACGTGCCGCTCGCGTACACCTCCTCGGCCGCGCGGCGGACCGCCGCGTACGCCGCCTTGCCCAGCCCGGGGCCCAGGCTGATCCGGGCCACGCCGAGCTTCGCCAGTTCGGCGACCGACGGGGAGCCGGGGGCGGCCAGCACGTTCAGCGGGGCGGGGACGGCCGCGACCAGGGCGGCGATGGTCTCCGGGTCGGCGACGCCGGGGACGAACACGCTGTCCGCGCCCGCCTCGACGTACATCCGCAGCCGGCGGACCGCCTCGTCGAGCCGGCCTTCGGGCTCGCCCAGGCCGCGCAGGAACACGTCGGTGCGGCCGTTGACGAACAGGTGCACGCCCGCCGCCCCGGCCGCCGCCCGGGCGGCCGCGATCCGCTCGGCGGCCTGCTCCGGGGCGTACTCGGCGTCCTCCAGGTTCACGCCCACCGCGCCGGTGGCGAGCAGCGCGGCGACGGTCTCGCCGACCCCGGCGGCGGTGTCCGCGTAGCCGCTCTCCAGGTCCGCGGTGACCGGCAGGCCGACCGAGCGGACCACCTCGGCGGTCCGGGCCAGCACCTGGTCGCGGTCGGCGCCGCCGTCCGGGCTGCCGAGCGACCAGGAGACGCTGGCGCTGGCCGTCGCCACCGCCTTCGCCCCGGCCGCGGCCACCAGCCGGGCGCTCGCCGCGTCCCAGACGTTGGCCAGCACCACCGGCTCGCCGGGGCGGTGCAGTTCCTTGAGCAGCCGGGCCCTGTCCTGCTGGGTGGTCATCTCGGCTCCGCTCACGTCGCTGCCGGGCTCATGCGGGTGGCCACGCCGATCCGGTTCCAGGCGTTGATGGTGGCGATCAGGGCGATCAGCTGGGCGAGTTCGGTCTCGTCGAACTGCGCGGCGGCCTCCTGGTACACCGCGTCCGGCACGTGGCCCCGGGTCAGCAGGGTGACCGACTCGGTGAGGGCCAGCGCGGCGCGCTCGCGGGCGGTGAACCAGGGGGTCTCGCGCCAGGCGGGGAGGGAGACCAGACGGTGGTCCTGCTCGCCGTTCTTGCGGGCGTCGGTGGCGTGCATGTCGATGCAGAAGGCGCAGCCGTTGATCATCGAGGCGTGCACCTTGACCAGCTCGGCGATCACCGGGTCGACGCCCTGCCGGGACGCCCGGTCCACGGCGATCATGGCCTGGTAGTAGTCGGGCGCGAGCCTCGGCATCGCCAGGCGCTGCTCCGGCGCCGGCACCGGGCCGTCGGTGGCGTTCGGAGTCTCGTTCGTCGTCGTCATGACTACCAGCGTAGGAGCGCAGTGGCCTGCCGTCCTGGTGCATTCGGCACCGGGTTCCTTGGGCCATTTCCGGTGCACGAACAGGAGTGCGATGATCGCCGAGGGGGTTCCCGCCGGGATCCCCGGCAGGACGAGAGTAGGGGGAGACGGGACCGTGTGCACGGCGTTCGTCAGCATCGAGCCCGGGGCGGCGGTACCGGTGCTGCTGCTGTCCGTCCGGGACGAGTACCTCGGCCGCGGCTGGCTGCCGCCCGACCACCACTGGCCGGACCGGCCCGGACTGCTCGGCGGGCTGGACCTCGCGGCCGGCGGCACCTGGCTGGCCGTCGACCCGGCCCGGCGCACCGCCGCCTGCCTGCTGAACGGCTTCGGCCCGCTCGCCCCCGCCGACGCCCGGCTCAGCCGCGGCGAACTGCCGCTCACCGCCGTCCGACAGGGCGGGATCGGGCACCTCGACCTCACCCCGTACGACCCCTTCCACCTCGTCCAGGTCAGCCCGGACGGCGCCCGGGTCACCAGCTGGGGCGGCGGACGGCTGGAACAGCACGAACTGCCCACCGGCCTCAGCGTGGTCGTCAACGACGGACTGGAGGGGACGGCCGCCAACCGCACCGCCTCCGAACGGATCCGGACCCTGATGGCCGCGCGCGCCGACCACTTCCGGGCCCGCTTCGCCGCCGCGCCCAGACCGGAGCCGACCGCCGACGGCACGGCCGCCGGGGCCTGGGGCGCGTGGCTGCCGATCATCACCGGTGACGGGCTGGCGCTGGACGAGGACGCCGCGCTGATCCAGCGGCGGGACTTCGGCGACGGACGGATCTGGGGCTCCTCCTCGGTCTCCCTGCTCGCCCTCGGGCCGGAGCTGCTGCGCTACGACTTCGCTACCGCGCCGGTGCCGGCGGACGGGTCGGGGTGGCAGCAGGTGGTGGCATGAACCGGACGGCGCGGAAAAGGACTTGAACCTGACGCTGCGGTAGGCGGCATCGTGGGCGTCTGTCGACCCCTCGCCCCCGCAGGAGGCCAGCGATGCCCACGATGCCCACCCCGCCCGCGACGGACCGCCCCCGCCGCCCCTGCGCCCTGCTGCCCGCCGTCCTCGCCGTCACCCTGCCGCTGGTGGGCGCCCCGCTCACGGCGACCGCCGGAATGCTGATCGGCGGCGCCGTGCACCAGGTGGTTCCGGCCGACGCCGTCCCGGGCGCCGTGGCCGGGATGCTGGTACGCCGACTCGGGGCCGGTGTCGCCCGGACGTACGCTCGATGAACTTCTGGCGGCAGGGCTGCCGGGCGTCTACATGCCGGTAGTAGCTTCGCGGGGGCCCCCGGAATCGGCCGGCCGCAGACCCCCTGAGCGAAGGTGCGCGATGTCCACCCTGACCTACCCGGAAGCGATAGGCGTCGGCCTGCTGCAGGGTGTGACGGAACTCTTCCCGGTCTCCAGCCTCGGCCACAGCATCCTGCTCCCCGCCGTGATCGGCGGAAAGATCCAGCAGGACCTCGACATGACCGCCGACGGCTCCTCCTACCTCGCCGCCCTGGTCGCCCTGCACCTGGCCACCGCGCTCGCCCTGGTGGTCTTCTTCTGGCGGGACTGGGTCCGGGTGGTCAGCGGCCTGATCAGCTCCGCCCGGCACCGCCGGGTGCAGACCCGGGACGAGAAGCTCGCCTGGCTGCTCATCATCTCCACCATCCCGGTCGGAGTGGCCGGCCTGGCTCTGGAGAAGGCGCTGCGGCACGCGCTCGGCAAGCCCGTCCCGGCAGCGGTCTTCCTCGCCCTCAACGGGCTCGTGCTGCTCGGCGCCGAGCGGCTCAAGCGCGGCGGCACCGGCCGCCGCCGGGCCGGGCACGCCGCCCCGGTCGACGAGCCGGGCCTGGACCCGGCGATCGCCTCCGACGCCCGGCTGACCAAGCTCAGCTTCGGCCAGGGCACCTTGATCGGCGCCGCCCAGATCCTCGCGCTCTTCCCCGGGATCAGCCGCTCCGGCGTCACCATGAGCGCCGGCATCCTGCGCGGACTGCACCACGAGGACGCCGCCCGCTTCTCCTTCCTGCTCGCCACCCCGGTCATCCTGGCCGCCTCGGTGCTCAAGGTGCCCGAGCTGTTCAAGCCGGAGAACTCCGCCGTCCTCGGCCCCGTCGCCGCGGGCAGCGTCGCGGCCTTCGTCGCGGGCTACGTCTCGGTGCGGTTCCTCACCAAGTACTTCGAGACCCGCAGCCTGACGCCCTTCGCCGTCTACTGCTTCCTGGCCGGCGTCGGCAGCGCCGTCTACCTGTCGATCTGAGCACCGGTCGATCTGGACCCGCGCGTCCGACGGGCCGTCCGGCAGGCTGCCGGACGGCCCGTTCCGCGTCTACGCGGTGAGGCCCAGGGCGGCCAGGCGGGTCGGGTCGGTGAGGATGTCCATGGCGGTGATCCGACCGTCGCAGATGGTGAAGGACATGACCGACAGCGGGCGGCCCTCGGCGAAGGAGACCACCCCCGGCGAGCCGTTGACCAGCACCAGGCGCCCCGCGGCGGCGAAGCGGGCGAAGGTGATCGCCTGCGAGGCGACGTCGGCTGCGCCGCGGCGCAGCAAGCTCGGCACCAGCGTCCCGCCGTCGGAACGGGCCACCACCTCGGGGTCGAGCACGGCCAGCAGGGCATCGAAGTCACCGCCCCGGGAGGCGGCCATGAAGGCCTCCACCACCTCGCGCTTGCGGGCGTTGTCGGAGTCGGCCGCCGGGGTGGCGTCCCGCACCCGGCGGCGGGCGCGGCTGGCCAGCTGGCGGGTGGAGGCCGAGGTGCGGCCGAGCACCTCGGCGATCGCGTCGAACATGTCGTGCAGCACGAAGGCCACCCGCTCCGCCGGGGAGAGCGTCTCCAGGATCACCATCAGCGCGATCCCGACCGAGTCCGCGACCAGGATCTCGTGCACCGGGTCCAGCGCCGTCAGCCCGCTGACCACCGGGTCCGGCAGCCGTACCTGCCCCTCCTGCTCGGGCAGCGGGTCCTCCCGGCGGGAGGCCCGGGAACGCAGCTGGTCCAGGCAGACCCGGCCGACCACGGTCGTCAGCCAGGCCCCGAGGTTGCGCACCTCGCTCACGTCGCTGCGGCTCAGCTTCAGCCAGGCCTCCTGGACGGCGTCCTCGGCCTCGGCCACCGACCCGAGCATCCGGTAGGCCACGGACCGCAGTTGGGGGCGCTCGGCCTCGAAGCGCCCGGCCAGGAGATCCGTCCCGGAAAATTCCTCGCTCACCTGTCACATCCTCACGTCGGCATCCGTCGGACCGGTGACGGACGCTAACCGACCACGAGGAACCCACGGTGACCACCGCCCACGCTACCGCCCGCAGGAAGAACCCCGCCCTGTTCTGCCGGACGCGATGAAGGGCATCCAGAACATCGACAAGGCCATGCACCAGGGCGGTGTCTCCCCGCAGGTCCTGGAGCTCGTCCACCTGCCCGCCAGCCGGATCAACGGCTGCGGCGCCCGCGTGTTCGCGGGCGTCCAGGGCGCCAGGAAGCACGGCGAGACCGGCGAGCGGCTGCACGCCGTCGCCGCCTGGCGCGAGGCCCTGTTCTTCACCGACGAGGAGCGCGCCGCCCTCGAACTCACCGAGGCCGCGACCCGGATCGCCGATCGCACCGGCAAGGCCGTCCTGGACGACGTCCGGGACGCCGCCGCCGACCACTTCAACGAGGAGCAGCTCTCCGCGATCATCCTGATGATCGCGCCGACCAACTTCGTCAACCGCCTCAACACCACCATCGAGGAGCCCGCCGGCGCCACCTGGAGCTGACTGGCGACAGGCGACAGGCGAGAATGGAGCCCTTGACATCCTCCCCGCCCTAAGGAACGGGGAACGGCAAGCCTCCTTTCCTGGCATCCTTCCGCACCGCAAGCGCATCGTTGTACACCACCCGTGCACACCCGAACGTCCGAGCCGGCGCGGCACGCTGACCCGCCGTCGGTAGATGCGACAGGAGTACCGAAGATGCACACGATCAACCCACCGAAGGCCACTGACAACAACCTCCGCCCGAACCTCCGAAGATCACTCCGCCGCTTCGCGGCTCCGAGACAAGGACCCTCCCCCACCCTCCGGGTAGGGGGACCCCCGTCCCCCCGGCCTGAAGGCCGAGGCCTCCTGAGAGAACACCCGTGAACGGCTCCTGGACCTCCTTCGGCGGCGACCTGCACCTGGACCTCACCGAGCGGCGCGCCGCCGGCACCGGGCTGCGGGCCGCCCTGGAGGACGCCCTGCGGGAAGCGGTCCAGGCCGGCCGGCTCGCCCCCGGCACCCGGCTGCCGTCCTCCCGGGCCCTCGGCGAGGACCTCGGCATCGCCCGCAACACCGTCGTCGAGGCGTACGGCCAGCTCACCGCGGAGGGCTGGCTCAGCTCCCGGCAGGGCTCCGGCACCACCGTCGCCCGGCGGGCCGCGCCCTCGCCCGCCGTACGGCCGGCCCGGCCGCAGGAACGGCGGCGGACCGTCCGGCACGACCTGATGTCCGGGCGGCCCGACCTCTCGCTCTTCCCCCGCACCGCCTGGCTCGCCGCCGCCCGCCGCGCCCTCGCCACCGCGCCGCACGAGGCCCTCGGCTACGGCGGCCCGCTCGGCCGGATCGAACTGCGGGAAGCGCTCACCCACTACCTGGCCCGGGTCCGCGGCGTGCGCACCGACCCGGACCACCTGCTCGTCTGCAACGGCGTCCAGCAGGGCCTCGGCCTGCTCTGCGCCGCCCTGCGGGAGCGCGGGGCCCGCTCGCTCGCGGTCGAGGAGTACGGGCTGCCGCCGCAGCACGCCGTCGTCCGGGCCGCGGGGCTGACCACCGCGCCGCTGCCGCTCGACTGCGAGGGCGCACAGGTCGAGCACCTCGGCCCCCGCAACGGCGCCGTGCTGCTCACCCCGGCCCACCAGTACCCCACCGGCGCCCCGCTGTCCGCCGACCGGCGGGCGGCCGCGGTGCGGTGGGCGCGCGAGCAGGACCGGTACGTGATCGAGGACGACTACGACGGGGAGTTCCGCTACGACCGGCAGCCGCTCGGCGCGATGCAGGCGCTCGACCCGGAACGGGTGGTGTACGCGGGCACCGCCGCCAAGAGCCTCGCCCCCGGCCTGCGGCTGGCCTGGCTCGCCCTGCCGGACGCGCTGGTCGAACCCGTCGCCCGGCTGAAGGTGCTGGCCGACACCATGTCCCCGGTGCTCGACCAGCTGACCCTCGCCGAACTGATCACCTCCGGCACGTACGACCGGCACGTACGGCGCTGCCGCCTGCACTACCGGCGCCGCCGCGACCGCCTCGTCGCCGCCCTCGCCGAACACGCCCCGCACGTCCGGGTCACCGGCATCGCCGCCGGCCTGCACGCGGTCCTCCAACTCCCGCCCGGCTCCACCCCCGAGCCCGAACTCCTGGCCCGCGCCGAAGCCTCCGGCCTCGCCCTCAGCGGCCTCGGCTGGCACCGTGCCGCCCCGGCCGACGAGGCCGCCGCGCCGGCCCTGGTGATCGGCTACGCCACCCCTCCGGAACACGCCTTCCCGGCGGCCCTGGACGCCCTGTGCGACCTGCTGCGCCGGGCATGAGACGAGGGATCCGCCCCCTCCCCTGATCGCCCGACCCGCAGCGGGAGAGCAGCGGAAGACTCCGCTGCCTCCGCGCCGACTACCTGTTGCGACTGCCCAGTTCGAACAGCAGGATGATGAACCCGGCGAAGACATGGATGCCCGCGGTGTAGATCACCAGGCGGTGGTAGACCCGCTTGTTGGCCCACTTTCCGGCATCCATGGTCTTCGGGCCGGCGGGGGTGTCGGCGACGGCAGCAGTCGTGGTCGTGGTGGTGGTGGGATCGTCCATGGGGATCTCCTCCAGGGGTCTGACGGTAGGTCAGTGGTTCGCTGCGGGGCCGCCGCCGAGGCAGAGTTCGCCGCCGGGGCTCTGCAGCAGGGTGTGGATGAAGAGCAGTTCGACGCCGGTGTCGGACTCGGCGGCGATGCAGTGCGGAGTGAGCGAGTCGTAGTGGGCGGAGTCGCCGGAGGCGAGGTGGTGGACGCGGTCGCCGAGGGTCAGCCGCAGGTCGCCCCGCAGGACGTACAGCCACTCCTCGCCGGGGTGCACCCGGACCACCGCGTCCTGGACGCCCGGCGGGACGTGCACCCGTAGGGCCTGCATGGCGCGGCCGGGGGCGCCGGCCCGTCGGTAGCCCCAGCCGCCGGCCCGGCCGGGCTCTATGGCGCCGCCGCGGACCACCGGGTCGGGCTCGGCCATGGTCTCGCCGAGCAGCCCGGAGACCGAGGTGCCGTAGGCGCGGGCGAGGCCGAGGAGGACGGGCAGGGAGGGCTGGCGGCGGCCGGTTTCCAGCCGGGACAGATAGGCTGGGGAGAGTCCGACCCGCGCCGCCGCGACCTCCAGGGTGAGCCGGCTGCTGAGCCGGTGCTCGCGGAGGCGGGCGGCGAGGCCGGCGACTTCCTGGTCGTCGAGCTGGTCACCCGCGGCGGGGGTGCCGGTGGGGCTGGTGGTCATGTGACCAGTGGACACCTCACGTGCCGCACGGGCAAGAATTTTGCCTCAGAGGCAAAGCCTGCCCGAACGCCCCTTCGCGCCGCTCACGGCCGGGGAATGTTGCGCAGATTGCTGCGGGCCAGGTCGATCATCCGCCCGACGCCGCCGGAGAGCACCGTGCGCCCGGCCGCCAGCGCGAAGCCCTTCAGCTGGGCGGCGGTGATGTACGGCGGGATGGACAGTGCGCTGGGGTCGGTGACCACGTCCACCAGGGCCGGGCCGGGCCGCTCCAGCGCCTCCGCCAGGACCTCCCGGACCCGGGCCGGCTCGGCGACCCGCTTGGCCGGGATGCCCATGGCCCGCGCGATGCCCGCGTAGTCCACGTCGCCGTTGTCGATCTCGAACTCGGGGTAGCCGGAGACCAGCATCTCCAGCTTGATCATGCCGAGCGCGCCGTTGTTGAACACCACCGTCTTCACCGGCAGCCGGTGCTTGGCCACCGTGAGCAGTTCGCCGAGCAGCATGCCGATCCCGCCGTCGCCCGCCATCGCGACCACCTGCCGTCCGGGGCAGGCGAGTTGGGCGCCGATCGCGTGCGGGAGGGCGTTGGCCATGGAGCCGTGCAGGAAGGAGCCGATCACCCGGCGGCGGCCGTTCGGCTGCAGGTAGCGGGCGGCCCAGACGTTGTTCATGCCGGTGTCCACGGTGAACACCGCGTCCGGGGCGGCCACCTCGTCGAGCACCGAGGCGACATACTCGGGGTGGATCGGCAGGTGCTTCTCGATGTCCCGGGTGTAGGCGCCGATCACGTCCTCCAGCGCCCGGCAGTGCTTCCTCAGCATGCCGTCCAGGAAGGAGCGGTCCTTCTTCTCGTCCAGCAGCGGCAGGACGGCCCGCAGGGTGGCCGCGACGTCCCCGTGCACGGCCAGCTCCAGCGCGGTGCGCCGGCCCAGCCGGGTGGCGTCGTGGTCGACCTGGACGGTACGGGTCTGCGGCAGGAAGGAGTCGTACGGGAAGTCGGTGCCGAGCAGCAGCACCAGGTCGGCGGAGTGCAGCGCCTCGTGGCAGGCGCCGTAGCCGAGCAGGCCGCTCATCCCGACGTCGTAGGGGTTGTCGTACTGGATCCATTCCTTGCCGCGCAGCGAGTGCCCGATCGGCGCCTTCAGCGCCTGCGCGGCCTCCATCACCTCGGTGTGCGCCCCGCGCACCCCGGCGCCGCAGAACAGGGCGACCCGGCGGGCCGCGTTGAGCAGCCGGGCGAGTTCCTGCACCTGGGACCAGGGCGGCGCGGCGACGGCCTGCTCGGTGAGGAAGTGGCTGGTTCCGGTCGGCCCGGCGGCGGGGAGGGCGGCGACGTCCCCGGGAAAGGCGAACACCGAGACGCCGTGCGAGCCGATCGCGTGCTGGATCGCGATCCGGAGCAGCCGGGGCAGCTGGGCGGGGGTGGAGAGCATCTCGCACCAGTTGCTGCAGTCGGTGAACACCCGCTCGGGATGGGTCTCCTGGAAGAAACCGGTGCCGATCTGCCCGGACGGGATGTGCGAGGCGAGCGCGAGCACCGGCAGGCCGCTGCGCTGGGCGTCGTACAGGCCCTGGATGAGGTGGGTGTTGCCGGGGCCGCAGGAGCCGGCGCAGACCGCGAGGCGGCCGGAGAGCTCGGCTTCGGCGGCGGCCGCGAAGGCGCCGGCCTCCTCGTTGCGGACGTGCACCCAGCCGATGCCCTCGGCGCGGCGGATCGCGTCGACGACGGGGTTGAGGCTGTCGCCGACGACGCCGTAGACCCGCTCCACCCCGGCCTGCCGGAGCACCTCCACCATCTGTTCGGCCACGCTCGCCACGGGAGTACTCCTTCGGTCGCCGCAGGACACCTGCACCCTCCGACGGGCCGTGGAACGGCGCACTCGGGGTGGGACGAACGGGTGAGGGCGACGGGCGGGCGAGGGCGACGGACGGGCGAGGGCGACGGACGAGGGGCCGCTCCGCGCGACGGGAGCGGGCCCTGAGCGGCCCGGGGCGGCCCCGGCGGCTACTCCGCCGCCAGGTGGTCCTGCTGCCCCAGCTTGCCCGCAGCCAGCCCCGCCTGGGGCTGGCGGCGGCCCGGCTCACGGCCGGGGGGCTGGGCGCAGCGTTCCTGGGCGGGCGGGGAGGTGGTGGGCAGGGTGACCGGGGAGCCGGCCTTGACCTGCACCGCCTCGCCGTCGTGCCGCAGGTGGAGCACCTCGCCGCGGCGCAGCGTGTAGGTCGTCCCGTCGTGGGTGATCTGCACGCCGAGCAGGTGCCCGCGCACCAGCAGCGAGAAGCTGAGCTTCATCAGCCCGGAGGGCAGCCGGGGCCGGAAGTTGAGCGTCTCGCCGTGGTCGCGCAGGCCGCCGAAGCCGGCCACCAGGGCGATGCAGGCGCCGGCGAGCGAGGCCATGTGGAGGCCGTCGCGGGTGTTGCCGCCGAGGTCGTGCAGGTCCATCAACGCCGCCTCCGCCGTGTAGTCGTAGGCGAGGTCGAGTTGGCCGACCTCGGCGGCGATGACGGCCTGGGTGCAGGCGGAGAGCGAGGAGTCGCGGACGGTCAGCCGCTCGTAGTAGGCGAAGTTGCGGGCCTTCTGCTCGTCGGTGAAGGCGTCGCCGCGCACCTGCATGGCGAGCACCAGGTCGGCCTGCTTGACCACCTGCTTGCGGTACAGGTCGAAGTACGGGTAGTGGAGCAGCAGCGGGTACTTCTCCGGCTCGGTGTTCTCGAAGTCCCAGACCTGGTGGTGGGTGAAGCCGTCGGCCTGCGGGTGGACGCCGAGGTCCGCGTCGTACGGGATGTACATCGCGGCGGCGGCGTCGCGCCAGGCGGCGGTCTCCTCGGTGTCGACGCCGAGGGCGCCGGCCTCGCGCGGGTGGCGGACGGCGGCCTCGGCCGCGGCGCGCAGGTTCGTCTGCGCCATCAGGTTGGTGAAGACGTTGTTGTCGGCGACGGCGCTGTACTCGTCGGGGCCGGTGACGCCCTCGATCCGGAACTTCCCGGCGGTGTCGTGGTGACCGAGCGAGCGCCACATCCGGGCGGTCTCCACCAGGAGTTCGAGGCCGTACTCGCGCTCGAACTCCTCGTCCCCGGTGGCCCGGACGTAGCGGGCGACGGCGACGGCGATGTCGGCGCCGATGTGGAAGGCGGCGGTGCCGGCCGGCCAGTAGCCGGAGCACTCCTCGCCGCGAATCGTGCGCCAGGGGAACACCGCGCCGGCCAGGCCGAGTTGGGCGGCCCGGTCGCGGGCGAGCGGGAGGGTGGTGTGCCGCCAGCGCAGGGCCTGGTTGACGGCGCTGGGCAGGCAGTAGGTGAGCACCGGCAGGACGAAGGTCTCGGTGTCCCAGAAGCTGTGCCCGTCGTAGCCGGGGCCGGTCAACCCCTTGGCGGGGATGGCCCGTTCCTCGCTGCGGGCGCCGGCCTGCAGGACGTGGAAGATGCCGAACCGGACGGCCTGCTGGAGTTCGACGTCGCCCTCGATCTCGACGTCGCTGGTCCTCCAGAACTCCTGGAGGAAGTCGGCCTGTTCGGCGACCAGGCCGTCCCAGCCGGTGTACCGGGCGGCGGTCAGCGCGGCCTCCACCTGGTCCCGGACGGCGGGCAGCGAGCGGGTGCCGGACCAGCCGTAGGACATGAACTTGACCAGCCGCAGCCCCTGCCCGGCCCCGAGCACGGTGGTGACGCTGATCCGGCAGTGGTCGGCCTCGGACTCCGCGACGGTGTCGAGCTTCTCCGGGCCCTCGATGACGTGGTCCATCCCGGCCGCGACCCGGATGCCGCTGAAGCGGGTGCGGTGCACCAGGACGGCCTTGGTGCCGCTGGCGTGGTGCGCCTCGGCCTGCAGCGGGGCCTCCAGGACGGCGGCGGCGCGCGGGTCGCCCTCGGGGCCGCCGGGCAGCTGCTCGTTGGCGACCAGCTCGGACTGGAGCACGATCCGCACCGGCCCGTCCACCGCCTCGATGCTGTACTCCACGGCGGCGATGGCGCGCTGGGTGAGCGAGACGAGCCGGGAGGAGCGCACCCGGATGGTCCGCCCGGCCGGGGACATCCACTCGGCCTCGCGGTGCAGCATGCCCTCACGGAAGTCCAACCAGCGCTTGTGGCTGAGGAGTTCCCCGTAGCGCAGGTCGAAGGGCTCGTCGTCCACCAGCAGCCGGATGATCTTGCCGTTGGTGACGTTGATGACGCTCTGGCTGGACTCCGGGTAGCCGTAGCCGCCCTCGCCGTACGGGAGCGGGCGCAGTTCGAACACGCCGTTGAGGTACGTGCCGGGCAGGCCGTGCGGCTCGCCCTCGTCCAGGTTGGCGCGCAGGCCGATGTGGCCGTTGGACAGGGCGAAGACGGATTCGGCCCGGGCCAACGCGGCCAGGTCCAGGCCGTGTTCGGTGATCTGCCACGGATCGATGGTGAAGTTGTCAGCAGGACTCACGACTTGCCCCCCAGCAGCTCGGAAAGGTCGTCGACGACCACGGTGGCGCCGTCGCGGCGCAGTTCGGCGGCCTGCCCGGTGCGGTTGACCCCGACCACCGCGCCGAAGCCGCCGGCCCGGCCGGAGGCGACCCCGGCCAGCGCGTCCTCGAAGACGGCGGCGTGTGCGGGGTCGACGCCGAGCTCGCGGGCGGCGTACAGGTAGGTGTCGGGGGCGGGCTTGCCGGGCAGGCCCTGCTGCTTGGCGACCACGCCGTCCACGATCACGTCGAACAGCTCCAGGATGCCCGCCGAGCGCAGCACGTCCCGGCAGTTGGCGCTGGAGGAGACCACCGCGCTGGGCAGTCCGAGCGTGCGCAGCCGGTGCACATAGGCGACCGAGCCCTCGTAGGGCTCGACCCCCTGCTCGTGGATCAGCCGCAGCACGGTGTCGTTCTTGGCCCGGCTGATCCCCTGCACGGTACGGGCGTTCGGCGGGTCGTCCTCGGCCCCCTCGGGCAGGTCGATGCCCCGGCTGTGCAGGAAGGCCCGGGTGCCGTCGAGGCGCGGGCGGCCGTCCACGTAGGTGTCGTAGTCGTTGACGTCGTCGAAGGGGACGAACTGCCCGCCGGTGCGGGCGGCTTCGGCGCGCAGAAAGGCGTCGAAGGTGTCCTTCCAGGCCGCGGCGTGAACCGTGGCGGTCTGGGTGAGCACCCCGTCGAGGTCGAAGAGGAAAGCACGGATGTCGTCCGGTAGCCCCAGCATGGATGCAGTCTTACCGTTCCTAGCGATGTTGGCCAGTGCTGGCCGAATCGCATGAAACCGGACAGGTGGTCCGGTGCTCCTCCGAACGGTCTTGGAGAGCGGGGAACAGCGCGAGCTGGTCGCCGTGGCGCGGTCGGGTCTTGTCGCCCTGGCAGGGCGTGCTCGCTGTCCTGGGTGGGCTCGCGGTCCCACGTGTTCTCGGGATGGATGCGGCCTGGCCGGTAGCTCTCCCCACACGATCCTCCGGTCGTGTGCGGGTCACACCTGGCCGACGCCGGATCCGGTGTCCGAGAGCACGTCGTCCAATCGCCACCGAGACGCCGTGGTGCCGGGTGGCCGTGATTGTGGTGGTCTGGTGCTGGAGCGTTGTCAACCCGGGATCGCACGGGATGCCGCCCATTCCCGGCGGCGCGTCGCGGGAAGGGCGGCTTCCGGTTGCCCGCCGGGCCGGGCGGTGGTTACGGCGAGTCGGGCATCTGCGCCTCGGGCGCCTGGATCACCGAGAAGACGGCGCCCTGCGGGTCCCGGACCACGGCCATCCGGCCGGACTGCATGTCGAACGGCGGCTGGATCACCGCACCACCGGCCTTGACCAGGGCGTCCACCACGGAGTCGGTGTCGTCCACCGAGAAGTACGTCATCCAGTGCGAGGGCATGTCGGCCCCCAGGTACCCGGGGACCTTCTGCATGCCGCCGACGGTGCGGTCGCCGACGTTCAGCGAGAAGTAGCCGTCCATGCCCTGGATGGTGGCCGGGCGCAGCCCGAGCGCCGGCTGGTAGAAGCGGCCGGCCGCGTCGGTGTCGGTGGTGTTGAGCTCGTTCCAGACCAGCGCGCCGGGCTCGTTGACCACGCCCGCGCCGATGAAGTCCATCGCCTGCCAGACGCCGAACACCGCGCCGGTCGGGTCGGCGGCGACCATCATCCGGCCGATCGTGCCGACGTCCATCGGCTCGTAGAGGATCGTGCCGCCGGCCCCGGCGATGGACCGGTTGGCCTCGTCGGCGTCGTCCGAGGCGATGTAGGTGGTCCAGGCGACGGGCGGCACCGGCTGGCCCTCGGGCGCCGACTGTGCCATGATCCCGGCGACCGGGCGGTCGTTGAGCGTGCACACGGCGTAGCCGCCGAACTCGGCCGGGCCGATCTCGCCCTGCCAGCCGAACAGGTCACGGTAGAAGTCGAGCGCGGCCTGCTGGTCGCTCGCCATCAGGTCGATCCAGCACGGGGTGCCGGGCTTGTACGGATCGGTCACTACGGGCATCGTTGGGCCTCCCGGAGGCGGTGGTGGCCGGCTGTGGTGTGTCGGTCGGGCGGCGGCCCGGCCTGGACCGGTCCGGCCGTCCGCGCGGACGGCCGTACGACGGGGGTACACCGCCCACCTTCGGCCCGCCGACGCGTTCCCGCCACCGGACGGCGCCCTGGCGGGCGACCGGCGCCCCGACGGGGTGCCCGTTACCGGGGCACGGACCGGCCGCCGGAGCTCACTCGGGGTCGTGCCGCTTGGCGGTGACGAAGTACGGCTGCACCTTGCCGCTCTGCGCGTAGTCCTTGAGCCGGACCAGCAGTTCGGCCCAGGTGCCGGCCACCATCGGCACGCCCTCCTCGCTGCCCGGCTGCCAGCCGCCGTGCCGGAACAGCAACCGGGTGCGCTCGGGCTCGTCGGGCTGGTCGGCGAGGTCCCAGCTGATCCAGGTGCCCGCCCAGTGCGGCGGGAAGGCCCCGGCGTTTGCCCACACCACCCGCTCCGGGTCGGCCCGCTCGCGGCGCAGCCGGAAGGGCTCGGGGACGCCGGGGAAGTCGAAGAGCAGCACGTCGTCCTCGCGGTCCACGGCGGTCGTCCACCAGCTGGTCAGCCCGTCGTGGGTGTTGAGCGCGGCGAGGACGACGTCCCGGGGCGCGGCGATGTCGATCTGCATGGCGATCTCGGGCATGGGGTCCGCCTTTCGGTGCCGTGGTGGTCCCCTCCCGGGGCGCACAGGCCCCAGGCCCACCATGGCACGACCCCCGGGGCCACGCGCCCCGGAGGGCGCCGGTCCCGGGGGTCGTCCCCGCGCTGTCCGGTGGTGGCGGTCAGCCGCCGCTGCCGTAGGTGGTGTTCGCACAGATGTCGTCGTCGGCCGAGCGGGCGTCGTTGGTGACGGTGGTCGGCAGCGGCTGCGGGGCCGTCGGGGTGCCGGGGGTGGTGCCCGCGGCGGGTGTGCCGGCCCCCATGCCGGTGGTCGCCGCGAAGTCCTGGCCGACGATCACCGAGATGCCCCGCGCGCTGCTGGGTTCCAGGCTGGCGCCCGGGAACAGCGCGGCGACCTTCTCGGCGTTCGCCTTCTGGCTGGAGCTGTACTCGATCGTGGTGGTCTTCTGCTTGGTGCTCGCCGCCTGGCCCGCCGTGCTGGCGGTGAACTTGGCGGCCTTCAGCTGGTCGGTCGCCTTGCCGGCCAGGCCGTTGACGGTCGTCCCGTTGTAGACCGCCACCTTGACCGCGGAGTTGGTGGCGTCCCCGGCCGGGGCGGGCGGGGTGCTGGGCGCGGCCTGCGACGGCGCGGCATTCGTGCTGGCGGGGGCGTCCGGCTGCTGGCCGGTGGCGTTCTGGCCGTCGATGGTCTGGTCGGCCTTGAGGGTCTCCCAGAGCTTGTTGGCGTCCGGCTGGACCAGGTCGATGTTGGCGTCCTGGGTACGGTAGCGCCAGGGCGCGGTGACGAACTTGAGGTCGTGCATGTCGATGTTCTTCAGCGACAGGCCGAAGGAGAGCAGCTTGTCCGCGGAGTCCAGCCCCGGGTCGACGGTCAGCGACTTGGTCGCCGCGTCGGCCAGCGGCAGCAGGTTGGTGGGGCTCAGCCCCTCCTTCTTCATCTTGGTGGCGAGCGAGCTCATGAAGGCCTGCTGGCGCTTCATCCGGCCGATGTCGGAGCCGTCGCCGATGCCGTGCCGCAGGCGCACGTAGTCGAGCGCCTTCTGGCCGTCCACGGTCTGCTTGCCCTGCGGCAGGACGAGGTCGCCCTTCTTGTGCAGGTTGGGGTTGATGTCGCCCTCGTAGATCGGCTTCGGCAGGCATATGTCCACGCCGTTGACGGCCTTGGTCATCGCGGCGAAGCCGTTGAAGTCGACCACCATGGTGTGGTCGACCCGGATGCCGGTGACCTTCTCCACGGTGTTCTGGGTGCAGGCCGGGTTGCCGCTGTCGCTGCCGCCGACCGAGAAGGCGGCGTTGAACAGGTCGTTGCCGCCCTTGGTCCACTTGCCGTTGGGCAGCTTGCACGACGGGATCGGGACGATCGTGTTGCGCGGGATCGAGATGCCCACGGCGTGCTTGTGGTCGGCGTAGACGTGCAGCAGGATCGTGGTGTCCGAGCGGGCGCCGCCGTCCTCGCCGCCGCCGAGGTCGGAGTTGTTGCCACCCCGGCTGTCGGAGCCGATCAGCAGCACGTTGACCGGCTTGTTGCCGTCCGCGTCGGCCTTGGCCTCCGGCGGGCGGTCGGTGGATATCGCGTCCGCGTCGAAGGACTTGATGTTGGCGTTGAGCTTGAAGTAGATCGCGCCGCCGGTGCCCGCGATCAGCACCAGCACGCCCGCCGCCGACCAGGCGACGATCTTCTTCACGTTCTTCTTGGGCTTGGCATTCTTGCGCGCCGCCGCCCGGCCACCGCCCGCGGCCCCGGAACCGCCGCCGCCCTTGCTCTGCGCGGCGCGGCGGGCCTCCGCCCGGCCGCCGCTGCGCGGCCCGGGCACGGAGCCCGAAGCGCCTTCCGTCGTGGGCACGTCCTCGCCCCGAGCCGGGCTCTCGCCCTTCCGACCTGACATGCGCGTACCTTTCACCGACGGAAGCGACGCCCCGGACGATCTGGCGCACCGCACACAGAAGAGACGGACGAGGCCCCTCCCAGGTTGTACGTACGAAGGTCGGTACAGACCGACCATCGCGGCTTCCGATCATATTGAGAGCGAAGACGATCACAGCCCTCAGGTACACCTACAATCCCTGACACCACGCGACAGTTTGCTGACATACCACCTGAAAACGCCTGATTCGGACGGGCCCGCACCGCCTGGAAGACGGCAGGGGGTCTCACCGTCGGACCGGGCCTCGCTCGGGGCCCGCACGGGCGGATCGGCCGCCGGGTCGCCCGTCACGGGGTGGCGGGGGTGCTCGGTTCATCGGTGGCGAACGCGGCCGAAGTGAATCGCCGTCACATTGCCACGTGTCGAGACGCCTGACGGACAGTCCGGACCTCTCCAGCAGGCCCCTGGGCCCGCCCCGGCCGGAACGGCCGGGCGCCCTGGCGCGCCTTGACACCGCCGACCAAGTGTCGGCGGGCATCCGTCCGGCATGACATCCGCCATGGCCCGCGAGGTGCCGGAGCCGCGGCGGCCGCCTTTCGGTCAGGCGCGCGCGATCTGACGGAGTTTTTGACAAGTCCGACAACAACTGCCACGATCCTCACCATGGCACGCCCGCGGAAGTTCGACACCGAGGCCGCGATCGACGCGGCCATGAACACCTTCTGGACCAAGGGGTACACCGCGACCTCGACCGACGACCTGGCCGAGAGCACCGGCATGCTGCGCGGCAGCCTGTACAACGCCTTCGGCGGCAAGCGGCAGCTGTTCGAGCTGGCACTGCGCCGCTACCGGGAGGGTGGCGCGGGCGGCGACCGCGCCATGTCGGACGACCAGCCGCCACTGGAGCGCATCCGGCAGTTGCTGCGCACCGGGGTGGACCGGACCGCGACCGACCACCGGGGCTGCCTCGCGGTCAACACCGTCACCGAACTGGCGCTGCGCGAGCCGGAGCTGGCCGAACTGGCGCGCCAGGCCTTCGTCCCGCTGGAGGCCCGGCTGACGGCGGCGGTCGAGGACGGCCGGCTCCGCGGCGAGATCCGCTCGGACCGCCCCGCCCGCGTGCTGGCCCGCCAGGTGATGGCCGCCTTCCACGGACTGCTGCTGCAGGCCAAGGCCGGCTTCGAGTCCGAGTCGCTGCACGCGACCATCGACGCCGTCGTCGACGACCTGCGCTCCTGACCCTCCCCGCCGGGCGACCCCCGGCGCTTTTTCCGCCCGAATTTTTGGCACTTCCACCAATAACAGCCCGCACCGGAGGTCGCACCCGATGTCCATCCTGTCCCGCCCGCTCCGCCCACCCCTGCTGCCCGTCATCCTGGCGGCCTTCTTCATGTACGGCTTCGACGGCAACGTTGTGAACGTCGCCCTGCCCGCCATCCGCGGCGGCCTCGGCGCCGGCCAGGCCGCGCTGGAACTGGTCGTCGCCGGCTACGTGTTCAGCTACGCCACCGGGCTCGTCCTCGGCGGACGACTCGGCGACATCCTCGGCCACCGGCGGATGTTCCTGTCCGGGATGGCCGCCTTCACCCTGGCCTCCGTCCTGTGCGGACTGGCCCAGTCCCCCACCCAGCTGGTGCTCGCCCGGCTGTTCCAGGGCCTCACCGCCGCCGCCATGGTGCCCCAGGTGCTCGCCCTGATCACCACCGCCGTCCCCGCCGAGGGCCGGCCGCGCGCCCTGGCCTGGTTCGGCGTGACCGGCGGACTCAGCGGTGTCTGCGGCCAGCTGCTGGGCGGCGTCCTGCTCGACGGCGACCTCCTCGGCCTCGGCTGGCGCGCGGTCTTCCTGGTCAACCTGCCGGTCGGGCTGATCGTCCTCGCCGTCGCCGCCACCGTCCTGCCGCGCACCACCGCCGGCCGCCGCCCCGCCCTGGACGGCATCGGCGTGCTCGCGATCTCCGGCTCGCTGGCCCTGGCGCTCGTCCCGCTCGTCCTCGGCCGGGAGGCCGGCTGGCCGCTCTGGGCCTGGGCGATGCTCGCCGCCGCCGTGCCCGCCTTCCTGGCCGCGCTGCGCTGGGAACGCCGCCTCGCCGGCCGCGGCGGGCAGCCGCTGCTCGACCCGGAGCTGTTCCGCGGCCGGGTCTTCCGGACCGGGCTGGCCGTCAACGCCGCCTTCATGGCCTTCTTCGCCGGGTTCGTCTTCGTGATCAGCCTCACCGTGCAGACCGGCTTCGGCTACAGCCCGCTGCGCTCCGGACTGGTCTTCACCCCCATGGCCGTCCTCGCCATGGTCGCCTCCCTGACCGGCAAGCGTCTGATCCCCCGCTACGGGCTCCGCGTCCCCGTCGTCGGCGGGGCGGTCACCGCCCTGAGCCTGCTGCTGACCGCACTCGCCCTGCAGACCGACGGGGAACGGCACGCCCTCCCCTGGCTGCTGAGCACCATGGGCCTGATGGGCATCGGCAACGGCCTCGTCCTCCCGTCCCTGATCGGCGCCCCGATGGCCGGCATCGCCCCCGAACGCGCCGGCACCGCCTCCGGCACCCTCTCCACCACCCAGCAGTTCGCCGCCGTCACCGGCGTCGCGACCATCGGCGGCACCTACTTCGCGGTCCTCGACCACCACACCCACGTCACCGCCGCGGCCGCCGCCACCTGGCTCGCCCTCGCCGCCGTCCTCGTCATGATCGCCCTCACCCTCCGCCTCTCCCGCGCCACCAAGGCCCCGACCCCCGCCCCGGTCCCGTCTCCCCAGGGGGCGACGCCCGCGACCGCAGGTCGGGGCGCCCCCGTCGAGCGGGTCCCGGCGCTCGGCGCCTCCGTCCACCCGGACCCGGCTCCGGAGGTGTGACGGCCTCAGGGCCTGTGGGACCGCGGCCGGATGCACCATGATCCGGCAGCGGCAAGTGGCTGCCGCGGCGCCTGCTGGCGGCGGATCCCGAGCGCGGCGCCGCACTGCTCGACGCCTACGCCCGGCTGGGCACTTCGCAGGAACCCGCGCCGCTGGTCGAGGCCGCCTCGGCGATTCTGGACCTCGTCGGCGGCCCGCTCCGCGAGGGATGCCGCCGGGCCTGGCAGGGCGTCATCGAGTCCGTCGGCGTCGGCCGCTGAGCGCGACGCCCGACTGACCGGAGGTCCGCCGGAACGACCTCCATCGCGCGGGCCACCAGGGGCTCGAACCCTGAACCCGCGGATCGGACGATCGATCCTGAGCACGGTGCGGCCGGCTCGAACGGGCTGCCTGCTGTTGTTTCCGCAGCTCGGCGTACTGCTGCGGCTGAGTGACAAGGGTGCGGCTCCCCGAGGATGTTCACGATGTGACGAGTCGAGCCCTCTTAACTTCTTCTGATACCCGACTGTGTCGCCCTGCGGGCGGTTGCCCGCGTCCGCCACCCATGGAGGTCATCGGATGAATCTTCGGCCCTGGGTTGCAGCATCGCTGGCGGGTGCGGCCATCGTCCTCGCGTCCGCGCCTGCAGGCGTCGCCGCGCCGGCGTCCACACGGCACGAGTCCGGCTCCCGGTGGCCCCAGGACGAGGACGGGGAAGGGCGAGAGGAAGGGGGCGGGGAAGGGGGAAGACGTGGGGAATGGGGTGGGGGCGGGGAATGGGGCGGGGGCGGGGACGGGCACCCCTATCGCTACAGTCCCTGGCGCCACTGCTTCAGCGCCCGCCGCGTCGTGCTCATCGACAAAACCCTCAGGGCGATTCTGACCAACAGCCGGCGTGGGCCGGAGGCTCTCGTTCTCCAGGGGAGCTCCTCGTCCTCGTCCTCGTCGTCGTCGCCGGAGGCACCGTGGGACAACTTTTCCGTTTCCACGTACTTGGACGTGGATTATCCCACCAACACCAGCGGCCAGTATGAGTTTCAGATTCGCGGCTTTTTCAGGGAGCACCCGGTCTTCGTGGTGAAGGCCTTCGGCCGCCACGAGCGAGCCTTCCCCTTCGCAGCCGCCCGCTGCGTCGACGACTACTACGACGACGACCACCGCCACCACGACGGTGACCGGGGTGACCAGGATCGTCAGCACGATGGTGCGGCTGCCGACGGGGGTGGCCCGTCCGCCGCCCCGTCGCCCCAGGAGTCCGGCTCGCCGTCACCCACTCTCGGCTCCGGAGGCACCAGCCTTCCTCTTCCGCCCGATGATGCGGCTGTCGGCAGGAACGTCGGTCGTCTGAGCGCGAAGCGCCTCGGGATCGCGACCGGCGGCTTGCTGATGGTTCTGGGAGCACTGGCCACGGCCTGGCTCCGCCGACGCCGCCGGCAGCGTGCCACTCGGCCGGCACAGGGACCGGCAGCACCTTCGACCCCTGACGTCACATCACCTCAGGAGCCCGAGGTGCCGCCGACCCAGCCGTAGCGATGGCGAACGGCCGGCCTCCCGGCGGAACCGGTCAGGAGGGGCTGCTGCTCGCGGTGGAGTCCGCCGTGGCCGAGGGGCTCGGGCGGGGGTCGTGGGGGCAGATCCAGTTGGGATTCTTGATCCCGAAGCTCAGACCCCACTCCCTGTCACAGCCGCCCCAGTACGCTCCCACCCAGCCGCAGTAGGGGCCGCCGTAGCTGTAACAGGGGCGCGCCGATTCCTGCGGGCCCGGATTCGTGGAGAGCGGCCAGGACGATTCGGCGTTGCTCAGCGACGTGCCGGAGACGCCGACCATGCGGACCCGCGTGGCATCGGAGCCGTGGGGCGTCCGGTCCATGAGGAGGAGGGGCAGGCCGAAGGCCGAGACGGAAGCCGCCACCGTCGCAGCAGCGAGAGCGCCACGGGTCAGGCGCATGACTGTTCCTCCTGGCTTTGTGGTCTGTGGCAGGTGTGGACGAACTCTGCGCACGAGCGCCGCCGCCGAGAGCGCCGGAGTTGAAGGTATGGTCTGGAAAACTCCCCGGCAGCCAGCGAACCGCCAATCAGGCGGCCTTGCTCCGGTTCTTCACTCGAAGGGTCTCGTCTCCTTGAGACGCTGCGGCGGTCGGCGAGACCGTCGGGCCTACTTCGGGCTCACCCGCACCCGGGAAGACGGAAGCGCCCTGCCCGGCAAAGCCGGGTCAGGGCGCTGAGTCGCAGGTCCGCGGAGGTGAGAACGCCGCCGGGAAGAGTGGGCCACCAGGGGCTCGAACCCTGAACCTACGGATTAAAAGTCCGCAGCTCTGCCAATTGAGCTAGTGGCCCGCGGCCCTTTGCCCCGGCTGGATCCCGGAGGTCCCGGGTGGGGAGGGCCACGGCGATCCTACCCGGTGGGGCCCAGGGCTCCGCCAGTGGATTGGGTGGACGCGCCGGGTTCCCGGGGCGGGGCTTGAGGCGGGGTGTAGTGGGCGGCGCGGACGCGGCGGAGCCAGGCTTCGGCGGGGCGCGGATCGGGGGCGTCGGGCAGGACGCCGGGGCGGGCGAGGCGTTCGGCGGCGTCGGCGAGCAGGGATTCGGCGGTATCCGGGCGGTCGGCGATGCGTTCGCCGAGGTCACGGACGTGCTCGGGGTCGGGCAGCCGAATCAGGTGCCGGCCGGTCTCGTGCAGCCGGACGGCCTGTTCGACCAGCCGGACCAGGTGCCGGGCGTGCTTGGCGGCCCGGCGCCGGGTGACCGGGTCCCCGGTGTCGCGGGTCAGCAGCTTGCGGAACTGCTGGTCGGCGTAACCGAGATAGGCCTTGCGGACGGCCGGCCTGCTGAGGAACGTCGAGCGGATCCCGACCAGTTCGCGACCGAGCGGGGTCACGGTCTCGTACAGGTCCTCCGGCAGCCAGACGAGTTCGGAGGCGGTCGGATTGCAGGACAGCGCCAGGCGGCACCACTTGGCCGCCTCGTGCAGGGTGACGTCCGGCGCGGTGGTGACGTGCGACTCGGCCGGGCGGTGCAGGCCGTGCAACTCCTCGGTGGGGGTGGCGAACAGGCCCAGCCGGTCGACGTCCGAGCCGGCGTGGGCGAAGCCGTACGCGGTGGAGCCGACGATGCCGGACAGCAGGACGGTGCCGGGTGTGGCGGACACGGACGGACTCCTCTCGAACGGACGGGCGACTACCGCACCCGCTCCGGAATCCTCTCCGGAACGGGCCGCGCCGGGCGAGCGATTTCCGGTCCGGGGTCCGCCCGGCCGCCGATACTGGCCCCATGGAGCACGATCCCCACCGGCAAGCCGTCGACGTCGAGAAGCTGCGGGCCTGGTGGTCGCACCGGCAGTGGCTGGACCGCCCGCGCACCGGGGCGTCCGCCGCCGAGGTGCTGGCCGCCACCGGCTGGGCCCGCTCGGTGGGCGGCGCGGCCCCGTACCTGGGCCTGTTCGCCCGGGCCGGGCTCGGCCGGGCGGCGGTGGACGCGGCGGTGGCCGCCCTGGAGGTGCACGAGCTGCCGTCCGCGCGCGGCTGTGCGTACGTGCTGCCGGCCGCCGACTTCGCGCTCGGCCTGGCGGCCGGCGCGGCCGCCCCGGCAGGTGAACTGGCCGCGGCCCAGAAGCACCTGGGAGTCGCCGGGGGCGAGGTCGAGCAACTCTGCCTGGCCGTCGAACGGGTGCTGGCCGCGGACCGGCCGCTGGACCCGGCCACGATCCGGGAGGCGGTCGGCGACGCCGTCCGCCCGCTCGGCGAGGCGGGCCGCAAGCGCGGGCTGGCGACCACCCTGCCGCTCGCCCTCGGGCTGCTGCAGTCGCGCGGGCGGATCCGCCGGGTGCCGGTCAACGGCCGTCTGGACCAGCAGCGTTACGGCTACGTCTGCTGGGACCAGCCGGTCCGCGGCGACGCCGTCGACCTCGCCCGCCGCTACTTCTCCTGGGCCGGCCCGGCCACCCTCAAGCACTTCCGCTGGTTCTCCGGCTTCACCGCCGCCACCGCCAGACGGGCCGTCGCCGAGGCCGGACTGGTCCCGCTCGCACCCGGCTCCGAGTTCCTGCTGCCGCCCGAACTCGCCGAGGAGTTCGCCGGGTTCGAGGTGCCGAAGGATCCGCACTACACCCTGCTGGCCGGCATCGACGGCATCCACCTGCTGCACCGCGACCTGCCCCGGCTGCTCGACCCCGCCGACGCGGCCCGCCCGCTGCCGGCCGGAAAGGCCGGGCGCACCTTCGGCGGTGAGGCCGACCCGCAGACCCACCTGGTGCTCGACCGCGGCCGGATCGTCGGCCTGTGGGAGTACGACACCGAGCGCGCCGAGATCGTCCACCAGCTGTTCGTCCCGCCCGACGACGCGCTGCGCGCGGCGGTGGCCCGGACCGAGGCCTTCGTCCGGGACGAGCTCGGCGACGCCCGCGGCTTCAGCCTGGACTCGCCGAAGAGCCGCGCTCCGAAGATCGCGGCACTGCGGGCGACGACGGGTGTCCCCGGCCGAACCGCCGGGTAGCGTACCGATCATGTCGACCACCACCACCGACGAGGTCCTGATCGTCACCGGCGCCGGCCGCGGCATCGGCGCCGCCACCGCCCTGCTGGCCGCCCGCCGCGGCTACCGGGTCTGCGTCAACTACCGTACGGACGAGGCCTCGGCGGCCGCCGTGGTGGACGCGATCCGGGCCGAGGGCGGCACCGCCCTCGCCGTCCGGGCCGACGTCACCCGCACCGCCGAGGTGGAGCGGCTGTTCACCACCGTGGACACCGAACTCGGTGAGCTCACCGGGCTGGTGAACAACGCGGGCACGCTGGAGAAGCAGTGCCGGCTGGAGGACATCGACGAGGACCGGCTGAACCGGATCTGGGCCGCCAACATCACCGGCCCGTTCCTGTGCGCCGCCCAGGCCGTCCGCCGGATGTCCACCCGATACGGCGGGCGCGGCGGCGCGATCGTCAACGTCGGCTCGGCCGCCTCCCGGATCGGCTCGCCGAACGAGTACGTCGACTACGCGGCCGCCAAGGGCGCGGTGGACTCGATGACCCGCGGGCTGGCACTGGAGGTCGCCGCCGAGGGCATCCGGGTCAACTGCGTCCGCCCGGGCCTGATCCACACCGACATCCACGCGCTCGGCGGCGAGCCCGGGCGGGTCGAGCGGGTCGCGCCGAACCTGCCCATGCGGCGCGGCGGGCAGCCGGAGGAGGTCGCCGAGGCGATCCTGTTCCTGCTCTCCCCGGCCGCCTCGTACACCACGGGGGCGTTCCTGGAGGTCGCCGGGGGCCGCTGAGGCCCCCGCCGGCCAGGCCGGCTCGGCGGTTCCCGGGGCGCGGGGCTTCAGCGGACGGCCCTCTCCGGTTTCCTTCCGCCGATCCGCCCTCGCCCGTACGGTGGAGGCCATGACCGACGCCTTCATCGACATCCCCGGTGTGCGCAACTTCCGTGACGCGGGCGGAATCGGCACCCTCCGCCGGGGTGTGCTGTACCGCTCCGGGTCCTTCCACACGCTCACCGAGGAGGGCGCCCAGAAGCTCAAGGACCTCGGCCTGCGCACGGTGATCGACCTGCGCAGCCCGTTCGAGCTGGAGGTCTGGCCGGACCAGCGGCACGGCCTCGACCACGAGACCCTCAGCCTGCCGACCCTGCCCGCCAACCGCGAGGACGTGGACCGGCCCTGGCCCGAGAGCCAGGCCGACCTCTACACCTTCATGCCCGAGACCGCCGGCCCCTCGCTCGCCGCGCTCATCCGGCACCTGACCGACCCGGCGGCGCTGCCGGTGCTCGTGCACTGCGCGGTCGGCAAGGACCGCACCGGGCTCACCATCGCCGTCCTGCAGTCCCTGCTGGGCGCCTCCGACGCCGACATCACCGCCGACTTCCTGCTGTCCAACCTCGGCCTCGGCCTGGACCAGGGCCCCGTCCCGTACGTCGACGAGACCGGCTCCGAGCGGCTCTCACGCCCGGTCAGCGCCGAGCACATCGCCTCCTCCCTCGGCTGGATCCGCACCCACCACGGCACCGTCCCGGCCTACCTCCACGCCCACGGCGTCACCGAGGCCGAGCTGAACGCCCTGCGCGCCAACCTCTCGGTCTGACCACAGAGCGCTCCCGACCGCACAGGGCGCGTTCCTACCGACGCTCGAAGCGCCACCACTGGGTCGGCGCGTCGACGTCCTCCCACTGCTGGACGCCCGCGTCCGGCTCCGCCGGGGCGGTCAGCGGCTTGCCGCTGATGAAGCTGGTGACGGTGTACGTCCCCGGCGCGTCGACGTGGGCCTCCAGCAGCCACTCCTGGGCGCCGAAGGCGTTGGCGGACCACAGCTGGATCGGGACGCCGTCGTCCGGGGAGGCGCCGGTGACGTCCAGGCGCTTGCCGCCGGCGGCGTTCTCGATGTGGAACAGCGCGCCGCCCGGGTGCACGGCGGTGAGCTGCCAGAGCTGGGCGTCGGAGCCGTCCTCCGCGCCCACGCGGACGCGGGCGCCGCTGCGCCGGGAGCCCTCGGCGACCTCCAGCAGCAGGCCGCTGCCGACGTTGCGGATCCGGTAGCGGCCGTCGGTGATCGCGGGGTCGGCCGCGCCGTCACTCGCGCTGTCACTCGCGCTGTCAGTCGCTCGGTCAGTCATGTCCGAAGTCTCCCACCGGGCGCCGACAGGCGGACTCGTACCCGAATACAGCGGCCAGCACCGCCGCCACGGCGCCCACCTGGTCCAGCGCCGAGGCCGCGGTGCCCAGCGGGACGGTCGCCAGGACCGCGGCGGCGCCGATCAGCCGGGGCAGGTGGGGGCGCAGGCCGAAGAAGCGCCGCACGGCGGTGTTCACCACCAGGTACAGCGTGACGCCCCCGGCCAGCGCGAGGGCCTGCGGGAGGGTGATCGCCGCGTCGGGGTGGGCGACCGCCGACTTCACCCCGGCGGCAAACAGCAGCACGCCGAGCAGCAGCCCGAAGTGGCCGAGGTAGTAGACGGTGACCGCGGCCCGGTTGCGCTCGGCGGAGGGCAGCGCGGCCATGTGGTGCTCGGCGCGCGCGTCGTCGTCGTGCCCGAAGTACGCCCACCAGAGCCCGACGCAGACGGTCAGGCTGAGCAGCGCGACCGCGATCAGCGCGGGTCCGAACCCGGTCGTCCCGGCGCCGGCCCCGACGGCGATCACCGACTCGCCGAAGGCGATGATCACGATCAGCCCGTGACGCTCTACGAAGTGGTCAGAGCGCAGCCGGAACTCGGGCAGCCGGTCCACCTTCGGGGTGACGAACTGCATCGCGAAGGCCGCCACCCAGAAACCGAGTTGGACCGTCCCGGTGAGGTAGCCGCCGACCACCACCAGCGCGGTGACGACCAGGTTGGACGCGCCCATCCGCAGCACCGCGACGGGCGTCACCCCGGCGGCGATGAACATCCCGGTGTGCAGGGCGACCACCAGCAGGTACGCCCAGCCGAAGGCGGCACCGCCGCCCTCGAAGGCGTGCGGCACGGACAGCGCGATCACCAGGAAGGCGCCCATCGCGAGCATCAGCAGCCCGCGCTGCCCGTGGGTGCGCGGCGGCATCGCGTTGGTCAGCCAAATAAAGGCGTCGTACATCCACCAGATCACCCCGAGCATCACTAGCACCTGGGCGAAGCCCTCCAGGGTGAGGTGGTGGACCAGGCTGCCGGTGAGCTGGGTGACGGTGAAGACGAAGACGAGGTCCAGGAAGAGTTCCAGCGGCGCCACCTTCAGGGCGGGCTCGGAGAGCTCCTCGGGACCCCGGGCATCAGAAGCATCAGGGGAAGCAGGGGAAACAGGGGACGCGGTCACCGCGCGAGTATCCGTCACCGAACCTGAGCCCGGGGGCGTTTCCGGCGGACGGGCTCCGCCGCCTATGCTGCGGCGAATGTCCATCGAGCAGAACCCCGAGCGGAACCCGCAGCAGAACCCCGGACAGAGCCCCGAACAGACTCATGGTCAGTTCCCCCCGCAGCGTCAGCAGCCCACCCTCCTCGACGCGGTGGCCGAGCTGGAGGCGGTGGTCGCGGCCGGGGACGACGAGCGCCTCGGCCCGGCCCTGGGCCTGGTCGGCGGGCTGTTCGGCCCCGCCGAGCCGGCCGAGCGGCAGGCGGCCGGACCCCGGCTGGCCGCGCTGCTGCCGGACGCCCCACCGTTCCCCCGGGCCCACCTGGCCATGATCACGGGCGCCTGCGTGGAGTACGGCGCCGACCCGGTGGCCTGCTCCGGCCCGGTGCTGGCCGGCCTGCGCGGGGCGCTGACCGGCGCGCAGCGGCTGGTCGAGCGCTGGGCGCAGACGGGTGGCGGCCCGCTGCCCGACTGGGAGGAGGACGATCCGGCCGAGGCGCACGCCCGGATCGAGGACCCGGCGCACCTCGACGAGTGGAACGCGCACCTGGCCGTGGTCGCCTGGTGGACGCTGCACCTGTGGCAGCAGGCCGCCTGGGCGGTCTACGCGCACGCGCCGGTCCGGGCCGAGGCCCGCGCCTCGGGCGTCACGGCCGTACTGCTGGAGCTGGCGGGCCGGTACGAGGGCGGGCAGCACGACCTCAAGGGTCTGGCCCACCTGGCGCAGGTGCTCGACGACGAGCCGCTGCTGGTGCTCGACCGCCCCACCGGCACCGGCTACCTGCTGCGGATGAGCGGCCTGAGCGACACCTTCCAGTTGCACACCCTGCTCGCCGACCTGCTGATCGGCGGCGGCCACCTGCCCGGCACCCCGCAGGACCCGGAGGTGGTGGCGCTGGCCCGGACCGAGTTCCTGGACGGCCGCCGGCTGATCGCGACCGGCGCCTTCAACCTGGTCGCGCCGGACGGCTCCTGGCTCTGGAACGAGGGGACGCCCGACGACATCCCGGTGCTGGACGGGGTGCGCACCCTGGTACTGGAGCCGCTGCCGTACGAGCGCACCTGGTCGGCCGGGCGGTTCATCCAGGAGATCCCGGGCGACCTGCGGCTGGAGCGGGTGCTGGACCCGGTGGAAACGGCGCCGCTGCTGGCCCGGATGGTGCCGGGGATATCGGTGGTGGGGGCCTTCGGGTAGAGGCCCCGGCCGGCCGTCGCGTTCGCCGGGTTAGGGTCGGAAGTCGACGCAGCCCCTCCGGCCGCGGCCGTGACGAGTGACGAGTGGAGTCGACGATGGCGAAGGTCCCGAACGTGCTCTCGGCCGCCGCGCCCGCGGCGCTGACCGCGGCGAGCGGTCTGGTCGGCGGTTACGGCGTCGCCCGCTGGAGCGGGCGGCGCGAACTGGGCGGCGCGGTGCTGGCGGTGGCCGGCGCCGGGGCGGCCGCGCAGTGGCGCCGGAGCGCGGGCACGGCCACCGCGGCGGCGCTGACCGGCCTGTACGTGGCGGCCTTCGGCGGCTCGCACCCGCTGGCGAAGCGGATCGGCGCCTGGCCGTCCGTCTTCGCGGTCACCGGTGTGGTCGCGGCCGCCTCCACGGCCGCGACGGTGCTGGCCGCCCGCAAGCGGTAGCCGGCCCCCGTCTACCGGACCGCCGCGCCGAACCGGGCCTCGAAGGCCGCCCGGTTCGCCGAGACCGGTGAGCGGTCCCAGACCGCGAACACCACCTGCTCGAAGGCGGCCCCGTACCGGGCCAGCGCGCCCTCGAAGGCCTCGGCGACCTCGGCCGGGTCGTTGCGGAACACCCCGCAGCCCCAGGCGCCGAGCACCAGGGCGCGGACCTCGTGCCGGGCCGCCGCCGCGAGCACCCGGACGGCCCGCTCGGCGAGCACCCCGCGGACGTCCGTACCGGGCGAACGCCGTTCCAGCTGACCGGCGTTGGGCGCGGGCGAGGTCAGGAAGGTGACCGGGTACGGCCGGGCCAGCAGGGCCCCGCGCCCGTCCCTGATCACCGGGACGTCCGGCGAGACGATCACCCGGTGGCTGTACCGCAGGTCGGTCGAGGCCCGGTGCGCCTCGTAGTAGTCGGGCGCCTCCAGCAGGCAGGAGTACAGCAGCGCGCTGCGGCACAGGTCCTCCTCCTGGGCACGGGCGCCGCGCAGGTAACCGCCGCCGGGGTTGCGCGCGGAGGCGAAGTTCAGCACCCCGACCGGCCCGGCACCGGCCGCGACCAGCCGCCGGGCGGCCTCGATGCTCCCCTCGGCCGTCACCTCGATCCGCCCGGCGGCCGGACCCGGCCCGGGCTCCCCGGAAGCCGACAACTCGTCCAGCGCGCGCGGCGCGTACGAAACCGTGCCGGCCTTCGCCGCCGTCAACTGCTCTCCCACCGGCACGAGTTCGCCGCCGGCCGTCCGGTAGCTCCCCCGCTCGGCGATCTCCTCGTTCACCCGCGCCATGTCATGCAGTCTGCTGCTCATGTCCGTGACGCTACGGGACTACCGCCGTGCCGCGCCACAGGTTATTCTCACTTCCAGAACAACACCTCGGGGGCGTGCACACGGAGGTGTCGGGGGGGTGTCGGGGGAACGCGAAGGGCCCGCTCCGGGGGACGGAGCGGGCCCTTCGTGTGATCGGTCGGTCAGTCAGTCCGGCCGGCGGTCTACCACCGGCCGTACGACGTCAGTTCTTCCAGCGCGGCTTGCGGTCGTCGCGGCCACCGCCGAAGCCACCGCGGTCGCGGTCGAAGCCGCCACGGTCACGGTTGAAGCCACCGCGGTCGGCCTGCGGACGGCCGCCGGAGCGGTGGTCGTCGCGGCGCGAGAACGGACGGCTGCTGCCGGCGCGCTCGTCACGGTCCCGGCCGAAGGACGGGCGGTCGCCGAAGGACGGGCGGTCGCCGAAGGAGCGGGCCGGACGGTCGCCGAAGGAGCGGCCGCCGCGGTCGTCACGGTCACGGTTGAAGCCACCGGAACGACGCTCGTCACGGTCGAAGCCACCGGAGCGGCGCTCGTCGCGGTCACGGCCGCCGCCGAAGCCACCGGAACGACGGTCGTCACGGTCACGGTTGAAGCCACCGGAACGACGCTCGTCACGGTCGAAGCCACCGGAGCGACGGTCGTCACGGTCACGGCCGCCGCCGAAGCCACCGGAACGACGGTCGTCACGGTCACGGTTGAAGCCACCGGAACGACGCTCGTCACGGTCGAAGCCACCGGAG
>NZ_JBIWPN010000025.1:0-49735 GCF_044768305.1 Kitasatospora sp. NPDC101155 | reverse complement strand
AGCGACGGTCGTCACGGTCACGGCCGCCGCCGAAGCCACCGGAACGACGCTCGTCACGGTCACGGTTGAAGCCACCCGAACGGCGGTCGTCACGGTCCCGGTCGCGGTCACGCGCGAAGGCCGGACGCTCGGTGCGCGCCTCGCGGTACGACGAGGTGCGCTCCTCCGCCTGCGGCGCGGCCGCGGCAGCGGGGGCCTCGGCGGCGGCCGGGGCGTCGGTCGCGGCCTGCTCGCCCGCCTCCTCGGCGGCCGGGGCCTCGTCCTCGATGCCCAGCTCGGCCCGCTCGCGCGCCGCACGGGCGGCCAGACGGTCGGCCTCCTCGCGCAGCTCGGTGGCGCGGCGCTGGGCGCGCTCCAGCTGGCGGGTCATGTCGGCGAGCTCGCGCTCGGCGGCACCGGCGATGTTGGCGGCGCTCTCGGCCTGGACCTCGGTGAGCGAGCGGGCGCCGGTGATCTTGGCGACCTCGGCGTCGAAGGCGTGGTCCAGGATGTGGCGGCTGGCGTCGACGCCCGCGTCCTCCATCAGGCGGAAGACGCCGCGGCGCTGGTGCGGCAGCACCAGGGTGACGACGGCGCCGGAGCGGCCGGCACGGGCGGTGCGGCCGGAGCGGTGCAGGTAGTCCTTGTGGTCGCCGGCCGGGTCCACGTTGAGGACCAGATCGATGCCGTCGACGTGGATGCCGCGGGCGGCGACGTCGGTGGCGACGACGACGTTGACGTAGCCGTCCTTGAAGTCGCCGAGGACGCGGGTGCGGGCGCCCTGGGTCATGCCGCCGTGCAGCGCGTCGGCCTTGACGCCGGCCTCGATCAGCTGCTCGGCGACGCGGTCGGCGCCCATCTGGGTGCGGACGAAGATGATCGTGCGGCCCTTGCGGGCGGCGATCGCGTTGGTGATCGGCGCCTTGTCCTTGGGCTTCACCACGAGGATGTGGTGGGTCATGGTGGTGACGGCGCCGGCCGACGGGTCGACCTCGTGGGTGACCGGGCTCTTGAGGTAACGCTTCACCAGGGTGTCGATCTCGTTCTCCAGGGTGGCGGAGAACAGCAGGCGCTGGCCGCCGGCCGGCACCTGGTCGAGGATCTCGGTGACCTCGGGCAGGAAGCCCATGTCGGCCATCTGGTCGGCCTCGTCGAGGACGACGGTCTGGACGTCGTCCAGCTTGGCGGAGCCGCGGTTCAGCAGGTCGCGCAGACGGCCGGGGGTGGCGACCAGGATGTCGACGCCGCGCTCCAGCGCGTAGATCTGGTTCGACATCGAGGTGCCGCCGCAGACGACCTTGAGGCGCAGGCCGAGCACCGAGCCGAAGGGCTCCAGGGCGTCGGCGACCTGCATGGCGAGCTCGCGGGTCGGGACCAGGATCAGGCCGCGCGGGTGCTTGGCGCGGGTGCGCTCGCCGTCGGCGAGGCGGGTCAGCAGCGGCAGGCCGAAGCTCAGGGTCTTGCCGGAGCCGGTGCGGCCGCGGCCCAGCACGTCCTTGCCGGCCAGGGCGTCCGGGATGGTCGCGGCCTGGATCGGGAACGGGGTGGTGACGCCGCGCTTGGCGAGGGCGCGGACGACGTCGTCGTGCAGGCCCAGGTCGCCGAAGGTGATGGTCGGCTCGGCGGCCTCCGCGGCCTCCGCGCTCTCCTCGGCGGTGTCGGCGGCGATCTCCTCGGCCATCTCCGCGGCCTCGGCGATCAGTTCGGTGTTGTCGGTGGCGTCGGTGACATCGGCGGCGGCCTCGTTCGCGGGCATGGCGAAGCGGGCGTCGTCAACGAGAGACATGCAAAACCTTCCGGAAGTGGCACGCGCCAAAGTCCGGGTTCTGTTTCACAACCGCCTCTATGCGGTCAGCCACGGATCGCCGGAACGCGCCAAGGGCGCCAGATGGGAGTAGGGCGCCAGTCAAATGGATCAAACGAACGATCTACCACCATAGAGGACCAACGGGACCGGAGGCAAACGTCCTGGCCAGCTTGCTAGTGCGCACCCGCGTGCGGACTCGGGGCCGCGGAACCGGAGCTCCCCGGGGAGGGTTCCGGGGCCGGCGGGACGGTTGCGGCGGGCGTGGTGTGCTCCGGCTCGGGGGAGCTGGACGGACGGCCGCTCGGGGTGGCCGACGGGGTCCCGGCCGAACCGCCGCCGGAGCGGCCCTCGCCGGTGCCGCCCGCCCCGCCCGTGCCGCCGGGACCGGCGGTGCCTCCGCTGCCGGCCGAAGCGCCGCCCGGGTGGGGCGCGGGGCTCGGCCCACCGCTCGTCGAAGCGCCGCCCGGCGCGCTCTCGGGAGCGCCCGCCCCCGGCACCGGGACCACGCCGGCGACCACGCCGTTCGCACCCGGCGCGACCTCACCCGCCACGGTGGGCGTGGCCCCGGCGGGCGCGTTCTCTGCCTGCAAGCCCCCAGGACGCTCCGGGCGCCCCGAGACGCCCCCCGGGTGCCCGGCACCGGGCGAGGCCGGGGGACCGGCCGTCGCCCCCGGCTTGCCCGCCGGACCGGCCTGCCCGACCGGGGCCACCCCGCCGTGCTTCTCGTCCGCCGTCGGACCGACCGACATGCAGCCGGTCAGCCCCAGCCCGGCCACCGCCAGCACCGCCGCCGCCCGTACCGCGCGTGACCGCCGCAGCGCCGTCTCCCGCAGCGCCGTCTCCCGCAGCGGCGCGGCCACCCGCGCCCGAACCGCCCGCACCGTCCGCACCGAAGCCACCGAGCTTCCTCTCCACCGCCCCACCCGGGCCGCCCACTGGCGCGCGGCCGCTTTCGGTGCCCAACGCGCGCCGGGCGCGGCGGGACACGGGCTGCACGGCAGTTCTCGGGCGGCTCCCGACGGCTCCCGACGGCTCCCGACGGCTCGCGGACGGCTCGCGGACGGCTCGCGGACGGGCCCGCTCAGCCCCAGAGCGCCGAGGCCAGCTCCGCCCCCGCGTAGACCGCGGTCAGGCCGGCCGCCAGGCTGCCGGCCACGTTCGCCACCGCGTACCGCACGGCGCCGGCCTCGGCCAGTCGCAGCGTCTCGTACGAGAAGGTCGAGTAGGTGGTCAGCGCCCCGCAGAAGCCCGTCCCGACCAGCAGTTGGACGTGCGAGGAGGCCGCGCCGGCCGCCACCGCCCCGGCCAGCAGGCCGAACACCAGGCAGCCGAACACGTTCACCGTGAAGGTGCCCCACGGGAACACCGAGTCGTGCCGGGACTGCACCGCCCGGTCGGTCAGGTACCGCAGCGGCGCGCCGACGACGGCGCCCGCCACCACCAGCAGCCAGTTCACCGTGCTCCCCCGCCCGCGCCGCGCTCGGCCGCACGGCCGGTGTACCGGACGACCTCGCAGTGGTCCAGCACCACCAGCCCCTCGGCCACCAGCCCCTCCAGCTGCGGCAGGAACGCCCGCACCCGTTCCTCCTCGTCCACGATCACCACCGCCACCGGCAGGTCCTCGCTCAGCGACAGCAGCCGGGCCGTGTGCACCAGCGACGAGGCGCCGAACCCCTCGATGCCCCGGAACACGCTCGCCCCGGCCAGCCCGGTCGCCCGCGCCCGGTGCACGACCTCGCTGTACACCGGGCGGTGGTGCCACATGTCGCTCTCGCCCACCAGCACGGTCAGCCGCAGCGCCGGCCCGCTCAGCCGGATCACCGGGCACCCCCGTCGCGGACCGGGCGCCGGATCAGACGCCGGGTCAGCACCGCCGCCGCCCACACCGCGCCGAGCGCGCCCAGCAGGGTCAGCCCCAGGTACGCCAGCCCGGGCCCCGGCCGCCCCGCCTCCAGCAGCCGACGGATGTCCACCGAGTAGGTCGAGAAGGTGGTGAACCCGCCCAGCACCCCGGTGCCGAAGAACGGCCGCAGCAGCGGATGCGCCGGACGCCCCTCGGTGATCGCCACCAGGAACACCCCGATCACCGCGCAGCCGACCACGTTGATCAGCAGCGTCGTCCACGGGAACGCCGTCGGCCCGGTCTCCCAGCCCAGCCCGGCCGCGTACCGGGCCACCGCCCCGATCGCGCCGCCCACCGCGACCACCGCCACGGCCGGCCCCTGCCCGCGCAGCACCGGCGGCCGGCCCCGCACCGCCGCCGGGGCCGGCGACCCGGTCCGCACCGGGCCCTCCGTGGTGTCGTCCAAGGCGTCCTCCGAAGTCGTCACGGCCCCATCAAACACCGGCGTCCGCTGTCTGGCACGCCGTCACCCGAGACCCGACAATGATCCGGTGGAGATGACCCGGGAAGAGTTCGAAACACTGGTCAGCGACGCCCTGGACCAGATCCCCCCGAAGCTCGCCGCCATGATGGACAACGTCGCGGTCTTCGTCGAGGACGAACCCGACCCCGACGACCCCGAACTCCTCGGCCTCTACGAGGGCACGCCGCTGACCGAGCGCGGCGAGTGGTACGCCGGGGTCCTGCCCGACCGCATCCTGATCTACCGCGGCCCCACCCTGCGCCACTGCGAGACCCGCGAACAGGTGGTCGAGGAGGTCCGCACCACCGTCATCCACGAGGTCGCCCACCACTTCGGCTTCGACGACCACGAGCTGGACGAGCTCGGCTGGTCCTGACCCCCGCCCAGGCCCGGCCCCCCACCCGGCCCAAACCCGTTTTGGCGATCCGCCCCGCATCCCATATGCTTCTCGACGTCCCCGAACGCTGGAAACAGCGGGACAGGCCGCAAGCCCTCATCGTCTAGTGGCCCAGGACGCCGCCCTTTCAAGGCGGTAGCACGGGTTCGAATCCCGTTGGGGGCACGCAGTACACCGTAGTAAAGTGCAGTACCGCAAGACCTTAGTGGTTCGCCACTACAAGGTCCCGTGGAGCAGTTGGTTAGCTCGCCACCCTGTCAAGGTGGAGGTCGCGGGTTCAAGTCCCGTCGGGATCGCTCGTCTCGCAAGAGACGGTGCAGTACGGCCAGGTAGCTCAGTTGGTACGAGCGTCCGCCTGAAAAGCGGAAGGTCGCCGGTTCGACCCCGGCCCTGGCCACATAGCCTGACCAGGCACGATGCCCTCGAAGCAGATCGCTTCGGGGGCATTTTTGCGTTGTTTGACGCCAACGGACGGCGGACGGTCAGCGTCCTCCTGCCCGAGGACGAGTACGTGACGTACTTGACGTACTTCACGCCCGGCGCGACCCTGGTTCTCGGACGAGGAGGCTCCCCATGACAGCAGTCCACTACGAGAGCTACACCGAAGCCCGAGCGCACCTGAAGGACCTACTGGACGCGGCAGGGCAAGGTCGGGTCGCGACCGTTCGCCGGGACACCGGGTACGCGGCGGTGGTCGACGCGGGGCGGCTGCGCCACGCCCTCATGCTGCTGTGTCCGTCCAAGGCCGAGGTGGTCGCCGAGGGAGGTGGCTGGTCGGTGTTCTTCCCCGGCCTCCCGGTCGCCGCGGACGGCGGCACGTTCGATGAGGCCATCGACGAGATGGTCGACGCGCTCCGCGAGTACGCGGAGGACTGGCAGGACCGACTCCTGAGTGCTCCGAACCACCGTGACAACTGGGGCCTGGTCCAGCTGATCGGTCTCAGCGACGACGCGCAGCTCCGCGACTGGCTGCTCGGAGTCGCGAAGTGACCTGGCCTCAGCCGACACGCGAACGACACGAGCAGTTCTGCAAGGCTGAAGGCTGGGATCGCGTACGTGACGCGCGCGGTCGCACCGGCACCCACCACATCACCTATGAGTTCGGGCTCCCCGATGGGCGGATCCTGCGTACTCGGGTGTCGCATCCGGTCGACCGCACCGTGTACGGCGCGAGCATGTGGGCGCACATCCTCCGCGATCAGCTGGACGTGACGGAGGATGTCTTCTGGCCATGCGTCCTGGACGGCACGCTTCCCGATCGAGGCGCGCCCGAGCCACCACGCGAGGCGCTTCCCGTAGATCTGGTCTACATGCTGATCAACCGCGTCGGGCTCACCGAGGACCAGGTCGCCGAGCTGGACAAGGCCCAGGCGATCGCGCGACTCCAGCAGTTCTGGACCGAGGGCCACTGACACGCTGCCCTCGCTGCCGATTCAACGCGCCCAGCGTCCCGAGCTCCTACCCCGGGCCTGGAAGCTCCGAGGCGACTTCACCGCCACGACGCGGCGCACATCGCCCTGCCTGAGCGTTTGGGGCGATCCCCCTGGTCACCGGTCGGCCAGCAACGCGGCCGCCATCGACTGGGCGGTGCCCGGTCCCTTGCCGTGGCGCGGTCGTGCTCCGGACAGTGACGGCATGCGCTTGGGAGCGCGTTCCTGGCGAGCCTTCTCGATGACCGTCGTCCCGGTCTCCGCCTCCAGCACGGGGGCGTAGCCGGCAGCCCGAAGCGCGGCAAGGGTTGCTGCGGGCTCGACCGTGCTGATCAGCACGGTCGGCGCGATCCGTCGCAACCCGAGCCTGGACAGCGCACGGGCCGCGGCGAGTTCCGACACCAGCGCCTCGTCGTCGGAACGGATGCAACATGCCGAGCGCACCACACGCATCCGGCCGTGGGTCCGCGCGGTGTCCTTGATCAGGTATTCCAGGGGCTGCGGAAGCGGCCGCCCGCCCGCGGAGACGTCGGCCAGCCGAGCCAGCAGGTCGGCGGCGTCCCATCCGGAGTCCAGCGCCCGGCGGACCGCCGCAGGGGTGATCCGCCACACCACGGCATGGCCCTCCGACTCCCGGTCCGCACAGGCGGCCAGCAGGTCGGTCAGCTCCGGTGCGGCAGCTCCGGCGACCACGGCCGTAAGGTCCGCCTGGAACCGGGCGGTGGTCTGCGGCGCGGGCAACAGCGCGTCCAGGGCTGTGGACAACTGCCGAACCGCGTCGTCCAGAGCAGGACGGTCGCGCAGCACCGGCCCGGCGCCCGGAACGGCGGGGAAGTGACGGTGTGCACCCGCCCTCAGGAGCCCGAGCACGGCGCGCCCGATCGGAGTCAGCGCTCCGTGGGCGACGACCCCGAGCAGCTCCGCCTCCGCCAGGGTCGCCTCGACCCGCTCAGCCTTCCACGAACCTTGGGCGAGGGCAGTCGGGCGGAACCAGGCCGCCGTGGCGATGAGAGCGGCGAGAGCGGTCGCCCGCGCGCGAGCGGACTTGCCGGTGGCGACTCCGTGCCCGGCCGGAAGGGTGGCCAGAGCCTCCAGCACGGCATAGCGCAGATCGACAGCCTCGCCGTCCTCCGGCGTGATCAGCGCGACCGGGGTGTCATTCTCGTCCGGCCAGTAGCTGAATACCTCGGGCACCACCGCCCAGGTGGCGACGAGCGGCAGCAGCCGCCGAGCGGGTGGAGCCGCCAGCCACTCGCCGTACCGCTCGGTGGGCAGCATCCGGGCAGGTGGCTGGGATGCCGGCAGCCGCGCGCGGCCCCGTCCCCTCGCCGGGGCCTCCGGTTCCTCGGCGCAAGGGGTGATCAGGTCCGCGTTGTTCGCCAGGTCGAGCCACAGCCGGGCTTGTTCCTCCGGCATGCCGACCGCCTTCGCCAGCCGGCGGGTGTCCCGGACTGCGATTCCGCCCGCCTTGCGTACAGCGAGCGGCTGCACGGCCACCTGGCGGAGCATCAGCTCGACCCGGGAGGCCGCCTCGGCCAACGCCGCCTGCGCCTGGCTCTCGACTGCACCGTCCGGGATCTCCACCGTGCCCTCGGCCGGAGGCGGGGCGGACAGGTAGCTCGGCGCGCGGTCGTGGTCGCGCAACGCGTCGGCCACCTCGCGCGGCAGTTCCACCAGGTCCTCATCCACCGGAAGGACCAGGCCGCAGGCGGCCAGCCAGTCCGTGCCGGGATCTCCCGAGCCGCCTTCCCGGAAGGTGAACTTGCCTCCGGAGCCCGGGTAGAAGCCACCGCCGTACCGGGAGACGAAGCAGTGCGTGCGCAGCAGTGGCGGGCCCGGAACCAGTTTGTCCAGCAGGTCCAAGGCCGCGGGCGGCGCCTCGGCGGCCATGGCGCGCACGCGCTTCGCGTCCCTGAGCACGTCCACGATCTGCCGCTGCGCCTCGTCTCGAGTCCGCGCCTTCGCGAGCCCCAGCCCCTGCGCGATGTGGTGAATCTCCGGAGCGTTGAAGGCCTCGGTGAGCAGTTGTTCGGCGGGCCGGCCGTAACCGCCGCCTTCGCCCGCCTGGCGGTGGAGCAGGATCGGAACGGTGACCCTGCTTCCGGACGAGGGCAGTACCAGGGCCCTCTCGGTCAGCCGGGACAGCGCGGCCGCGGCCGCGGACCGACCCGCGCCGTCGAGCTGCAGGAATCGGAAGAGCTGGTCCCGGGTCACGGACCGGTCAGCGGGGTCGACCGCAGGCGCGTCGAGCCGCGGTGAACGGCCGCCGTAACCCATGAACAGGTGATGAGCAGGCGGGACGGCCGGTAGCGGACCGTGCAACTGTTCGGCCAAGGTCGCCACAGCGACGAGCAGTTGAAGGTCCCCGAGGCTGATCTCGCTCAGCCCCAGGGCCGTCGAGGCGTCTGTCAGCAGGTGGCCGGCCAGGTCGGTCAGGCTCGTCACCCTGGCCGCGTAGGGAAGTTCGCGCTGCTCCAGCAGTTCGGTCAGCTGCGAAGGGGTACGGTCGGCCAGCCAAATCGCGAGGCTTCGTGCTGCTTTCACCGCACCAAGCGTAGTGAATCGCCAGTGGGGACGGGACCAGAGGTTTGAAGCCAGGGGCCCTTCCACCCTCGCTTGACGCCGACGCAAACCGAAGTGGACGAGGGCATCCGAGGACGCACTCTCCCCCAGCCTTCGGCCGGGAGGTGCCCCCAGCGGACGGTGTCCCTCGCGAAGTGACTGGCGTCAGCCCCGCAGGGCCCGGTCGTCGAGCCTGCGCAGCAGACCGGGCAGGTGCCGGTGCTGGGCGCGAAGGGCGGCCAGCCGCTGCCGGAACTGGAGGCCGCGTCCGACGTGGTCGCAGGCGTCACGGAGCTGGACCAGGAGTGCCACGGCGGTGTCGTAGCGGGCCACCTGCTTACGGGCGACGTGGTTCTCGACCTCGCGCCAGATCGCTTCCTCGTCAGCGGCCAGGGCGGTCAGCTTCGTCGCCCGCGCCTCGGCTCGAACCCGCTCACCGCGCTGCCGGCGTTCGGTGGCCCGCGCGTGCGCCGCGTCCAGCAATTCCGCGACGGAGCGCTGCCCCGGCACGGTCGCGACAGTGGGTTCGCCACGCAGGCTGCGCACGAGTTCTGCTCCCAGCTGAGGCTCATCGCCCACCGCCAGGCGCAATAGGAGGTCGTCCTTCTCCGTCTCGGGAAGTGCGGCGATCAGCGGCGCCAGTTCCTTCTTCCCGGGCCGTTTCCGAGGTGCGGGGGCGGGCGGGCTGGCCTGAGCGGCGACCGCCAGCAGGTCGGCGTCGACCCGCAGGAAGTCCGCGAGCGCTCGCTGCGGTGCGGTGAGCCGGTCGAGCCCGGCCGGGACCGGGGGCTCGACCGCTTCCTGGTAAGCCTCCTCGTCATCGTCCTGCAGCGCCCAGGCGCCGATGGCGGACAGCCACGCGAGGTACAGGGCGCGGTGATCCCCGGAAGCCAGCTCGGCCCGTACCCCGGCGATGGCACCGAGCGAGTCCTCGGCGCCCTCCTCCCAGTCCCCGCCCTCGTCCTCGCTGCGTAGGTCCAGGACGAGGTGGGTCTTGGTCGTCCATGCCTCGACGCACTCGTCGAAGCAGTACGGCTCCAGCGCCCGCAGCGTGAGCTGCCCCTTGGGCACGCGCAGGATCACCTGGTGGGTGCCCCAGTTGGTCAGGTAGAGGTGAGCGTCGTAGTACTGCTCCACCATCCGCCTCGGATCACCGCGGAAGTTGCCCCACTGATATTCGTTGGTGAAGCTGGTCGCGGTGATCCGGGCTCGGGTGGACAGCGCCCGCAGTTGCTCCTGCTCGTCGCTGGTCAGCGGCCGGTCGATCGCCAGGAACTCGTAGTACTGGTACTCACTCATCGCTGCGACCCTAGCGGGACCCCCGACCCCTGATGATGAAATCCGCCAAGCCCGAGGCAGACAGGAAGCGCTGATGGAACCCGAGCAGCCACGCACCGTCGAGCAGATCCGAGGTCTCGTCAGCTGGATCGACCCGGGACGCAAGCTCACCCAGACGGGCAAGGTCACCCTCGCGGATGCGCGGGCCCTGGTCACTCTCCTGGAGACCGGCGACACCATCGACCCGGCCATCGGCGACAGGACCTTCAAGACCAAGTCCAGCCAGGAGCTGTATCACCTGAACCTGCTGGTGGAATGGGCCAAGGCGGCCCGGCTGCTGCGGGTCGCGAGCGGCCGCCTGGTGCCCGTCAAGAAGAACGCGCGCCTACTGGAGGACCCCGCGCGCGTCCTCGACGCGCTGTTCGAGGCCCTGCCGCGCATCGGCGAGGCGGTGCTGCCCTCCGGGTGGCTCGGCTCGATGTTCGCGGAGGAGTACCCGGCCGGGCTGCGGGCGGTACTGACGAGCCTCTACGCCGCCGGCCTCCCGGTGCCGGAGCAGAAGCTGCGGACTGCGGTGTGGGAGACACTGTCCGGGTTTTTCGTCCTCGACGACCTTCCCGAGGACCGTCTTCGCCTCCTGCGTCAGAGCAACGACCGCGACGTGGACCGCCTCCTCGCTGCGCTCAGGGGCCTCGGGGCCGCCCAGCAGACTGGCAAGTCCGTCACTCTCACCTCGGCCGGCCGTCAAGCCATGGCCCGGCTCCGCGGGGAGCTACGCGCTGGTGACCCGGTCTACGAACTCCGCGTCCAGCTCTCCGACGTGGATCGGCCTTCGGTCTGGCGTCTCGTCCAGGTGCCGGCAGGCATCCGCCTCGACAGGCTGCACCAGGTCATCCAGGCCGCCATGGGCTGGCAGAACTGTCACCTGCACGCGTTCAGCGCGAACGGCGTCCAGTACGGACGCCGCTCCGGTGAACTGGACTTCGCGGACGAGACCACCGCTGTCCTGGACATCCTGGTCAAGGAAGGTGGACACCTCGATTACGACTACGACTTCGGCGACTCGTGGGAGCACCGCATCACCGTCGAACGCCGGATGACAGCCGAGGCCGACCGCCACTATCCCGCCTGCGTGGACGGCGCCGGAGCCTGCCCACCTGAGGACTGCGGAGGCCCGGGCGGGTACGAGGACCTCAAGCGAACCCTCCTGGACTCCACCGACCCGGAGCACGAGGACCTGCTTCGCTGGCTCGGTCTCAAGACAGCAGCCGACTTCGACCCGGCCCACTTCGACCTGCACGAGATCAACCAGCAACTGCGCACCCTCGACTGACGAGCACAGTCCGATCCCGAGACTCCGGGTGACGCCAACGCTGACGCCATGCCCTCGAAGCAGATCGCTTCGGGGGCATTTTCGTGCTGTTTGACGCCAACGGCACAGCGGACGGTCACACCCCGAGAGCAATAGCGCTGAATTCAAGGCCGAGCAGCGCTACTATGCATGCATGGCTACCGTGCAGATCAGGAACCTGAACGACGAGGCCTACGCGATACTGCGTCGGCGCGCGGACGAGTCGGGACGATCGCTGCAGGAGTACCTCCGGCTACGACTCGAGGAGGAGGCTGCGCAACCCACCGTCGAGGAGGTGTTGACCACCGCCCGCGAGAACCTGTCGAGCAGTGTCTCGATGGCCGATATCCTCGCCGCACGGCGGGAGGGCCGGGGCGAGTGATCGTCGTCGACAACTCGGTGCTCGTAGCCGCGCTTGTTGATCGGGGCCCTGTCGGGAAGGCCTGCGCGAGCCGGATTTCGGGAGAACGCCTCGCCGCCCCAGCGCTGATCGACATCGAGGCCACGAGTGTCGTCCGAGGACTGCTGCTCGGCCGAAAGATCGAGTTCGCCGACGCGGATCGCGCACTTCGACTGTTGCCCTCACTGCCGATTCAGCGAGCCCAGCACACGGAGCTCCTGCCGCGGATCTGGGAACTCCGAGGCAACTTCACTGCATATGACGCCGCGTATGTAGCCCTTGCCGAGCATCTGGGCGTACCTCTGGTCACTGGCGACGCCAAGCTGCAGCGAGGTTCCGGGGCACGGTGCGTCATCGAAGTAATCAACTGACGGACGGGTGTCAGCCCCCGCAGTGCCCGGTCGTCGAGCCGGCGCAGCAGGCCGGGCAGGTGCTGGTACTGGTCGCGGAGGGCGGCCACCCGCTGCCGGAACTCAAGGCCGCGTCCGACGTGGTCACAGGCGTCACGGAGCTCGACCAGGAGGGCCACGGCGGTGTCGTAGCGGGCCGCCTGCTTACGAGCGACGTGGCTCTCGACCTCGCGCCAGATCGCTTCCTCATCGGCGGCCAGGGCGGCCAGCTCCGCCGCCCGCGCGTCCACTCGAACCCGCTCGGCGTGCTGCCGACGCTCGGTGGCGCGCGTGTGCGCCGCGTCCAGCAGTCAGCTGGATCGGCGCGGGACGCAAGCTCACCCAGACGGGGAAGGTGACCCTCGCGGATGCCCGAGCCCTGGTCACTCTCCTCGCCCTGGTCGTCTTGCCCTCCGCCTTCCTCCTTGCGGTCGGCCCGGGCCGCACCTCGGGCTGGGGCCAGGCGGGCATCTTCACCCGTTCCCCTCCTCCAGGTGAGGGCGGCAGGCCTCGGGATGAGCGGGCAGAAGGCTGGTGCCGTACCACGTCATCCCCATAGTGCTCATATCATCTGAGTGTCTGTATGGATGCTTAACGCCGCACGAACGAAGTGCCGTCGGGCTGGTCCGTGCGCACACTCATCATCTGATTCGGGGGGAATCACCATGGCCGACACGGTCACCGTTGATCCACAAGCGCTCACCGCCTCCTCGGGGGTGGCGAAGAACCTCGCCGAGGAAGCCGCCAAACCTGTTCAAGACGCGCTGTCTTCGGCCACCACCGCCTCTGGTCAGCTCACCGGCTGGTCGATTGCCGCAGGGCTCGGAAAGCTCGGCAGCGACTGGGCCGCGCCGCTTGACGCGCTCCGGAAGCGACTCACCGACACCAGCGCCAACCTGCAGACCAACGCCGACGCCCACACGCACAACGAGCAGGCAACCGCAGGCGCTTGGAGCCAGCAGAAGGCAGCACAGTGAGCAGTGCCTACGAACTGTTGGCCGCGTTCGACCCGCACGGACTGCGCGACGCCGCGAAGGCGTGGAAGGCGCTCGCCCACAGCATGGAGACCACGGCCACCCGGCACCGCAACCAGGTGAACGGCCCGCTGCGCCGGGGGTGGAAGGGCGCGGACGCCGAGGCCGCCTTCCCGTTCATGGACCGGACCGAACAGCGACTCGGCATCGTCCGGGTCGAGGCGGAGGCCGCCGCACTGGCCCTGAACACGGTCGCGGACCGGATGTACCAGGCGCAGACCAACCTGACCAACGCCGTGCACCGCGCCCAGGACGCCCAGTTGACGGTGTCCGCCGAGGGGATCGTCGACCTCCCGCCCGAGGGGCCAGGTGAGCACAACGACCCCGACGCGCAGGCCGCGCGCCGCAACCTCGCCGATCTCATGACCGGCTTCCAGCAACGGATCGACACGGCCATCAAGGACGCCCAGACGGCCAGCGACCAGGGCAACAAGGCCCTCGGCCACCTCGGCGCCGACATCCTCGGCGACCAGCGGGCGAACGGCGCCATGGCCGAGACCCGGACCGACGTCGCCGACGTCATGAAGGACCTCGGGCTGGCCGATCCGTACATCCCCGACGGCAAGGATCCGCAGAAGAACGCCGACTGGTGGAAGGGCCTCACACCCGACCAGCAGGAGACCTACCTCGCCCTGAACGCGGCCCAGATCGGAAACCTGGACGGCATTCCGGCGAGCGCCCGCGACGAGGCCAACCGCCTCGTCCTCGATCAGAAGCTCGACGCCCTCCAGGCCGGGACGCCCGCCTCCTTCGGCCTCGACCAGACCGCGTACGACAAGCGCAAGGCCGCGCTGACGGAGATCAAGAAGAAGCTGGAGGAGAACGCCGACGCGAAGGACGAGGAGCACCAGCTGTTCCTCCTCGCGATCGACCCCGAGGCGTACGGGGGCGATGGACGCGCGATCGTTGCGACCGGCAACCCCGACAAGGCGAGCCACACCTCGGTGTTCGTGCCCGGGACGAACACCGACTTCAACGGGGTGCCGGGCCAGATCGACCGCATCCGGCAGCTGCAGGGCTACGGCAAGCAGTACGCCAAGGCCGGCGAAACCGTCTCGGTCATCTCCTACCTCGGCTACGACGCCCCGGAGAGCCTCGCGGGGGCATCCAACCCCATGCGCGGACTCGACGGCGCCGAGGACATGCGCCGTTTCTCCAACGGCCTCAGGGTGGCGCACGGCGAGCCGAGGACCCACCTCAGCTACATCGCGCACAGCTACGGCAGTTTCGCCGTGGGCGTCGCCGACAGCGGAGGAAGCCACGGCCTCGACGCCGACGACATCGTCACCCTCGGCAGCCCGGGCATGGGCGTGCTCACCGCCGAGCAGTTGAACGTCAACCCCGACCACCTCTGGATCGGCGAGGCCACCGACGACCCCACCCGCCTGGTCGGCGGCTTCTCGCTCGGCCCCAGCCCGCACATCGCGGGATTCGGCGGGAACAACATCCACATCGACACGTCCGGACACGGCGGCTACTGGGACGAGGGCTCGGACAGCCTGAAGAACCAGGGCAAGATCATCGCTGGGAAGCCACCCCACACCACATGGAAGGAGGACCCGATCTGGGGTTCGATACCCCACTGAACCGCCAGCCGGAGAGAACCCCATGCGCAACCTGACCACCCATCCGCCAGTCACCGGCACCCGGCTTAAGCAGCTCCTGGCAGCGGCGCTGATGGCCACGACCCTCGGAGCCTGTATGTCCAGCCCCGGAACAGGGAAGAACGACCCCCTGCCCGTCAAATCCCGCCAGGAGACGCTCGACTGGGCGAAGCAGCTCACCGAGCACCTTGCCCAGACCGCCGGGATCCGAATCAACGACGAACCCGCCGACCCCGTCTTCACCTCATGCATCGGCAAGAACGGCGAGACCGCGCCCGACGACCGCTACATCCTGATCTACGGCGTCCACAGCAACGTCCCCAACGCCCAGCACAACGACGTCGTCCGCAAGGTCCGCGACCGGCTCACGAGCGAGGGCCTCAAGATCACCGAATACCAGGAGACCCAAGGCGCGGAACCGGACTCCACCGTCAGCGCACGTCACCCCAACAGCCGGTACGTCGTCGACGTCGCCAGCACCGCGGGCAACGACCGCATGGTCCTGAGCGTCACCACCCCGTGCCTGATGCCCCCGTCCGCATCGCCCGCCCCCACCTCCTGACGGGTCCCGCCAGCTGCAACGCCCGTCCGCAAGCACTTGCTTCCCGTCCCTCCAGTGCGGTGCGGCTGTGCGACTGCGCAGCCGCACCATGGAGGAATGAGCGGCCTGAGCCGAGCACCGGTTGACGCCAGCACTGACGCCAACCGGCACGGACAGCGGCGTCTCGCGACAACCGTGCACGGACGGCAGAGGCACTCACCCGGCGCATTCCAACGTTCCGGCTTGGCCTGAAAAGCGGAAGGTCGCCGGTTCGACCCCGGCCCTGGCCACAACCGGGAAGCCCCCGTGGCGAATTCGCTACGGGGGCTTCGCTCTTTTGCTCCCGTGGCCCCGTCAGGCGAGCCGAGAGGCGAGCCAGTCGGCGGTGGTGGGGAGCCAGTCGGGGAGGGCGGTGCCGAGGAGGTGGTTCCCGTGGGGGACGAGGAGCAGCTCGGCGTTCGGGGCCTCCGAGGCGAGGGTGGTGGCGTTGGTGACGCCCGGGATGCGGTCCTCGCCGCCCTCGACCACCAGGAGCGGGAGGGTGATCGCCGGGGCGAGGGCGGTCAGGTCGACCCGGGCCGCGAAGGCGCGGGCCGCCTCGGGGCCGCCGCAGCGCTGGGCGAGGGTCTCGGTGACGAACGGCACCAGGTGCTCCCAGTCCAGCCGGTACGGGCCGCTGACCGTCACCGCGGCGCGCAGCCGCGGCTCGCGAGCGGCGGCCGTCGCGGCGTAGTAGCCGCCCAGGCTGAGGCCGATCACGGCGACGCGGGCGGGGTCCAGGCCGTCGTGGTGGGCGATCGCGTCCAGGGCACGGCCGACCACCCGCTGGTAGTCCGGCTCCGGCGCGCTGGTGGCGGCCAGGACGCCCTGGCCGGGCCCGTCGATCGCGAGCACCGCGACCCCCCGGGCCAGCAGGGCCTCGGCGACCGCGTGGAACTCCTCCTTGCCGGAGTCCATGCCCGGCACGACCACCACCACCGGGACCTCCCCCGCCGGGGCGGCCTGCCCTACCCGGGCCGGGCGGCGCAGCCAGCCCGCGAAGCCCTCACCCTCCACCCGCTCCGCGGTCGGCTCCAGCAGCGCCAGCGCCCGCCGCATCGCCGCGTCGGCCTCGGCGGCGAGCCGGGCGGCGGCGGCCCGGTCGGGGTGCGGCAGCAGCCCCGCGACGTGGAACCAGCGGGCGGCGTCGCGGTAGGCAGTGCCGGCGGTGACGGTACGGCCCTCGGCGGCGGCGCGCTCGGCCGCGGAGGCGTACCGGCGCCCGGCGGCGGCGAAGGCGGCCGGCCAGTCGTGGAGGGAGGTCAGCGGGGCGGTCACCCGGTCGTATTCGAACAGGTCGAGGCCGGCGCCGTGGGCGCGGGGGCGGTTCACCTCGACGAAGGCGGGCAGCTGGTCGGCGTCGTCGACGAAGGACATGCCGAAGGACATGGTGGGAGTTCCTTTCCGGAAGGAGGGGGGTTCAGGCGACGGTCAGTACGGCCTTGCCGCGGATCCGGCGCTCGCGCAGGTCGGTGAGCACGGTGGCGGTCTGCTCCCAGGGCGCGATCCGGCCGAGCTCCGGGGTCAGCCGGCCCTGCTCCGCCAGGCGCACCAGGGTGTCCAGGTCCTCGCCGTCGGGCACGTCGGAGTCGGCGTAGTGGAAGTGCCGCAGGGTGGCCGACTCGGGGCCCTTGAAGAAGTCGAAGAAGTCGAGCGTGGCGGGCGTCCGGGAGGCCTGGCCGAACCAGATCAGGGTGCCGCGCCGGGCCAGCCGGGCCAGCGCGAGCGGCAGCGCGGCGCCGCCGGTGGACTCCAGCACCAGGTCGTACGGGCCGCGCGCCGCACCGAGTTCGTGCAGCACCTCGGCCGCCCCCAGCTCGGCCAGCCGCCGACCGCGTTCCGGGGAGGCGGTGACGACGGTCAGCTCGGCCCCGGCCGCGGCGGCCAGCTCGGTGAAGTAGTGTCCGACCCCGCCGGAGGCCCCGGTCAGCAGCACCCGCCGCCCGGCCAGCGCCCCGGCGGCCCGCAGCAGCCGCAGCGCGGTGAGGCCGGCCAGCGGCAGCGCGGCGGCCCGGACGGCGTCCAGGCTGTCGGGCAGCTCGGCGAGCGAGGAGGTCGGCACGCACACGTACTCGGCCCACCCCCCTGCCGGCGGATGGCCGACCACCCGGCGGCACGCCCCGGGCCCCGACCCGTCGGCGGCGGCCTGGACGACCAGCCCGGCGACGTCCTTCCCCGGCCGCCACCCGGGCCTGGGCGCCTCCAGCTGGAACGTCTCCCCCCTGTTCACCGAGAAGGCCTCCACCTTCACCAGCGCCTCCCCGGCCCCCGGCCGCGGCTGCTCCACCTCCGCGAACCGCACCGCCCCGCCCGCCGCCACCAGCGCCTTCATCCCCGCACTCCCTCCGCTCGATCGGACCCCCAGCTCACCGCGCCCGCCACCGGCCGGTCCAACAACCGGCGGCGGGCGACGACAACCGACGGTTGTCAGGCGAGGAGGAAGGGAGTGCGACGCGCGGCCGAAAGCCACCGACCACCACGAACGCGCCACCCACGGCGCCTCCCGCTCCGCGCCCGCCCCCGGCGGGTGCCCCCACCCCCTCCTCCACACCGCCTAAGGTGCCCGGGTGGATCTGGATCTGGCGCAGGTGCGGGCGTTCGTGGTCGCCGCCGAGGAGTTGCACTTCGGGCGGGCGGCCGGGCGGTTGGGGATCAGTCAGCAGGGGCTGTCGAAGCGGGTGGCCCGGTTGGAGGCGGCGCTCGGGGTGCGGTTGTTGGAGCGGGACGCCCGCGGGGTGGGGCTGACCAGGGCGGGGCGGCGGTTCCTGGAGCCGGCGCGGCGGGTGCTGGCGCAGGGGGAGCGGGCGGTGGCATCCGTGCAGGGGGCCGGGCGGCCGCTGCGGGTGGATGTGTGGGGGCACCTGTACGCGCCGATGCGGACGCTGGCGCGGGCGGTGGACGCGGCGCCGGGGCTGGAGGTGGAGCCGGTGCCGGGGCGGGATCTGCCGTCGGTGGCGGCGGCGCTGCTGCGCGGGGAGTCGGACGCCGGGTTCGGCCGGGTGCACGCCCTGCCGGACGGCGCCGACGCCGGGCTGACGCACCGACTGGTCCGCCTGGAGCCGGTGGACGCCCTGTTGTCCGCCGACCATCCGCTGGCCGGCCGCGACACCCTGAGCCCGGCGGAGCTGCGCGGCAGTGTGCTGCGTTATCCGGCGGCGGTGGACCGGCTGGACTTCCTGACCCGCTTCGCCGCCCGTTTCGGCATCGCCGACCGGGTCGGCTCGACCAATCTGGGTCTGGAGCACTTCGTCGACCAGGTCCGGACCGATCCGACCTGTTTCTCGCTCGTCCCCGCCGACGGCCCGCTCCCCGACCGCCCGGGCGTCCGTACCGTCCCGCTGGCCGGTCCGACCCCGCTCTACGCCTGGTCGCTGCTCTGGCGGGCCGACGCAGGCACCGACCCGCACCCCCGGCTGGAGCAGCTGCTGGAGGCGTTCACGACGGAGGCGGCGCGCAGCCGGTGGCTGGAGTACGACCCGGCCCGCGACTGGCTCCCGGACGCCGACGAGGCCGCGCTCACCCCGCCAGGGCCTGGTACGCGAGCACCTCGAAGTCCCGCGCCACCGCCGGTGGGGCGGGGTTCTCGAACATCCGCTGGGTGAGCAGGACGCCGGTCAGCCGTTCGGCCGGGTCGTTGAACCACACCGTGCCGAGCCCGCCGTCCCAGCCGTAGCGGCCGGGGGCGGCGAGGCCGGTGCGACTGGTGGCGACGGAGACGCCGAAGCCCCAGCCGGTGAGCTCGTCGCGCCCCAACAGCGGCGCGGAGTCGGCGAGTTGGACTGCACTGAGGTGGTTGGTGGTCATCAGCTCGACGGCCGGCCGGGAGAGGATCCGGACGCCTCCGGCGCCCTCGCCGCCGGCCAGCAGCATCCGGGCGAAGGCGAGGTAGTCGTCCAGCGTCGAGACCAGGTCGCCGCCGCCGTCGTCGAGGCGCGCCTGCCGGGCCCAGGCGCTGTCGGCCGGGTCGTCGTACGGGACGAGCCGGCCGCTCGCCCGGTCGCGCACGTACTCGACCGGGAGCCGGTGCAGCTGGTCGGCGGGGACGGTGAAGCCGGTGTCCCGCATGCCGAGGGGGTCGAGGACGCGCTCGCGCAGCACCTCGCCGAGCGGCTTGCCGCAGGCGCGGGCGAGCAGGATGCCGAGGACGGTCGAGCCGGTGTGGTAGCGCCAGCCCGCCCCGGGCTGGTGCAGCAGCGGCAACTCACCGAGGCGGCGCAGGAATTCGTCGGGCTCGGGGTAGTCCGTCCGGGGCGGCCGGACGTCGACGCCGCGTTCGGCCGTCGCCCGGGCGATCGGCGCGGACGGCGGGAGCATCGCGAAGCCGTAGCCGAGCCCGAAGGTGAGCAGGTCGCGCAGGGTGATCGGCCGCAGGGCGGGCTCGGTGTCGTCGAGCTCGCCGTCCGGCCGGCGCAGCACCCGGCGGTCGGCCAGCTCGGGCAGCAGGTCGTCGACCGGGTCGTCCAGCCGCAGCCGGCACTCCTCGACCAGGGTGAGGGCGGCCACTGCGGTGACCGGTTTGGTCATCGAGGCGATCCGGAAGAGGGTGTCCCGCCGCATCGGGGCGCTGCCGGCCGTGTCCAGGCTGCCGAGCACCTCGACGTGGAGGTCGCCGTCCCGCACGACGGCGGCCACCAGGCCGGGCACCCCGCCCCGCTCGACGTGCCCGGACAGCACGTCGCGCATCCGCCCCAGCCGGTCCTCCGACAGGCCCGTCACACCGCTCATCGACCATCGCTCCCTCCGCCACCGACGCCCTGTCACGCACCGGAGTCCACTATGGCGTGCGGCACCGACAACCGAGGGCGGGAAACGGCGGCGGCGGGTCAGTTGGTACGGAGCCAGTGGACGTTGGTGCTCAACACCGAGCCGTCCGCGGCATAGTTGGAGACGGACTTGGCGTTGGAGCCCGGCTTCGCGCCGACGGCGTACCAGCGGAACGGCGAGTCCCCCACGGTGACCGGAACCGCCTCGGTGGTACCCCCGGTCTCCCAGGTGACCGCGACTTTCGCGACCTCGGGCAGCACCCCGTAGATCACCACCGGCGGGACACCCATGTCCTTTCCGTCGAGGCCGAGCGAGGCGCCGCTGACGACGAACCCGTGCTTGCCGTCCTTCCCGGCCGGTGAGCTGATCACGGACAGCGCGTCGTCCGCCTGCCGCTTGCCGTCCACCGTGACGTACATGTTCACCTCGTCGGACAGCGGGCTCCAGTTGCGGTCGACGTCCTCCTGAGCCACCGGCCGCACCTTCGGGTCGGCCGCTTGCCGCTCCGCCGTGATCAGCTGGGCCTGCTTGCGGGCGTCCTCTTTGGTGGTGGCAGAGGGCCACAGGGCGGTCCAGGCCTGCCAGGTGTGGCCGTTCGCGGTGCCCTCGCCGACCTTGACCCGGAACGGGGTGAACGGGTCCCGCGCGGCCCCGGCCGGAGCGGCCGAAGCCGTCGGGGTGGCCGTCGGGGTGGCCACCGCCGTCGGCGTGACCGAAGCGATCGCAGCCGTGGAGGAAGCGGCTACCACCGAGGCGCCGCCGGCTTCCCGCCCGTACCCGCCGATCGCCGTCCCCGCTCCGGCCACGGCCACGACCAGCACCGCGGCCGCGCCACCGGTCAGCAGCCGCCTGCGCCGCAGCCGACGCCGGCCCCCGGCCATCAGCCGGTCGTACGGAACGGGACCCATCTCGATGTTCTCGGCCACGTCACTCAGCCCGTACGACACCGCGGCCTCGGCCCCGGCCCCGGCCATGTCCTCGTCGCTCATCTTCCGCCTCCGATGGTCGTCAGTCCGTTGCGTGAGGAGGCCTCCCGGAGCTTGGCCAACCCTCTGGCCGCCTGGCTCTTCACCGTCCCGACCGAACAGCCCATCGCCGCGGCGGTCTGGGACTCGCTGAGGTCCTCCCAGTACCGCAGCACCACGGCTTCGCGCTGGCGCGGGGGCAGGGCGGCGAGCGCGGCGAGCAGCACGGCCCGGTCGTCCGGGTCGGGTCCGGTCGGGGCGGGCCGGTCGGGGACGGCGTTGACCAGGTACTCGGTCGGTCTGCGCCGGAACCGCCGGGCGTGCTCGTTGATCAGGATCCGGCGCACGTAGGCGTTCGGGTCGTCGGCGGCGCGGACCTTGTTCCAGTGGACGTAGGCCCGCTCCAGCGCCTGCTGGACCAGGTCCTCGGCACCGTGCCGGTCCCCCGCGAGCAGATACGCCGTCCGCAGCAACCGCGACCACGCACCGCCGGTGAACGCCCGGAACTCCTCGTCCCGTGCGGTCTTCTGGGCTCCCATGAGCACCTCCTCAACCCCCCAGAGCCCGGAACCCCCGCCGACCGTTGCCCGCCGTTCGCGATTCCGCACCGGCGGCTGTGACACTGGAGGGGCTCGAAAACCGAGGTGCGCTCCGCCGTGCCTCCTTGCGAACCTAGAGGGATGCCCGCAGTGAGTTCTCCCGCAGTCCAGTCCGCCCCCGCACCCGCCGAGGGTCCCGGAATCGGTGAGCTGGCCGCCCGCCTGCCCGAGCTGACCCTGCGCGACGAGGTGCGGCTCGGGCGTCGGCTGGAGGGGGCCCGCCGGGTCCGGAAGCCCGAGGCCCGACAGAAGATCGCCGCCGAGATCGCCGCCGACATCGACCGTGCCGAGCTGCTGGTCGAGCAGCGCCGGAACGCCGTCCCGGAGATCGGCTATCCCGCCGAGCTGCCGGTCAGCCAGAAGAAGGACGAGATCCTGGAGGCGATCCGGGACCACCAGGTGGTGATCGTCGCGGGGGAGACCGGTTCCGGCAAGACCACCCAGATCCCGAAGATCTGCCTGGAGCTGGGCCGCGGCGTGCGCGGCCTGGTCGGCCACACCCAGCCGCGCCGGATCGCCGCCCGTACGGTGGCCGAGCGCGTCGCGGAGGAGCTGAACAGCCCGCTCGGCGAGGCGGTCGGCTGGAAGGTCCGGTTCACCGACCAGGTCGGCCAGGACACCCTGGTCAAGCTGATGACGGACGGCATCCTGCTGGCGGAGATCCAGACCGACCGCGATCTGCGCCAGTACGACACCCTGATCATCGACGAGGCCCACGAGCGCAGCCTCAACATCGACTTCCTGCTCGGCTACCTCAAGCAGCTGCTCCCGCGCCGCCCTGACCTCAAGGTCGTGATCACCTCCGCGACCATCGACCCGGAGCGCTTCGCCCGGCACTTCGGCGACGCCCCGATCGTCGAGGTCTCCGGCCGTACGTACCCCGTCGAGGTCCGGTACCGGCCCGTCCTGGAGGAGGACGAGGACGGCGACGAGGCCGACCGCGACCGGGACCAGGTCCAGGCGATCTGCGACGCCGCCCAGGAACTGCAGGACGAGGGCCCGGGCGACATCCTGGTCTTCCTCTCCGGCGAGCGCGAGATCCGCGACACCGCCGACGCCCTCACCAAGCTGAAGCTGAAGAACACCGAGATCCTGCCGCTGTACGCCCGGCTCAGCTCGGCCGAGCAGCACAAGGTCTTCCAGCGCTCGCGCAGCCGCCGGATCGTGCTGGCCACCAACGTGGCCGAGACCTCGCTGACCGTCCCCGGCATCAAGTACGTGATCGACCCGGGCACCGCCCGGATCTCCCGCTACAGCCACCGCACCAAGGTGCAGCGGCTGCCGATCGAGGCGATCAGCCAGGCCAGCGCCAACCAGCGCAAGGGCCGCTGCGGCCGCACCTCGGACGGCATCTGCATCCGGCTGTACTCGGAGGAGGACTTCCTCTCCCGCCCCGAGTTCACCGACGCCGAGATCCTGCGCACCAACCTGGCCTCGGTGATCCTGCAGATGACGGCGGCGGGTCTCGGCGACATCGCCGCCTTCCCCTTCCTGGACCCGCCGGACTCCCGCAACATCAAGGACGGCGTGCACCTGCTGCACGAGCTGGGCGCACTGGACCCGGAGGAGAAGGACCCGCGCAAGCGCCTGACCCAGCTCGGCCGCAAGCTCGCCCAGCTGCCGGTGGACCCGCGGATGGCCCGCATGGTGCTGGAGGCGGACCGCAACGGCTGCGTGCGCGACGTCATGGTGATCGCCGCCGCGCTCTCCATCCAGGACCCGCGCGAGCGCCCCGCCGAGAAGCGCCAGGCCGCCGACGACCGGCACCGCCGGTTCAACTCGGAGACCTCGGACTTCCTCTCCTACCTGGCGATGTGGCGCTACGTCCGGGAGCAGCAGAAGGAGCTCTCCTCCTCGGCCTTCCGCCGGATGTGCAAGGCCGAGTTCCTGAACTACCTGCGGATACGGGAGTGGCAGGACGTCTACACCCAACTGCGCACCGTCGCGAAGCAGCTGGGTGTCACGATCGAGGAACCCCACCCCGACGCGGAGCCGGACGCGGACCGGATCCACCAGTCGCTGCTGGCCGGCCTGCTCTCCCACATCGGCCTGTTCGACGTGGAGAAGCGCGAGTACGGCGGTGCGCGCGGCGCCCGCTTCGCGGTCTTCCCGGGCTCCGGCCTGTTCAAGAAGCCGCCGCGCTGGGTGATGTCGGCCGAGCTGGTGGAGACCTCCCGGCTGTGGGCGCGGATCAACGCCAAGATCGAGCCGGAGTGGGTCGAGCCGCTGGCCGGCCACCTGATCAAGCGCAGCTACAGCGAGCCGCACTGGGAGAAGAAGGCCGGCGCCGTCCTGGCGTACGAGAAGGTCACCCTCTACGGGATGCCGGTCGTCGCCCAGCGCAAGGTCAACTACGGGCGGATCGACCCGGAGCTCTGCCGGGAGCTGTTCATCCGCAACGCCCTGGTCGAGGGCGACTGGGAGACCCACCACAAGTTCTTCGCCGAGAACCGCAAGCTGCTCGGCGAGGTCGAGGAGCTGGAGAACCGGGCCCGCCGCCGGGACATCCTGGTGGACGACCAGACCCTGTTCGACTTCTACGACGCCCGGCTGCCCGACGACGTCGTGTCCACCCGGCACTTCGACTCCTGGTGGAAGAAGGCCCGGCACGAGCAGCCGGACCTGCTGAACTTCGAGAAGTCGATGCTGATCAACGACGCCGCGGACGGCGTCACCGAGGCCGACTACCCGGACTACTGGCAGCAGGGCAAGCTGCGCTTCAAGCTGACCTACCAGTTCGAACCGGGCAGCGACGCGGACGGTGTGACCGTCCACATCCCGCTGCCGGTGCTCAACCAGGTCACCGCGGAGGGCTTCGACTGGCAGATCCCCGGTCTGCGGGAGGAGCTGGTCACCGCGTACATCAAGTCGCTGCCGAAGGCGATCCGGCGCAACTTCGTCCCGGCACCGGACTTCGCCAAGGCGGCACTGCGCCAGGTGAAGGACCGCCAGGAGCCCTTGCTGCCGTCCCTGGAGCACGTCCTGAAGCGGCTGACGGCGGTCACCGTACCGCCGGAGGCCTGGGACGACGAGCGGGTCCCGGAGCACCTCAAGGTGACCTTCCGGGTGGTGGACGGCCGCCGCAAGCTCGCCGAGTCCAAGGACCTGGAGGAGCTGCGGCTGAAGCTCAAGCCGAAGCTCAAGGAGACGCTCTCCTCGGCGGCCTCCGGCCAGGGCATCGAGCAGGGTGGGCTGACCGCCTGGCCGGCCGGGCTGCCGGTGCTCCAGCGCACCTTCGAGCAGCGCTCCCGCGGCCACTCGCTGCGCGCCTACCCGGCGCTGGTGGACGAGGGCGCGTCGGTGGGCGTCAAGCTGTTCGACACCCCGCAGGCGCAGGCGCAGGCCATGTGGGAGGGCACCCGCCGGCTGCTGATGCTGACCGTCAACTCCCCGGCCAAGTCGATCCAGGGGCGGCTGGGCAACCAGGCGAAGCTGGCGCTCTCGCACAGCCCGCACGGGTCGATCACCGCGCTGTTCGAGGACGTGGTGTCGGCCGCGACCGACCGGCTGATGACCCTGGCCGGCGGCCCGGCCTGGGACGAGGCGGCCTTCGGCAAGCTGCACGACAAGGTGCGCGCGGACCTGTACGACCTGTCCGCGGACACCACGCTGAAGACGGCCACCGCGCTGATCGCCTTCCACAAGGCCTCGACCCGGCTGAAGTCGGTGAGCAGCCCGGTGCTGCTGAACGCGGTGAACGACATCCGGCTGCACCTGGCCTCGCTGGTGCACCCGGGCTTCGTGACGGCCACCGGCTGGCAGCGGCTGCCCGACCTCAAGCGCTACCTGCTGGCGGTGGACCGCCGACTGGAGGCACTGCCCAACCACCCCCAGCGGGACGCCCAGCAGCTGCTGAAGGTCCAGCAGGTGCAGCAGGCGTACGGAGAGCTGCTGGCGGCGGTACCGGCCGGGCGGCAGCCGTCCGAGGAGGTGCGGGCGATCCGCTGGATGATCGAGGAGTTGCGGGTCAGCTTCTTCGCCCAGTCGTTGGGCACGCCGAGCCCGGTCTCGGAGAAGCGGATCATGAAGGCGATGGACGCCGCACGGGCCGCGCTCTGAGCTGCGGGTGGGCCTTCAGGAGCCAGTTCGACCTGGGGGCCCACCATGGGCTACAGTCTGTCTTGTTCGCAGCGCGGCAAGCGAGTGAACGAGATCAGAAAACTCTGGTCCCGTGGAGCAGTTGGTTAGCTCGCCACCCTGTCAAGGTGGAGGTCGCGGGTTCAAGTCCCGTCGGGATCGCCGCAGTGCGAGAGGCCCGGAACCGTCAGGTTCCGGGCCTCTCGCTTTTTGTCGTCCTGCTCGTACCCCGGACCAGGCCCGGAGCGCAAGTGACGGACCGTGTGACTGTCGCCACCCACCCCCTCCGGAGATCGGCCCTGGAACGGCCTCCCGGAGACCCCGCTAATTTAATATGTAAAATTGCACTGTTATTCACTGTAAATCCCCCCCGTCCCGTGCGCATCAAATCGTTATGTGGAGTTCAACATTCCGACAGACCGGAAGGGGGTCCGGAAGGGATCCGGAAGGCACCCGGACGCCGACCCCCGGGCACGGCAAAGGGGCCGCTAACCGGACCCGGCGGAGTCCGGTTAGCGGCCCCTTTAAAGAGCCTTTGGCCTATCAGGCCTCAGTGCGCTGAGCGGGAATCCCGGCCAGCAGGGCGCGCACCTCCGCCTCACGGTAACGGCGGTGACCACCGAGCGTGCGAATCGACGTCAGCTTGCCGGCCTTGGCCCAGCGGGTGACCGTCTTCGGGTCCACGCGGAACATGGTGGCAACCTCTGCCGGCGTCAGCAGCGGCTCAGCATCAGGGGTACGAGCGGTCATGAGCGGCCTCCTCGGGAGAACCGAACCAGGGCGGTTCTATCCTTCAAATTCTGCACCTTGGCCCGCGATGCCCGAAATGGCATAGACGGGCCGAGTCGGTTATAGGACGAACGGCTTGTCCTGGTGTCTACAACTACACCATCCGTCCAGCCCTATCGACCAAACCGCCAAAATTGACCCCTCACGGGTTCAAGGCCGACGGATGGCGATGGACCACCCCATAACGGACAGTCACGCGGCAGTGACGTCCGGTTACGAGGGGACCAGACCCTCCATTTCCCCGCAAAGCACGCATCGACTCCAGAACCACCCAAAAGTGGGCACGCTCACGTGAAGTTGGGCTGGTTGTCCCATTTTTGCACATAGGGGTAAGTTCGCGTCAACAGTGAGTAGTGTCACGTTCGACAGCTATTGACCCGAACCAGGACCTTGGTCATCGGCGTCGCGGACCAAAGACCCCTCACAGTCATACACGGGCGGTCGGACGTCAGTTCGTGTACCGCAGCGCCTGCACCCGGCGCCACCGCTCCGTCAGCTCCCCGTACACGCGCAAGGCCTCCGCGGTCTCCCCCGCCCGCAGCGCGCGCAGCCCCTCCTCCAGCTCCCCCGCCGAACGGTCCGCCAACAGCCGCTCCGGCCCCAGCAGATGCACCAGCCCCCCGTAGTCCAACTCCACCAGCGAGCGCGGGTGGAACTCCTCCAGCCACCGCCCGACCTGCTCCGCCCCCCGCACCAGCTCCCCGTCCGGCACCCCCTCGCGCAGCGCCCGGAAGGCCCTCGCCACCCGCCGCCGCGCCTGGGCCATCGGCACCAGGTAGAACAGCGCCGCCGGCCGCCCCCGCTCCCCCTCCACCCCTTCCACGCCCACGCCGCCCGGCACGAAGCACCGGTCCTCGTCCCCGAACGGCAGGAACCAGCGCACCGGCACCTCCCACCGGCTGGTCAGGATCCACGGCCGGGCGTCCGGGTGCTCGGCCCGCCAGCGCTCCCGGTCCGCCTCGGCGGCCGCCCGGGCCACCGGCGGCACCGCGGTGTCCAGCAGGGCCACCGGAGCCCCCGCCAGCAGCTCCTCCAGAGCCTGCCAGCTGCGCAGCCTGGTCGCCCACGGGCAGACGTACAGTACGCCGTCCACCACCCGCAGGTACGCCCGCCCGCTCTCCCGCTCCGGCAGCGCCCGGGGCGTCCGGGCGGCCAGCTCCGCGAGCGCCGCCCGCTGCTCCTCCAGCACCGCCCCGGCCACCGGCTGCGCCGCCGCCACGGCGTCCGGTCCGTGCTCCGCCGCGTACGCCTGCCAATGCGCCCGCTCGGGCTCCGGGTACGCGGCCAGCGGCTCGTAGACCCGCAGGTGGGCGGCGTAGGGCGGCTGTACGGAAGTGCGTACGACGGTCACGTCCTGCATGGTCGCACGCGCCGCCCGGACCCGGGAGGGCGCGCCCCGGAACCGTTCGCGCCCGCACCGTGCCCCCTCTCATCTCACCCCTCGGACAACCGGCACAAGCTCGGACAAGAGGGCCGATCGAAGGCCCGCGCGCGACTACTCTTCGCCCTAGGCGCCCGCACCACCGCAGCGGGCCTTCGATACTGGAGTCACCACAGTGACCGACGTACAGACCCCCGCCACGCACTCCGCACCCGGCGTGCTCAGCAGGATCTTCCGTACCGAGCAGGACGGCGCCCCCGGCGACGGCCACGAGCAGGTCGTCCTCTGCCACGACCGCAGCTCCGGACTCAAGGCGATCATCGCCATCCACTCCACCGCGCTGGGCCCGGCCCTCGGCGGCACCCGCTTCTTCCCGTACGCCTCCGAGGAGGCGGCCCTGGAGGACGCGCTGAACCTGTCCCGCGGGATGTCCTACAAGAACGCGCTCGCCGGGCTGGACCTCGGCGGCGGCAAGGCCGTCATCATCGGCGACCCGAACAAGGACAAGAACGAGGCGATGCTCCGGGCCTACGGCCGCTTCGTGGAGTCCCTGCGCGGCCGTTACATCACCGCCTGCGACGTGGGCACCTACGTGCAGGACATGGACGTCATCGCGCGCGAGACCGAGTTCGTGACCGGCCGCTCGCCCGAGCACGGCGGCGCCGGCGACTCGTCCATCCTGACCGCCTTCGGCGTCTTCCAGGGCATGCGGGCCTCCGCCCAGGCCCGCTGGGGCCAGCCGACCCTGCGCGGCAAGCGGGTCGGCGTCGCGGGCGTCGGCAAGGTCGGCCACTACCTGGTCGGCCACCTGGTCGCGGACGGCGCCACCGTCGTCGTCACCGACCCCTTCGAGGCCGCCGTCAACCGCGTGCGCGCCGCCCACCCGGAGGTGGAGGTGGTCGCCGACACCACCGCCCTGCTCCAGGCCAAGCTGGACGTCTACGCCCCCTGCGCCCTCGGCGGTGCGCTGACCGACGCCACGGTCGCCGCGCTCGGCGAGTTCGGCACCTCCGTCGTCTGCGGCGCGGCCAACAACCAGCTGGCCCACCCGGGCGTCGAGAAGGACCTGGCCGACCGCGGCATCCTGTACGCCCCCGACTACCTGGTGAACTCCGGCGGCGTGATCCAGGTCGCCGACGAGATCGACGGCTTCAACTTCGAGCGGGCCAAGAACAAGGCCACCAAGATCTTCGACACCACCCTGGAGATCTTCACGCGGGCCGCCTCCGACGGCATCCCGCCGGCGGTCGCCGCCGACCGCCTGGCCGAGAAGCGGATGCGCGAGATCAGCGCGCTGCGCACGGTCCTGCTGCCGCACGCCCGCCGCGCCTGATCGGACCCGGTGCGGTGATCGTGATGCGCGGGGGGTTCCACCCGGTGGCCCCCCGCGCATCACGATGTGGAACCGGATTCTCACTTCTCCGCCCGAACGGGTGATCCGAGGTCCCCCTAGGGGGGATAATCATTCTTGGAACGACGGACCTCAGACACCTCCGGACAGCGTGCAAATCGCCGCAAAACCTCCCCTGACCTGGGAAGACCTGGTCTCGGGTGCAGTCGGTGCGCGCCACGTCACACCGACGACGTACCGTCCAGCGGCGGAAACAGGTACCGTTAATGCTCCAAGGGACGGTCCTCCTCATTCGGGCAGGCCGGTCCTGATCATGAACACGTGTCAGACTCGGGGCCGTGAGCCCCATCGTTGAGGGGGTCGACCCATGGGGCGCGGCCGGGCCAAGGCCAAGCAGACGAAGGTCGCCCGCGAGCTGAAGTACAACAGCGGCGGGTTCGACGCTAACCGTCTGTCCAACGAGCTGGGCGTATCGCCGTCCACGCCTTCGATCGAGCCGGAGCCGATCGAAGAGGAGGAGGACGACGACCCGTACGCGGAGTACGCCGCCCGCTACGCCGTCGACGACGAGGACGACAACGAGCCGGGCACCGGGCCGTCGCAGGCCTCCCGCCGCTCGTAATCCACAGCTTCACCGGACCGGTCCGGGCGCCCTGGGCGCCGGGCCGGTCTTCGGCGTTCCCGAACACCGTCCGTACCGCCCCCCGTCCGGGGACGCAAGAGGGCCCCTCCGGCGCACCGGAGGGGCCCTCCCACGGGTCGGGGGCGGATCGGCCCGCTCAGCCCGCCGTGAAGCCCTCGTAGGCGTTGTAGAGGGCCGCGCCGCCCTCGTGCTCGTCGGTGCGCTCGACGATGTCACCGAGCAGCCAGGCCTCGACGCCGCGGTCCTCCAGCAGCGACAGCACCACGTCCACCGAGTGCGGCGGGACGACGGCGACCATGCCGACGCCCATGTTGAGCGTCTTCTCGATCTCCAGGGTGGCCACCTTGCCGACCTCGGCGACGGTCCGGAAGACCGGCAGCGGGGTCCACGTGCCGCGGTCCAGGCGGGCGTGCAGCCCGTCCGGGATGACCCGGGCCAGGTTGGCCGCCAGGCCGCCGCCGGTGACGTGCGAGAAGGCGTGCACCTCGGTGGCGCGGATCAGCGCCAGGCAGTCCAGCGAGTAGATCCGGGTCGGCTCCAGCAGCTCCTCGCCGAGGGTGCGGCCGAACTCCTCGACCTTGCGGTCCAGCTTCCAGCCGGCCTCGTTCAGCAGCACGTGGCGGACCAGCGAGTAGCCGTTGGAGTGCAGGCCGGAGGCGGCCATCGCGATCACCACGTCGCCGGCCCGGACGCGCTCGGCGCCCAGCAGCGCGTCGGCCTCGACCACGCCGGTGCCGGCGCCCGCGACGTCGTACTCGTCCGGGCCGAGCAGGCCCGGGTGCTCGGCGGTCTCGCCGCCCACCAGGGCGCAGCCGGCCAGCGCGCAGCCCTCGGCGATGCCCTTGACGATCGAGGCGACCCGCTCCGGGACGACCTTGCCGACGCAGATGTAGTCGGTCATGAACAGCGGCTCGGCGCCGCACACCACGATGTCGTCCACGACCATGCCGACCAGGTCGTGGCCGATGGTGTCGTGCTTGTCCATGGCGGCCGCGATGGCCACCTTGGTCCCCACGCCGTCGGTGGCCGAGGCCAGCAGCGGCCGCTCGTAGTTCTTGAAGGCGGAGACGTCGAAGAGGCCGGCGAAGCCGCCGAGACCGCCGACCACCTCGGGGCGGTTGGCCTTCTTCACCCACTGCTTCATGAGCTCGACGGCGCGGTCGCCCGCCTCGATGTCGACACCGGCGGCGGCGTAGGTGGCGCCGTTCTGGTTGGTGGTCACTGCGTGCGGCCCTCTCGGGTCTGGTGGGGGTGGTTCGTTGCAGCGGAAGGGCGCGTCGTCCGCGGACGACGTCCCGACCGCGTCCCCGGGGCGGGAACAGCGGTGGGGCCCCGGTTCGCGGGACCCCACCGTGGGTTCGTTACGGGCGGCGCAGCGCGTCGGCCGCGCCCGCCCCGCCGAGCAGCGCCTGGACGCCGTCCAGGTCGCTGCCGCTGGTCGGCTTGCCGCGGACGGCGGGCGGCTGCTGGCCGCCCTTGATCTCGGCCTCCAGCAGGAGCTTGCCGAGCAGCGCCGGGTCCGGCAGCTCCATCGGGTACTCGCCGTCGAAGCAGGCCCGGCAGAGCTTGTCCTTGGGCTGCTTGGTGGCCTCGATCATGCCGTCGATCGAGATGTAGGCGAGCGAGTCGGCACCGAGCGTGCGGCCGATCTCCTCCACCGTCATCCCGTTGGCGATCAGCTCCGCGCGGGTGGCGAAGTCGATGCCGAAGAAGCAGGGCCACTTCACCGGCGGCGAGGAGATCCGGATGTGCACCTCGGCGGCGCCCGCCTCGCGCAGCATCCGCACCAGCGCGCGCTGGGTGTTGCCGCGAACGATCGAGTCGTCCACGACCACCAGGCGCTTGCCGGCGATGACCTCGCGCAGCGGGTTCAGCTTGAGCCGGATGCCGAGCTGACGGATGGTCTGGCTGGGCTGGATGAAGGTGCGGCCCACGTAGGCGTTCTTCACCAGGCCGGAGCCGTACGGGATGCCGCTGGCCTCGGCGTAGCCGATCGCGGCGGGGGTGCCGGACTCGGGGGTCGCTATCACCAGGTCGGCCTCGACGGGGGCCTCCTTCGCCAGGCGGCGGCCCATCTCCACGCGGGAGAGGTGCACGTTGCGGCCGGCGATGGAGGTGTCGGGGCGGGCCAGGTAGACGTACTCGAACACGCAGCCCTTGGGCTTCGCCTCGGCGAAGCGGGAGCTGCGCATGCCGTTCTCGTCGATGGCGATGAGCTCGCCGGGCTCGACCTCGCGGATGAAGGAGGCACCGCAGATGTCCAGCGCCGCCGTCTCGGAGGCGACCACCCAGCCGCGCTCCAGCCGGCCGAGCACCAGCGGGCGGATGCCCTGCGGGTCACGGGCGGCGTAGAGGGTGTGCTCGTCCATGAAGACGAGCGAGAAGGCGCCCTTGACCTCGGGCAGCACGACCTTGGCCGTCTCCTCGATGGAGAGGTCCGGGTGGCCGGCCAGCAGGGCGGTCACCAGGTCGGTGTCGTTGGTCGCGGCGGTCCGGCCGGAGCGGGAGACGTGCTCCTCGCCGGGCAGTTCGGCGACCATGGCCGCCAGTTCGGCGGTGTTCACCAGGTTTCCGTTGTGCCCGAGGGCCAGCGAACCGTGCACGGTCGCCCGGAAGGTCGGCTGGGCGTTCTCCCAGACCGAGGAACCGGTGGTCGAGTAGCGGGCGTGTCCAACGGCGATATGCCCGTGCAACGACCCCAGCGAGGCCTCGTCGAAGACCTGGGAGACGAGTCCCATGTCCTTGAAGACGAGAATCTGGGAGCCGTTGCTCACTGCGATGCCCGCGGATTCCTGACCGCGGTGCTGCAGGGCGTAAAGGCCGAAGAACGTGAGCTTGGCGACCTCCTCGCCGGGAGCCCAGACACCGAAGACGCCGCAAGCGTCCTGGGGGCCTTTCTCGCCGGGAAGAAGATCGTGGTTGAGTCTTCCGTCACCACGTGGCACGTCTTCGAGTCTAGGGCAGTTGGCACAGGCCTCCGGAACCCGGGACTGGGGGTTTGTCCGGCGGCCTCGGAGTAACGCGCGTAGACAAAACCCCTTACGGGCTGGGGATTTCGGGTGGGGGGAATTCCGGCGGGTGGCGGTTGGCCTTGTGGTTCGCGCCTGTTGGGGAGTTCGGTGCGCAGTTCCGTGCACGGAGCGGTGGTTGTCGGGGCGGGAGCGAACGTGAGCCTGCTCACCCGGGGTTCAGCCGGGGTTCACGCGGGGGCTCCCTCGGTGGAAGCCGTCGCCCGAGCCCGTGCGCGAGCCGTCACGCGCGCCTTCGCGCGAGCCGTCACGCGAGCTCTTACGCGGCCGGCAGCAGCAGTCCCCAGGAGCCCGGGTGCACCGTCCAGGTCCGAGCGCGGACCGGCCCGACCGGGTGGCCGTCCGCCTCGTAGCCGAAGCCGCGCCCGACCACCGAGACGCTCGCCGCCCGGACGCGCACGAGGGCGCCGGACGCGCGGACCACCACCTCCAGCACACCCGTGCCGCCCGCCGCGCCGCCCGCCGCGTTGCCCGCCGCGCCGTCCCCGCCGCCCGGCAGGGACAGCTCGACCAGCCGGACCGGCCGGTGCACGTCCGCGAGCAGCCGGCCGTCCGCCTCGACCCGGACCCGGGGGCTGCGGTCGGCGACCTCCGGGGCGAGTGCGTTCGCCTGCTCGGCCGCAGCCAATTTCGCCCATAGCGAACGCCAGCCACCCGCGCGGCCCACCAGCCGGCGGGTGGCGCCGCCCGTGATCCGCACCCCGCCGAGCGCCACCCCGCCACCGTCGTCCACCAGCAGGTCGAAGGTGCGCGGCGCGCCCGAGAGCACCGCCCGCGCGGCCCGCACCGGCTCCCCCGGAACCCCGAGCGCACGGGCCGTCGCGAGCTCCTCCGCACGCCCAACCGGAACCATGCCCACCGGATCGGCGCCCAGCTCACGGTGGCGATGCAGGGCCTGCAGCACCCTCTGCAGGGCGAGATCGGAACCGATCACCACCGGTCGCCGCCGACCCCGGTGCGAAAGCACCCGGTCGAGTTCGGACGGGCTCTCCGGATAGACCACCTTGACGTCCGTACCCCCGCAGAGCACGTCCTTCGCGATCCGCACCGACTCGCCGTCGGTCCGCCGGGCCACCGGGTCGAGGAGCAGCAGAATCGGCTCGGGGCCGCTGGTTGCAGGCGTGGACAGGGACGACACGACCGGTCCTTCCTCAGGTAATCTCTCGGTGCAAGAGCCCCTTGCGCCATTGCGCCAGGGGCTTCGTCTATCTCGGGGCAGACAGCGGCCTACGCAGGATGCCCCAACCGGAAGGGGTGTACGCCTGTGCCGGCACTCGTGCTCGTTGGCGCTCAGTGGGGAGACGAGGGCAAGGGGAAGGCGACCGACCTCCTCGGCGGCTCCGTCGACTACGTCGTCCGCTACCAGGGCGGCAACAACGCCGGTCACACGGTGGTCATCGGTGACCAGAAGTACGCCCTGCACCTGCTCCCCTCCGGCATCCTCAGCCCGAACGTCACCCCGGTGATCGGCAACGGCGTCGTGATCGACCCGGCCGTGCTGCTCTCCGAGCTGGCCGGCCTGAACGAGCGCGGCATCGACACCTCCAAGCTGCTGGTCTCGGGCAACGCCCACCTGATCACGCCGTACCACCGCACCCTGGACAAGGTCACCGAGCGCTTCCTCGGCAAGCGCCGGATCGGCACCACCGGCCGCGGCATCGGCCCGACCTACGCGGACAAGATCAACCGCGTCGGCATCCGGGTCCAGGACCTGTTCGACGAGTCGATCCTGCGCCAGAAGATCGAGGCGGCGCTGCACGACAAGAACCAGATCCTGGTCAAGCTGTACAACCGCCGCACCATCCCGGCCGACCTGGTGGTCGAGGAGTACCTGGGCTACGCGGAGAAGATCAAGCCCTTCCTCGCCGACACCACCCTCGTCCTGGACGAGGCGCTCAAGGCGAACAAGGTCGTCCTGCTGGAGGGCGGCCAGGGCACCCTGCTCGACGTCGACCACGGCACGTACCCCTTCGTGACCTCGTCGAACCCGACCGCGGGCGGCGCCTGCACCGGCGCCGGCATCGGCCCCACCAAGATCGACCGGGTCATCGGCATCCTCAAGGCCTACACCACCCGCGTCGGCTCCGGTCCGTTCCCGACCGAGCTGTTCGACCAGGACGGCGAGGCGCTGCGCCGCATCGGCGGCGAGCGCGGTGTCACCACCGGCCGTGACCGCCGCTGCGGCTGGTTCGACGCCGTCATCGCGCGCTACGCGACCCGGGTCAACGGCCTCACCGACTTCTTCCTCACCAAGCTCGACGTGCTGACCGGTTGGGAGCAGATCCCGGTCTGCGTCGCGTACAAGATCGACGGCCGGCGGGTCGAGGAACTCCCCTACAACCAGTCGGACTTCCACCACGCCAAGCCGATCTACGAGACGCTGCCGGGCTGGAACGAGGACATCAGCAAGGCGAAGACCTTCGCCGAGCTGCCGAAGAACGCCCAGGCGTACGTGAAGGCGCTGGAGGAGATGTCCGGCGCGCCGATCTCCGCCATCGGCGTCGGCCCGGGCCGGGACGAGACGATCCAGATCAACTCGTTCATCTGAGCCTGAGCGCTTCGAGGGCCCCCCGGGACGCACCGTCCCGCGGGGCCCTTCGCTTTGCCCAGCAAGTCCCATTTGCACTAGTACACAACAACATTGCTTCTAGTGCAGAGTCCCGCTACGTTCGGATCATGACCGCGAAGCTGCCCACGCCCGTCACCCTCACCGGCCGCCACATCCGCCTGGAGCCGCTGGAGCGCCGCCACCTCGCCGACCTCTGGGCCACCGTCGGCTCCGAGCCCGAGGTCTGGCGCTGGACCATGAACCTCCCGCCCGCCACGGAGGAGGAGCTCGGCGGCATCCTCGACGCCCGCATCGCCGAGGCCGCCGAGGGGCAGTGCGTCCACTTCGCCGCCGTCGACCTCGCGAGCGGCACCGCCGTCGGCATCACCGGCTACCACGACTTCAGCGCCAAGGACGAGTCCGTGGAGATCGGCGGCACCCTCTACGCCCGCTCGGTCTGGCGCACCGCGGTCAACACCGAGGCCAAGCTGCTGCTGCTCACCCACGCCTTCGAGGACCTGGGCATGGGCCGCGTCTTCTGGAAGACCGACGCCCTCAACGAACGCTCCCGCAACGCGATCCAGCGCCTCGGCGCGCAGTTCGAGGGTGTCTTCCGCCGCCACCGGCTCCGCCCCACCGGCACCTGGCGCGACAGCGCCTACTTCTCGATGCTCGCGGACGAGTGGCCGGCGGCCAAGGCCCAGTTGGTGGAGCGGCTTTCGCGGGGCTGATGAGCAGTCACCAGGACCGAATAGCAGTGATCTTGTCCTTTAGCCAAGAGAAGACGTAACTGCCATCGGTACTCAGGAACCACTTCTCCTTACCGTAGGTGTCGTCGGTCGTGTAATCGGGGTCCTTGTAGGTCCACTTGAGCGGGGCGGTACGAGGAGCACACGCCCGGCGGCGATCCGTGGATGCCGATCGCGGCACGGCGCCAGTGTGCCATTGCGCAACTGGCCGGCGCCTCGGACGTCATGTGGTCCCGGTGGGTGTCCGGCAGCCGGTGGTCGGGCCACTACGTGATCGTGTGTCCCAACAAGGTCTGGCCGCAGTTCACTTGTCCGGTGAGATGAAGGACGTGTTCGACACCAACTCATCGGTCCGCGCCCCGGGTGATCCGGGGCACGGACCGTCGTCATGTTCTGGACCATCTGCCGGGATTGATCCGAACCGGGCGGGCGAGAGATGGGGGGTGGGGGCTAGTCCCGCCTGCCCCGGACGGAATGGCGGGGGGCGAACTCGCGTTTTGCGGCGCGGGGCAGCCGGGGTTGCATGTTGACCAGCCAGACCAGCCAGCCGACGAAAAGGACGGCGAGGAGGAGGGCGGACAATCCGGCGACCAGGAGGCCGTTCATCGGGTCGCGGAAATGCGGTGGGGAAGGGGGTGTGGAAGGCGGAGAGGCGAAGGAAGGGACACGGCTGCCTCCGGTCGGTGATGCCGAACGCCCTTACCGTGCATCTGGTGCGCAATTACGGCTGACCGGCAGGGCTGATAGGCGACTTGGCGACTGTTTAGGCGACAACAAGTCAGCGAGTGACACGAACGACCATAGAGTCAAGGTGCCAGAGTTGCTACCGAGGGGATGGACGTTCACTCCATCGGGGGGTATCCCCCATTTCGCTAGCTAGGGCCGGGGCGCCACGGCACACTTCACCGGAAGCATCGCCCGAAGCCGCGATCCGGAGAAGAGAGTCATGCCACCCCGCTTGTCGCCGACCGTGCGCCAGCAGCGCCTTGGGATCGAGCTGCGCAAGATGCGCGAACGCGTCGGCGTGACGCCCAAAAGCCTGGCCGCCACAATCGGCACCGACCTGCCCAAGATCTCCCAGATGGAGAACGGGAAGTCGGGCATCAGCGCCGAACGGCTGCGGGTCTGGGCGCGCGCCTGCGGCTGCGCCGAAGGCCCGTACCTGGACGCCCTGCTCGCGATGACGCAGGACCGCCGGAAGTACTGGTGGGACGGCTTTCGGGGCCGGATGCCGAGCGGGATCGTCGACATCGCGGAGATGGAACACCACGCGGCCTCGCTGTCCATCCTCAACAGCACCTTCGTTCCCGGTCTGCTGCAGACCCCGGCGTACGCGGCCGCCGTGTTCGAGCGGCTCCCCGAGCACGTCCGGCAGGAGGCCGAGGCCCGGATGGCATTCCGGATTCGGCGCCAGCGGATCTTCGTCGACCATCCGAAGCCGTACAGCGCGATCCTGCACGAGTCCGCGCTGCGGATGCAGTTCGGCGGTCCGGAAGTGCTGCGCGAGCAGTTGCGGAGCCTGCTGGAGAATTCCGAACGGCCCGGGCTGGAAATCCGGGTGATCCCGTTCAGCGTCCCCACCTACACCGGGTCCGGGGAAAGCCTGTATCTCGCCCGCGGGCCGGTCCCGGAGCTGGACACCGTCCAGATCGACCTCTCCCACGGGCCGAAGTTCGTGCACACCGAAGCCGAATTGGACTCCTACCGCCGGATCAAGGAGAAGACCGCGGCCATCGCGCTCGGGACGGCCGAGTCCCGGGACTTCATCCGGGCCTTACTGAAAGACTTCTCATGAACGTGTGGCTGAGCGTGTGGCGCAAGTCGTCGGCCAGCGGTGAGAGCACCGACTGCGTCGAGGTCAGAGCCACCGGCGGGCTGGTGGAGATCCGCGAGTCGGACTGGCCCGAGGCGGTCGTGCGGACGACGCCGCGCAAGTGGGCGGCGTTCGTCCGCGGGGTGAAGGCCGGGGAGTTCGACCGGTACGCCGACTTCACCCGGCCGTGAGGCCGACGCCCGTACGCCGCAGCCCGTGCGCGGGGCCCGGCGGCGGTAGGCTTGGCAGCCCACAGTGGACCCTGCGCCTGGCACAGCACTCCGGGTGGGGTGCGCGTGCGGGAGAAATCGGAGCATCCGAGGATGGCTCGGCACCTGATCACCAGCGCCCTTCCGTACATCAACGGGATCAAGCACCTGGGCAACATGGTCGGGTCCATGCTCCCGGCGGACGTCTACTCCCGCTACCTGCGCCGGCGCGGCCACGAGGTGCTCTACATCTGCGCCACCGACGAGCACGGCACGCCCGCCGAGCTGGCCGCCCAGGAGGCCGGGCTGCCGGTCGCCGAGTTCTGCGCCCGGGCGCACGACGCCCAGAAGGCCGTGTACGACGGCTTCGCGCTCTCCTTCGACCACTTCGGCCGCAGCTCCTCGCCGCAGAACCGGGAGATCACCCAGGAGATCGCCCGCGAGCTGCAGCGCAACGGCTTCATCGAGGAGCGCTCGATCCGCCAGGTGTACTCCAACGCCGACGGGCGCTTCCTGCCGGACCGCTACATCGTCGGCACCTGCCCGCACTGCGGCTACGACAAGGCGCGCGGCGACCAGTGCGAGAACTGCACCCGGGTGCTGGACCCGACCGACCTGCTGGAGCCGCGCTCGGCGATCAGCGGCAGCTCCGACCTGGAGGTCCGGGAGACCCGGCACCTGTTCCTGCTCCAGTCGAAGCTGACCGAGGAGGTCGAGCAGTGGATCGCCGCCAACGGCGACGACTGGCCGGTGCTGGCCTCCTCGATCGCCCGCAAGTGGCTGACCGAGGGCCTGCAGGACCGCTCGATCACCCGTGACCTGGAGTGGGGAGTCCCGGTGCCGGCCGACGTGTGGCCCGAACTGGCCGCCGAGGGCAAGGTGTTCTACGTCTGGTTCGACGCCCCGATCGAGTACATCGGCGCCACCAAGGAGTGGGCGGACGCGGCCCCGGCCGGGCAGCTGCGGGACTGGAAGTCCTGGTGGTACGAGGCCGACGAGACCGTCCGCTACACCGAGTTCATGGCCAAGGACAACGTCCCGTTCCACACCGTGATGTTCCCGGCGACGATCCTCGGCTCGCGCCGCCCGTGGAAGAAGGTCGACTACGTCAAGGCCTTCAACTGGCTGACGTACTACGGCGGGAAGTTCTCCACCAGCCAGAAGCGCGGCATCTTCACCGACGTCGCGCTGGAACTGCTGCCGGCCGACTACTGGCGCTACTTCCTGATGGCGCACGCTCCCGAGTCGGACGACTCCAGCTTCACCTGGGACCTCTTCGCCTCGGTGGTCAACAAGGACCTCGCCGACACCCTCGGCAACTTCGTCAACCGGGTGCTCTCCTTCAGCCGCAAGCGCTTCGGCGACGACGTCCCCGGCGGGCACGCCCCGGGCGAGGCCGAGCAGCGCCTCGGCGAGCAGATCGCCGCCCTGCTGGCCGAGTACGAGGCCCAGCTGGACGCGCTCAACTTCCGCAAGGCGGCGCAGGGTCTGCGCGCGCTGTGGAGCGCGGGCAACGCCTACCTGGACGAGAAGGCGCCCTGGCTGCAGGTGAAGACCGACCCGGAGGCGGCGGCGCTGACCCTACGGACGGCGATGAACCTGATCCACCTGTACGCGGTGGTCTCCGAGCCGTTCATCCCGACTGCGGCGGCGGCGATGCGCGGCGCCTTCGCCCTGCCCGAGGACTCGCCGGCGGCCACCCGCAGCTGGGTCGACGCCCGGGAGGCGCAGGCGCTGGACCTGATCCCGGCGGGGACGGCGTTCACGGTGCCGCCGGTGCTGTTCGCCAAGATCACGGACGAGGACCTGGAGGCCTGGACGGCGCGCTTCGGCGGCGCCGAGGGCTAGTCGGGAGCTGGTCCGGCGCTGATCCGGAGCCGGTCGAGGGTCAGTGCGACACGCAGGCAGGGCCTCGGGGGCTTCCCCGGGGCCCTGCGGTGCCGACCTTCCCCGAGGGCGCCTCCTGAGCTACCCGGCCGTCTCCTCCGCGACCCAGGCCAGGTAGCCGGGGCTGCCGGAGACCACCGGCACGGCGATCACCTCGGGCGTCCGGTACGAATGCCGCTCGGCGACGAATCCGGCCAGGCGGTCGGCGAGTTCGGCCCGGGTCTTGAGGTCGATCCGCCACTCCTCGGCGTCCTGCACCTCGCCCTCCCACCAGTACACCGACCGGACGGGGTACACCTGTGCGCAGGCCGCCAGGCGCTCCCGCACCACGGCGGCGGCCAGGGACCGGGCCTGCTCCTCGCTCTCGTGGGTGGTGGTCACCACGACGAAGCCCTGCTGGTTCGCTGTCATGCGCCGACGGTATCCGTCGCACCGGCGGTAACCGTCGCACCGACGGCGCCCGGAGCCACCCGGCGGTGAACCCGGAGCCCCGCCGCCGCGGCCTCGGAAGCGCGGCGACGGGGCGGCTCGGTGCCCGCGGGCCCGGCCTCAGGGCCGGCGCGCGGTGTGGACGGTCATGGCGGAGAGGTAGAAGGCGTCCGGGCGGTTGAGGATGCCGGTGGGCGCGTCCTCGGCGAGGAGGGCCTCCAGGGTGGCGCGGTCCTCCGGGGCGAGCGCCTCGGCGAGCTGGTCGTGGCGGCGGCCGAGCTGGGCGTGCAGGTACTCGCGCACGGGCCGGGCGAGCGGCGCCGGGTGGTCGACCAGGAAGGTGCGGTTGCCGTTGGGGACGAGTCCGGCCCGCCGCAGCATGGCCGGCCAGTCCTCGATCTCCTCGGCGGTGTCGGGCAGTTCGGCGCGCATGGCGCTGAAGCCGTCCTCGTGGGCCGCGTCCAGCCGGGCCTGGAAGCCGGGCCGGCCGAGGCCGAAGTCCCGGGGCAGGAACCGCGGCGGCAGGCCGCTCTCGGCGACGGCGAGCAGCCCACCCGGGCGCAGCCGCGCGCCCAGGGCGGTGAGCGCGGCCTGCTGGTCGCCGAGGTGGTGGATCGCGTTGCCGGACCAGATCAGGTCGGCCTCGCCGAGCTTGTCGAACTCGGCGGGCAGATCGGCCTGTTGGGTGCCCAGGCGGCCGCCGGAGCGGGTCCGGGCGCGCTCCAGCAGGGCGGCCGACTGGTCGACGGCGACCACCTCGGCCGCCGGGAAGACCTCGGCGAGCAGCCCGGCGATCACCCCGGGACCGCTGCCGACGTCCAGGACCCTCCGTACCCCGCCTTCCCCAGACAGGCCGGACAGGCCGGACAGGCCGGACAGCCAGCGCGCGGCCTCGGTGACGGCCGCGGCGCGCAGGTCGGCCTCCTGCTCCAGGTGGGCCGCGAGGGCGTCCCAGTCGAGGTCGGCGGCGGGAACGTGGCCGTGCTGATGGCCGTGGCCGTGCTGGTGCTGGTGCGAGGACATGGCCTCTCCTTCCGGGTCGTGAGGTCGTGGGGTTGTCGGCGGGTCGACGAAAGCTTCCCGCTCAGGCGGGCACGGCGGCGCCGGACGCGCGGTAGCGGTCGACCGCCTGCCCGACCTCCTCCGCCGTGAGGTCGTGGTCCAGCGCGAAGGCGGCCGCCGCGCCCATCCCGGCGGCGGTGACCACCTGGGCGCGCGGGTCGGCGACGTTGCCGACCGCCCAGACGCCGGGCAGGCTGGTGCGCCCGGTCCGGTCGGTGGTGACCCAGCCGTTGTCGTCCCGTTCGCAGTCGAGACCGAAGAACAGGGCGTCCCGGGGCACCGGCTGCGGGAAGACGAACACCGCCTCGCGCGGCACCACCCGTCCGTCGGCGAGTTCCACGCCGCGCAGCCGCCCGTCGTCGGCGACCAGCCGGACGATCCGGCCCTCGACCACCCGGACGCCCCGGGCAGCGAGCCGCTCGCGGTCGACGTCGGTCGGTTCGAGGGTGTGCGCGAGCAGCAGCACGTCGGCCGACCACTGCCGCAGGGTCAGCGCCTGGTTGACCGCCCCCGGGCCGGTGCCGAGCACGCCGAGCGGGCGGTCGCGGACCTCCCAGCCGTGGCAGTACGGGCAGTGCAGCACGTCGAGGCCCCAGCGCTCGGTCAGGCCCGGCAGCTCCGGCAGCCCGTCGCGCAGCCCGGTGGCGACCACCACCACGTCGTGGCGCTCCGTCGCCCTCGTCCTCGTCCCGCTCATGGCGCTCACCTCCGTCGTCAGGCTGCGACCGACCATCCCGTGTCGGCAAGCGTTGTTGCCACCTCAGCAAACACCTCCCCGCGCACTTCCCCTCCAGCCCTCCCGCTCATGCGCCGGTCCGCCGCCAGTACGAGCGGGTGGCCACCGCCAGCGCGACCCCGTACCCGGCGAACGCGCTCATCCCGACCCAGCCGATCTGCAGTGCCTGCCCGGCCGTGGCGAGCGCGCCCACCCGGATCTCGGTCACCCCGGTCGCGCACAGCGACAGGTAGCCGATCCCGACCAACCCGTACGGCACCAGCGTGGCCGCGCCGATCAGCGCCGGAGTGAGCGGCAGCCAGCGCGGGACGCGACGGCCGCGCAGCAGCAGGGTCCAGCGCGGGAAGACCTGCCCCCACGGCCGCACCAGCCCCCACAGCAGGAACACCCCGATCGCCGCCAGCAGCACCGTGCCGTCCAGCCCCCAGCGCTCCAGGGCGAGCCAGATCCCGGACGAGCCGTTGTGCACGTAGTCCGCGTACATCTGGTCGCCGCTGATCCCGGCGAAACTCCCGCCTAGTCCCCAGATCAGCTTCATCACGACGTACGGCACGAAGGACAACGTCCCCGCCCAGGCCGCGAGTTGGACGGCCTCCGGAGCCGCCGACGGGGCTGCGGAGGGAGCGGCCGCTCGGGCGACCGGCCGCCGGGCCCGGGCAGCCCCGGCCAGCAGCAGCGCCCCGGCCGCCGCCAGTGCCTTGTGCACCGCGGCCGGGACGCTGTCCACGGCCTGCCCGAACAGCAGCGCCAACACGTCCATCAGCAGGCTCCAGGCCGCCACCACGGCCAGCCCGCACAACGCCCACAACACCCCGGTCAGCCATCGCGCCGACCGCAGCCGTACCGCCGCACACCCGGCCGCGACCGCCGCCAGGCCCACCCCGGCGACCGCCCACCCCAGCCAGGCGCCGCCGAGCAGCGCGGTCCCGCTCAGCGCGCAGCCCAACCCGAACCCGCCGTAGCCGACTCCCCAACCGGCCACCGCCCAACCGCTCCTGACCCACCCCTGCTTCGCCATGGCCCCAGGGTCACCCGCGCCCCCGCACCGCGGCCTCCGCCGGGACGACGATCCGGCTCCCCCGCCGGAGGGATCCCCGGACACCCCTTGCCTTGGAGCGCACTCCAACTCCTAGCCTCTGAGCCACCACCGCATCACCGACCCACCATCAGGGGGAGCACGACCATGCGCTACCGCGTTCTCGGCGGCACCGGCATCGAGGTGAGCGCCTACTGCCTCGGCACGATGATGTTCGGCGCGATCGGCAACCCGGATCACGACGACTGCGCCCGGATCATCAACGCCGCGCTCGACCGGGGCATCAACTTCGTCGACACCGCCGACATCTACTCGGCGGGCGAGTCCGAGGAGATCGTCGGCCGGACGCTGGCCGCCCGCGGCGACCGCGACGACATCGTGCTCGCCACCAAGGCGCACTTCCCGATGGGCGAGGGCCGCAACCGGGGCGGCAACTCGCGGCGCTGGATCGTCCGCGAGGTCGAGGAGAGCCTGCGCCGGCTGCGTACCGACCGGATCGACCTGTACCAGATCCACCGGCCGGACCACACCACGGACATCGAGGAGACCCTCTCCGTCCTCGGCGACCTGGTCCGGGCCGGCAAGATCCGCGCCTTCGGCTGCTCGACCTTCCCCGCCGAGCAGATCGTGGACGCCCACCACGTGGCCGAGCGCCGCGCCCTGCCGCGCTTCCGCACCGAGCAGCCGCCGTACTCACTGCTCGCCCGCGGGGTGGAGCGGGACGTGCTGCCGGTGGTGCGGCAGCTCGGGATGGGTGCCCTGACCTGGGGCCCGCTGGCCGGCGGCTTCCTCACCGGCCGCTACCGCAAGGGGCAGGAGATCGACCTCACCCGCGGCCGCGCCGCGATCAACCCGGGCCGCTTCGACCCGGCGCTGCCCGCCACGGCCGCCAAGCTGGACGCGGTGGAGGCCTTCACCGAGCTCGCCGGGGAGCTCGGTCGCACTCTGCCCGAGCTGGCCGTGGCCTTCCCGCTGGCGCACCCGGCGGTCACCTCGGTGATCCTCGGCCCGCGCACCATGGAGCAGCTCGACTCCGCCCTCAAGGGAGCCGACCTGGTCCTGGACGACGCCGTCCTGGACCGGATCGACGCCGTCGTCCCGCCCGGCACGGACCTCTACCGGGCCGACGGCGCCTGGCAGCCGCCGGCCCTCACCACCCCGGGCCTGCGCCGCCGCCCGGCCGCCGAGCGCTCGGCGGGCTAGCCGAGGCCAGACATCGAGACACTGCTACACGGCGCATTACAGCGCGATACAATGGCCGCATGAAGACCATCACGCAGCGCGAACTCGCGGCGCGGTCCAAGGCCGTACTCGACGACGTCGAAGCCGGCGAGATCTACCACATCACTCGCAACGGCACCGAGATCGCCGAGGTCCGTCCGATCAGCAGCCGCCGCCGATTCGTCCCCGTCGAAGAGCTCCAGCGGAAGTGGCAGAACGCGCCGGCCGTCGACGCAGCACAGATGCGTGCCGAAGCCGATGCCTTCTACGGCGACGAGGACCGGGTCGGCGACGACCCGTGGGAGCAGGCGTGACCGAGCGGCGCCAACGCGGGCTTCTCGACACCTGCGTCGTCATCGACCTTCCGCAGATCGATCCGCAATTCCTGCCGGTCGATGCGGCGCTGTCGTCCATCGTGCTGGCCGAACTCGCCCAGGGCGTAGCCATGGCGAAGGACCCGGTGCAGATGTTGGCCAGAGCCCAGCGGCTCGCAGACGCCGAGGCCGAGTTCGCCGCCCTGCCGTTCGACCGAGAGGCAGCTCGACGGTTCGGCACACTGGTCGCACTCACGCTCCAGGCCAAGCGGGACCCCCGCCCGCGCCGCATGGACCTGATGATCGCGGCCATAGCCGCCGCTCACGGCCTGCCGCTGTACACCCGGAACGGGGCTGACTTCGCCGGCCTCGAACAGGGAGTCGAAATCATCGTGGTCTAGGGCGACCGCCCGCCGGCGCAGCCAAGCGGTCGCCCCGCGTCCGGTTCACCCCCTCGGCGCGGCGAAGCAGTGGACGAGGACCGTACGGCCGGAGGCCCACCGCTGCTCGCCGCTGCCGAGCAGGGTCCAGCCGAGGCGGCGGTAGAGGGCCACGGCGGCGGTGTCGGTGGCGAGCACGTCGAGCACGGGGTGCAGCCCGAGCGCCCGCGCGTGCACCACGGCGCGTGCCAGCAGGTGCGCGCCGGTGCCGTGGCCGCGCGCCGTCGGGGCGACGTACAGGCGGCCGATCACGGCGGTCAGTTCCGGCCGCCCGCCGGTCCGCAGGCTCCACAGCCCGGGGGCCGCATCGCCCGGGGCGCTGCGGGAGAGTCCGACGTGCCCGGTGATCCGGCCCGCCGCCTCGGCGACCCAGGCGGCCAGCAGGCCGTCCGGGGTGAGCCAGGCGGCGGGCCGCTCGGGCCAGTCGGCGGGGTAACCGTCGACGGTGTGAACGTCGTCCAGCACCCGGACGCAGTCGGCGAGGTCAGCGGCGCGGCGCCGTCGGACGCCCGCCCCCGGACCGGTCCGCCGAGATCCGGACGCGACGACGTCGGCGCGTTCTTCAAGGTCAGCCATGCCGGTACGTTACCGGCCGCCCCTCACCGTCGCAGCAGGTCGACGACCCCGGTCAGGTCCTCCTCGCCGCTGCCGAGCTCCAACCGACGCTCCATCAGCCGGAAGTAGGGCTCCAGCAGTTCGGGGCTCACCCCCTGCTCCTCGGCCGTGCGCAGCAGCGTGCCCTTGCCCGCGACCTGCATCGCCAGGCTGGACACCACGCCCTTGGTGTAGTCGCCGCTCTCCAACTGCTCCGCGGTCGTGGCGACGGTCCGGGACATCGCGGTGAGGAAGTCGCGGAGCAGCGGCGCGAGCCCGCCCGGCGCGACGGCCTCGCCGCGGATCAGCGCGAAGGCGTGCGCGACCCCGGCGAACATCCCGTACATGGCGCTGAGCAGTGCCACGTCGTGCAGCGCCGCGCTCCCGGCGTCCTCGCCCACGTACCGGGTGTCGGCCGGGACGGCGAGGGTCGCCCCGTGCTCCTCGAACAGCCCGGCGGAGCCGCTGTAGAAGACGTACGGCCCGGCCGCCGGGACGCCGATCATCGGCGGGACGGCCATGATCCCGCCGTCCAGGTAGCGGGCGCCGCGCCGCTGGGCCCAGGCGGCGCGGGCGCGGGCCTGCCCGGGGGTGCTGGTGACCAGGTTGACCAGGTCCTTGCCGGCCAGGTCGGCGCCGGCCAGCGCCTCGTCCACGGAGGCGTCGTCGAGCAGGCAGACGACGACCAGCCGGTTCGCCGCGACGGCCTCGGCGGCGCTGTCGGCGACGACGGCGCCGCGTACGGCGAGTGCGTTGGCGCGGGCGGCGGTGCGGTTCCAGACGGTCAGCGGGTGCCCGGCGGTGAGCCAGGCCTCGGCCAGCGCGGTGCCCATCGCGCCGAGGCCGAGCAGGGTGAGCGGGGTGGGCGGGGCGGGCGGGGTCCTGCGGGATTCCTCAACTGTGTTCTGTGCCATGCCGATCAGCCTCCGCGCCGACCCCGGAAACGATCAAGTACGCACTTCGAAGTGGGTGGTTACCCTGAGGTGAGGATCGAGGTCGGAAGGGGTGGGCATGGCGACCGTGCCGAGGCCGGGGGCGTACGTCTGCGGGATCGACGCCGCGATGGACGTGATCGGCGGCAAGTGGAAGGTGCTGATCCTGTGGGCCCTGGGCGAGCGCCCGTGCTGCCGCTTCGGCGAGCTGCGCCGCCTGGTGCCGGGGATCACCGAGAAGGTGCTGGCCGCCCACCTGCGCGAGCTGGAGGCGGACGGCATCGTGCACCGGGAGGCGTACGAGGAGGTGCCGCCCCGGGTCGAGTACGCGCTGACCGAGGCGGGGCGGCACCTCAACGCGGCGCTCGCGCCGCTGGGGCGCTGGGGGCGGGAGCACGTCCTGGGCGTGGCCCCGCACCCCCGGTGACTCAGGGCTACTCCGCCACCGGGTACCAGCGGTTCAATACCGCCATGCGACCCGACCTCAGCACCCCGCTGCGCAGCGAGCGCCTCGACCTGCTGCCGCTCGTCCCCGAGCACGCCGACGAACTGGCCGCCGCCCTCGCCGACCCCGCCCTGCACACCTTCACCGGCGGCCGCCCGGCCACCCCCGAGGAGCTGCGCGCCCGCTGCGCCCGGCTCGCCGCCGGCTCCCCCGACCCGGCCGAGACCTGGGGCACCTGGGTCCTGCGACTGCGCGCCGACGACGCCCTGACCGGCTACGTCCAGGCCACCGTCCGCCCCGGGGCCACCGAACTCGCCTGGGTGGTCGGCACCGCCTGGCAGCGGCGCGGCCTCGCCACCGAAGCCGCCCGCACCCTCCTCGCCCACCTCACCACCCTCGGCACCACCACGGCCGTCGCCCACATCCACCCCGACCACCACGCCTCCGCCCGCGTCGCCCACACCCTCGGCCTCCGCCCCACCCCGCACACCCAGGACGGCGAAACCCGCTGGCGGACCGACCTTTCGCAGCCGTAGCCGCCGAGCCCCGACCCCACCCGGAATGCCCACCACCATCGATGGGGTTGGATACAGCCATGGCATCTCGTGCACGCGTACGCGCCCCCGAGCTGGTCGGGGCAGGCGGTTGGCTGAACACCGGCGGCAAGGAGCTCACCCTCGCCGACTTCCGGGGCAAGATCACCGTCCTGGACTTCTGGACCTTCTGCTGCATCAACTGTCTGCACGTCCTCGACGAGCTCCGTGAGCTGGAGGAGAAGCACCGCGACACCGTGGTGATCGTCGGCGTGCACTCGCCCAAGTTCGTCCACGAGGCCGACCACCAGGCCGTCGTCGACGCCGTCGCCCGGTACGAGGTGCACCACCCGGTGCTGGACGACCCGGCGCTCGCGACCTGGAAGCAGTACGCCGTCCGCGCCTGGCCGACGCTCGTCGTGATCGACCCCGAGGGCTACGTGGTGGCCCAGCACGCCGGTGAGGGCCACGCCCACGCGATCGCCCGCCTGGTCGAGGAGCTGGAGGCCGAGCACGCCGCCAAGGGCACGCTGCGCCGGGGCGACGGCCCGTACGTGGCGCCCGAACCCACCGCCGGGGACCTCAAGTTCCCCGGTAAGGCGGTCCGGCTGCCGAACGGCCACTTCCTGGTCGCCGACTCCGGCCACCACAGCCTGGTCGAGCTGGCCGAGGACGGCGAGACGGTGGTGCGCCGGATCGGCGACGGGCAGCGCGGCCTGGTGGACGGCGCCAGCCCCCGGTTCAGCGAGCCGCAGGGCCTCGCGCTGCTGCCGGAGGGCGCCGACTACGACGTGGTCGTGGCCGACACCGTGAACCACGCGCTGCGCGGCGTGCGCCTCGCCGACGGCAGCGTCACCACCCTGGCCGGCACCGGCCGCCAGTGGTGGCAGGGCTCGGCGACCGAGGGCCCGGCCCGCGAGGTGGACCTCTCCTCGCCCTGGGACGTCGCCTGGTTCGACGGCAAGGTGTGGATCGCGATGGCCGGCGTGCACCAGCTGTGGGCGTACGACCCGGCGGACGGCACGGTCGGCGTCGCGGCCGGCACCACCAACGAGGGCCTGGTGGACGGCCCGGCCGCCGAGGCCTGGTTCGCCCAGCCCTCCGGCCTCGCCGTCTCCGCGGACGGCGAGAAGCTCTGGGTCGCCGACTCCGAGACCTCCGCGCTGCGCTTCGTTTCACGTGGAACCATGACGGTCCAAACCGCCGTCGGCACCGGCCTGTTCGACTTCGGCCACCGTGACGGCGCCGCCGACCAGGCCCTGTTCCAGCACCCGCTGGGCGTGACCGTGCTGCCGGACGGCTCGGTGGCCGTCGCCGACACCTACAACCACGCGCTGCGCCGCTTCGACCCGGCGAGCGGCGAGGTCAGCACCCTGGCCACCGATCTGCGTGAGCCCTCCGGCGCGGTGCTGGTGGACGGCGACATCGTGGTGGTCGAGTCGGCCCGGCACCGGCTGACCCGGCTGCGGCTGCCCGAGGAGGCCGTCCGGGTCGAGTCGGTGGCGCACCGCACCCAGCGCGCGGCCACCGAGGTCGCGCCCGGCGCCTTCCGACTGGACGTGGTCTTCGAGGCGCCGAGCGGCCAGAAGCTGGACGAGCGCTACGGCCCGTCCACCCGGCTGCTGGTCAGCTCGACCCCGCCCGAGCTGCTGGTGTCCGGCGCCGGCGCGGACTCCGCCCTCTCCCGCGAGCTGGTGCTCTCCGACCAGGTCACCGAGGGCGTGCTGCACGTCTCGGCGATGGCGGCCTCCTGCGACGACGACCCGGAGATCGAGTTCCCGGCCTGCCACGTGCACCAGCAGGACTGGGGCGTGCCGGTGAAGCTGGTCGCCGACGGCGCCCGCCGCCTCCCGCTGGTCCTGGCCGGGATGGAGTAGGCGGGCGGACGAAGAGGGCGGGGGGCCCGGGGGGGGGGGGGGCGGGGGGCCCCCCCCCGGGCGCGGGGGCCACCCGGCCCGCCCCGGCGCGGCCGTAGGCGGACCCGGCGCGCGGGGGGGCGGGGGCCGGCGGCG
>NZ_JBIWPN010000024.1:0-121496 GCF_044768305.1 Kitasatospora sp. NPDC101155 | reverse complement strand
AAGCGACGGCCGAACCGGTGGCCATCGAACCACCCACACCCATCCTGACCAGGTAATCAACACCTCCCGCACAGCGGGGGAAGCTCAGTACCGAGGCCGCCGCCCGCAGCGACTGCGCGTCGATCACGGCGGCGGTCGGTTCCGGGGCACGGCTGGCGTCTTCACGGACCAGGCCGCGCAACCGATCGCGCGATTCCCGATGGCTTGAGCAGAGACCTCCGCCGTGCTTTCTGGGGGACTCCGGCCACACAAACACGGCGCGGCCCAACTGCCGACCGCTCGCCTATGCATCGCGCTGCAGGACATGCACGGCCAGCAGTCGCGGCCCTTCAAATATACCCTATGGGGTATATTTGAAGAAACGGTCGCCTGCGGGGTGCGGCATGCACGTCAACCAGGTGCTGGCCGGGGTTGGCAAGGCGTGGCCCTTGCGCCGCAGTGCGGCGTGCACGCGCGGGACGCCGTAGGCTCCGCGCGAGGAGGCATGGATCTCCCTTATCTCCTCCGCCAGTTCGTCCTCTGCCCGCTGACGTACGGCTGCCGCCGGCCGACCGGCGAGCCAGGCGTAGTAGGTGGAGCGGTTGACGCCCATGACACGGGCGTGGCGGCCGCGAATGAGCTCGACTCGCAAGGCCCCACCGGGCCTGCATTGAGCCTGACGGACGCAACCGTTCAATTCTGATCTCAACTCCGTTGACTTCTAGCGACGGTGAGCAGCAATCAGGTTGCGATACCAGGCGAAGGAGGCCTTCGGGGTGCGACGCTGGGTCTCGAAGTCGACATGCACGAGCCCGAATCTCTGATGGAACCCCTCGGCCCATTCGTAGTTGTCGAGCAGGGACCACGTGTAGTAGCCGCGGACGTCGACGCCCTCGGCGATGGCCTGGGCGAGGGCGTCGAGGTGGGTGGCGAGGTAGTCGATGCGAGGCCGGTCGGGGTCGGTGGTCTCCTCGACGGAGCAGCCGTTCTCGGTGATCGTGATGGGCGGGAGGGCATTGCCGTACAACTCCCTCAAACCGATGAGGAGTTGACGCAGGGCATCGGGGACGACGGGCCAGCCGAAGGCGGTGTGGGGGACGTCGGGGATGGCGACCAGGTCGAAGGGGAGGTCCGGGCTGCTGGGGGCGGCGACGCGGGTGGGGTTGTAGTAGTTGAGGCCGAGGCCGTCGAGGCCTGGGGTGTGGATGAGGTCGGTGTCGCCGGGCTGGACCGCGCCGAAGATGTCGTCGGGGACGCCGAGGGCGGAGAGGTCGGGGTAGCGGCCGAGGAGGACGGGGTCGGTGAACAGGCGGTTGTGCAGGGCGTCGTAGGTCGCGGCGGCGGCCGCGTCCTCGGGCGAGGAGGAGGCCGGCCACACCGGGGTGAGGTTGTTGGAAAGCATGACCTCCAGGCCGCGCTCGTGGAGCAGCGAGGCGGCGAGGCCGTGGGCGAGGAGCTGGTGGTGGGCGGCCGGGAGGGCCTCGAACATCAGGGTGTGGCCGGGGGCGTGGGTGCCGAGGGCGTAGCCGAAGACGGTGTGGACGAAGGGCTCGTTGAGGGTGATCCACGTCGGGATACGGTCCCCGAGCCGGTCCGCCACCACGCTCGCGTACTCGGCGAAGCGGTACGCGGTGTCGCGGTTGAGCCAGCCGCCCTCGTCCTCCAGGGCCTGCGGGAGGTCCCAGTGGAAGAGGGTGGGCAGCGGCGTGATGCCCGCCTCCAGCAGGGCGTCGACGAGGCGGTCGTAGAAGGCGAGGCCGGCCTCATTGACCTTGCCGGCGCCGGTGGGCAGGACGCGGGGCCAGGCGATGGAGAAGCGGTAGCCGTCCAGCCCGAGGTCCTTCATCAGAGCGATGTCCTCGGGGTACCGGTGGTAGTGGTCGCAGGCGACCGCACCGGTGTGCCCGTCGCGGACGGCACCAGGGCGCGCCGAGAAGGTGTCCCAGACGGAGGGGCCGCGGCCGTCCTCGTCCACCGCCCCCTCGATCTGGTAGGCGGCGGTGGCGGCACCCCAGCGGAACCCCGCCGGCAGGTCGAAACGATCCGGCATAGCAGCCTCCTGACAGAAACGTGAGGAGCACTCATGTTACTGGCGTCGCGCCGAAACACCAGAGGAGACCGGCCACCGCCGCCGGCCCGATAAGGTGCAGGCCCGGGGGGCGAGGACGGACGAGAGCATGGAGACCCTCCGGATCGAGGCGCTGGAGCAGCTCGCCGAACGGCTGCTGCGCACCGGGCGGGGCCACACGGTGACCGCCGAACTCACCGAGGCGCTGCCCGAACACCCGCTGCGCGAGTCCCTGGTCCGCCTCGCCGTGCTCTGCCTGCATCAGGAGGGCAGTGCTGGAGCTCGGCCGGGCGCAGGGCGGCCAGGCCCACGCGGAGTTCGACTTCGCCGACTTCATCGGTCAGGTGATGTACGACCGGGGGCTGGCGGCCGAGGCACGCAGGCACTGGGAGCGGGCCGTGGAGATCGCCGCCGAGCAGGGGTGGATGACCCGCCAGGTGGAGCTGGTGCAGGCCCGGCTGGCGCGCTGTCCGACGTGACCGGCCCCGGTCAGCCGCTCCAGGAGGTGGTCGAGGCGGTCGCCGGCCCGGTCGCGGTTGCGGCTGTGCACGACCTGCGTCAGCACGCCCCGGATGTCCTGCCAACGGCCCTGTACGGCACGCACGTTGGGGAACCACTGGGCCTGGTCGCGGTGCTCCGGGTCGAGCTGCCAGCGCTCCGCCTCGACGATGTGGACCGCGCCGACCTCGCCGGGGATCTCCACCGGCGCGGCGCCCCGGGCGGTCACCACCACCCGCTGCGGCAACCGCCCCTCCACCGCCGTCACCGTGATCCGGCTCGGCCCCTGGTACCAGGCCATCGCTGTCCTCCCGCATCCGTCCTCGGGCCGGCTGCCGGCACGGATGTCGTGCCCCATCCGGTTCAGTCACCCCCGACACCGGCTGGAGCCCGGGCGTTACCGCCGACGGTCTGTTCACCCTCATCGCCTCGGCCGCCTGGGCCCGCGAACACGCCCCGGAGGACGCCGACCAGGTGCTGACCGTCCTCATCGACGGCCGGCGGCCCCGTGTCCGACGGAGCCGCGGGTCTCACCGCCCGGCGGTGTCCAGCAGGATCCGGGCCAGCTCGGCCGGCCGGGAGAACATCGGCCAGTGCCCGGTGTCCAGCTCGACCAGTCGCCAGTGCCCGTCGGCCACCAGCTCGGCCACCTCCTCGTCGGGTTCCGCCGCGGCGAGCAGGCACAGCAGGTAGGTCGCGGGCAGCTCGGCCAACGGGCGGGTCAGCACGGCGGGTTCGGTCAGAGTGGCGCCCGGGTGCGGGGTCGAGCCGGCGACGATGCGGGCGATCTGCCCGTCGGTCAGGCCGTGGCCCTCGAAGTGGGCGGCGGTGGCGCTCGGCCAGAACCCGCCGTTCCCGGCGATCGCCGCCCTCAGTGCCACCCCGCCGTCCGGCCAGCCCTCGGCGAACGACCGGCCCTCGACCGGGAGAGCGGCGTCGACGAGCACCAGGTGCGCCAGCCGGTCACCGATCCGCGCCGCGGCCTGCCCCGCCGGAACGCCCGCGTAACTGTGACCGACCAGCACGACCTCGCGCAGGTCGAGGCGCTCGACCTCGGCCACGATGTCCTGGACGTGGGTCTGCTGCCCGGCCGGGACGCCCTGCCGGTCGGCGAGGCCGGAGAGGGTCAGCGGGTGGACGCCGTGCCCGGCCGCCCGCAGGTGCGCCACCACGTCGTCCCAGGCCCAGGCCCCGAGCCGCGCGCCCGCGACCAGTACGAAGTTCACCATGATCGTCACCGTAGCGGGCCGGCTCCGCGACCGCCGAGGGAACCTCCGCGCCCCGGACACGACGGAGGCGCACCCCGGGTCAGTCGAGAACGGCGTCGATCTCCACCTCGACCAGCCACTCCGGGTCGATGAACCGGGAGACCTCGACGAAGGTGCAGGCCGGCCGGATCTCGGCGAACCGCTCGCCGTGCGCCCGGGCGGCCTCCTCCCAGCGCGTGATGTCCGTGAGCATCATCCGGGTCCGCACGACGTCCTGGAGCGACGAGCCCGCGGCCTTGAGCGCGGCCTCGGCGATGTCCAGGCACCGGACCGTCTGGGCGTAGACGTCGTCCTTCCCGACGTTCCTGCCGTCCGCCCCGATCGGCGCGGTGCCGGCCACCGCGATGTACGACCCCTTGCGGACCGCCCGGGACATGCCGATCCGGGGCTCCATGGGTGAGGCGGAACTGACCAACTGTCGACCTTGATCCATCGCGCCATGCTCCCACAGAACCGCACGGCTCGGCCGTCGCCGTCCACGCCAGGACGGCCGGCTCCCGGTCCACCCCTAGTCGGCCGCCACGGCGGTGAACTCGGCCGTGTGGACCTCGTCACCGTGCTTGAAGTCGAGGTAGAGCCGGTACGGGCCGGCCGTCGGCGCGACGGCGTGGAAGGTGATGTCCGGGCCGGGCTTCGTCGTGCCGTCGCCGGGCTCGCCGTCGGGGGCTTGCCGTCGGGGCCGGTGATCCGGAAGGTGAACTCGCCCTCGGGGCCGACGGTCTCCGGTATCAGGGTGAAGCCCTGGTCGGAGGCCGTCAGCCCCTGCGGGGCGCCGTGGGCGTGGTGGGCATGCCCCGCGTGCGAGGCGTGTCCGTCGTGGTGCCCGTGCTGCTCGTGGCTCCCGTGGTGCTCGTGGTGCCGATGCGTAGTCATAAGGCAACCGTGGCCCGCACCGACACAGTTGATCAAGCGGTTCTGCCAGATACCCCCTCCCGGTGTCGCCACCGCACCGGATCGGAGGCGACGGCCCGGGGTGCCGCCGAGGCCGGCGCCCGGTACCCGGCACAGGAGAGCACCAGCATCTCGTCACCCCCGGGCTGGAATTCGTACGCCACCCGCTCCACCCGGCTCCCGATCCCGACCCCCGCCAGTTCCTCCCGCAACCGGTCCAGCCCTTCATACCGCTCGCCGGTGTCGTACACCAGCACCGGGAAGAGCCTGACCTCTCGCCGCGCCACCCTGGCGAGTTCCAGCAGCGCCGCCCCGTGGAAGTCCTCCCCCAGTCGGTTACCGTACGAGAACAGCAGATGCGAACTGAGCACCAGGTCGAAGGACCCCTCCGCGAAGGGCAGTTCGGGCAGCTCCCCGGCCAGGTAGCGCTCCGGCCGGGCCGCGATGTCGGCCCGGAACAGCCGGGCACCGGCGATCCGCTCCCGGATCAGACCGGCCGGATCGCCGTGCCAGGACCAGACGAAGTCCGGGGCCTCCCGCATCAGCTGCCCGCGCTTGAACAGCGTCTCCCGCTCGACGAGCAGCCCCAACTCCTCCCGGTACGTGGCGTATTCACGGTCGACGGCGACCGCGTCGATGCCGCGTCGGCCCGCCTCGGCGACGAAACCCGCCGCGCCGCCCGGGCAGTCCAGGATGCGCTGCCCCAAGTCCCGGTCGGTGAGCGCGAACATCGCGCGGTACTCCGCGAAGGAGCGGGCGCTGACCAGCACGGCTCACCCCCTCCCCACGAACGGCATGGTGCTCGGCAGCACCACCAGGGACTGGATGGTGGTGTCGGGCGGCTGCGAGGCCATCAGCACCAGGGCCTCGGTGAAGCGCTCCACCGGGATGGTCGCCTCGACCGCCATCGTGCCGTCGGCCTGCATCGCGGCGGGCTGCGGACCGCCGTCCGGCGGGGCGACGTTGCCGACGTCGATCTGCCCGCACGAGATGCCGTACGGGCGGCCGTCGAGGGCGAGCACCTTGGTGAGGCCGAGGACGGCGTGCTTGGCGGCCGTGTAGGCCAGGGAGTTGGGGCGGGGCACGTGGGCCGAGGGCGCGCCGTTGTTGATGATCCGGCCGCCCTGCGGGGACTGGGTGCTCATCAGCCGGAAGGCCTCCCGGGCGCACAGGAAGCTGCCGGTGACGATGGTGTCCAGGACCCGGTTCCAGTCCGCGAACGGGGTCTCGGCGATCGGCCGGCGCGGGGCGGCCGCACCCGCGTTGTTGAACAGCAGGTCGAGCCGGCCGTAACGGTCGCGGACGGCGTCGAAGAGCCGGGCGACCTCCTCGGGGCTGCGGATGTCGGTCGGTACGGTGAGGATCCGCGCCGGGTCGACCTCCGCGAGCACGGCGGTCCCCTCCAGTGCGTCCTTGCGCCGCCCGGCCAGTACCACCGTCCAGCCCGCCGCCAGCAGAGCCAGCGAGGAGGCCCGGCCGAGCCCGCTGCCGCCGCCGGTGACCAGGGCGACCTTTCCGTGCGACTGGGTCACCGTGTCCACGCCTCCCCCTCGTTCAGCCAGATCCGCAGCATCCGCCGGGCGTGCGGCCCGGGTTCGTCGACATAGGGTGAACGCCCGTGCAGCACCCGGCTGTTGCGGATGATCAGCAGGTCTCCGGCGGCCATCGGCAGCCCGAAGGCGATCTCCGGCCGGTAGAGCACCTCGTCGAGCACGCCCAGTGCCTCCCATTGACGGTCCGTCAGTTCCGGCCCGCCCCGGTCGGGGGAGGAGCGGACGGTGCGGGTCTGGTAGTAGCAGCCGATGGTCCCGTCCTTCTGCGGGTAGAGGATCGGGGTGACCACGACCTGCGGGCCGGCCCGGCCGCTCCGGTCGAAGGTCCAGTTCTCGCCGAGGGTGGCCAGCGCGTCCGGCCGCTCCTGCCCGATCAGGTCGTGGACGTGCCGGGCGCTCGCCAGCTTGGTCAACCCGCCGCCGTGGTAGGCGGGTTGGACGCAGAGCAGGACGAGCAGGTCGCAGGTGTCGCAGTGGAACCCGAGTTCGGTGTTGCCGTCGCCGTCCTGGTCGCGCAGCACCGAGGTGAGGTCGCCGCGCCCGTTCTGCGGCACGATCCGGCCGTAGTCCCGCAGCAGGAAGGAGACCGCCTCGGTGATCTCCTGCTCCGGCTGCGCCGGGTCGACCAGTCGGCCGATGTGGGCGAGGCCGACGGAGGCGATGCTGTCCCGGACGAAGGTCCGCAGCCGCTCGCGCACCGGCCCGGCCGCGCCCCAGCGCCCGACCCGCGCATCGGCCCGGAGCAGCCGCCGCTCCTGCTCGCCCAGCGGCAGCGACCACAGCTCCCGTCGAGCCTCCAACTCCAGACTGCTCCAGCCGATTTCGGCGACCGTGTGCTCGCTCATCAGGCCTCTCCCTACCGGGCCCCGGCCGCGACGGCCTTGGACCAGAGTGCCAGCGCCTCGTCGATCTGCCCGGCCGTGACGACCAGGGCGGGGATCATCCGGACCACGTTGAGGTGGGTCCCGCAGAGCAGGAGCAGCAGGCCGAGGTCGGCCGCCGTCTGTTGAACCTGCCGGGCGGTGTCCGGGTCCGGCGAGTCGTCCGGGCGGCAGAACTCGCTGGCCGCCATCAGCCCGAGGCCCCGGACGTCGGCGATGCCGGGCGCCTCGGCGGCGACCGCCCGCAGCCCGTCCAGCAGCCGTACGCCCTGCTCGGCGGCGTTCTCGACCAGCCGCTCCTCGCGCAGCACGTCCAGGGTGGCCAGGGCAGCGGCGCAGGCCACCGGGTTGCCGCCGTAGGTGCCGCCCTGTGAGCCGGGCCAGGCGCGTCGCATCAGTTCGGTCGGCGCGGCGATCGCGGACAGCGGGAAGCCGCTGGCCAGGCCCTTGGCGGTGATCAGCACGTCGGGCAGCACGCCGTCCTCGTACTGGTGGGCCCAGAACCGGCCGGTGCGGCCGAAGCCGGTCTGCACCTCGTCCACCACCAGCAGGATGCCGTGCCGGTCGGCCCGCTCGCGCAGTCCGGCCAGGAACCCGGCCGGGGCGGGGACGTAGCCGCCCTCGCCGAGCACCGGCTCGACGAACATGGCCGCCGTCTCGGCGGGCGCGGAGACGGTGGCGAGCACCTCGTCCAGCCCGCGCAGGGCGTGCGCCACCGCCTCCTCCTCGGAGAGCCCCAGCGAGAGTCGCAGCCGGAACGCGGCCGGGAAGGGCGCCACCGCGACCCCGGGCGCCAGCGGGCCGATGCCCGCCCGGAAACGGGTCCCGGCGGTGGTGAGGGCGGCCGCGCCCATGGTGCGGCCGTGGAAGGAGCCCTCGAAGACGATCACGTTCTGCCGCCCGGTGGCGTGCCGGGCCAGCCGCAGCGCGGCCTCCACAGCCTCCGTCCCGGCGGTGGCGTAGAACAGCGAGTCCAGGCCGGCCGGCAGGACCTCGCCCAACCGTTCGGTGAGGGTGAGCAGTTGGTCGTGCAGGACGGTGGTGTACTGGCCGTGGACCAGCCGGCCGGCCTGTTCGCGGACGGCCTCGACCACCCGGGGGTGGCAGTGGCCGGTGCTGGTCACCCCCACGCCGGAGGTAAAGTCGAGGTAGCGGCGGCCGTCGGCGTCGTAGAGGTGGAGGCCTTCGCCGCGCACGGCGACGACCGGGGTGGCCTGCTTGAGCACCGGGGAGAGCTGGGGCAACGGAGTCTGCCTTCTGTGAGTCGGGTGGATCGGGTCAGCGGGGCGGGAGGTATCCGGCCTCGGACGCCCAGGTGAGCGCGGCCGACCACCACTGCGGGGTCGGCGCGGCGAAGCGGACGCCCAGCCGGTCGAGTACGGAGGTGGTGTAGGCGCTGTCCACCCGGACGTTGCGTTCCTCCTGCTGCGCCCAGGCGGCGGCCAGTCGGGCGGCCGCCGGGTGCCGGTGCTCGGCCCGGGCGATGGCAGCCGCGAAGTCCACGTCGCCGGTGAGCCGGACGGGGTAACCGAACTCGGCGAGCCGGCCCACGAGTTCGTCGTGCGGCACGGCGTACGGGTTCTCCACGTGGTAGGCGCCGGGTGCGGCGTACGGGTCGAGGGCGATCGCGGCGATCCCGGCGGCCACCGTGTCCACGTGCGAGAACGCGAAGGAGGTGTCCGGCCGGCTGGGGGCGGCGCCCGCCAGCAGGTAGCCGCGGATGAGCTGGTAGATCCGGTTGTCGCCGGCGTTGGCCTGGAAGGCGCCGGTCCGGCTGTGCGCGGCGATGTGCCCGCTGCGGTACAGGTAGGCGGCGTGCCCGGTGGCCGCCCAGGCCCGAACGGCCTGCTCGGCCCGGTACTTGGTGCGCTCGTACGGGGTGCGGAAGTGCTGGCCGATCCACAGGTCGGCCTCGCTGAAGCGGCGCGGCGGGCCGTCCACCCCGCCGGAGACGGCGAGGGTGGAGACGTGGTGGAGCGTGGCCGTCGGGGTGTGCTCCTCGATCCAGTCGAGCAGCCGACGCACCGCCGTGTGGTTGGTGCGCTCCAGTTCGTCGGGCGAGGCGACCAGCCGGACGTCCGCCGCCGCGTGCACCACGATCCCGGCGGTGCGGGCGCGCTCCAGCGCGGCCGGGGAGAGCCCGAGGCCCTCCCGGTCGATGTCCCCGGCGACGACCCGGGCCCGGCCGACGGCCAGGCGGCGTGCCGCCTCCGCCTCGTCCGCGGCCCGGACCAGGCAGGTGACCTCGGCGCCGCGCCGCAGGAAGGCGTCCAGCAGGTGCCGGCCGAGGTAGCCGGTGGCACCGGTGAGCAGCACCCGGGCGGGTTCGCGGACGCCCACCCGGGCGGTGGGCGGCACCCGGGCGTGCAGCAGTTGGCCGGAGGTGGAGAGCGGCGCGCGGACGGGCTGCTCCGCCGACGGCCCCGCGAGCGCCTCGGCGAAGCGGGCGGCGATCCGCTCGGCGGCGGGGTGGGGCACGCCGGGCCACCCGTACACCAGATCGGCGACCAGCCGTTGCTCCACCACCCGTGCGGTGAGTCGCAGTCGGTACAGCGGGTCGCCCCCGGCGCAGCGGGCCAGACCCGCCTGCTCGTCGGCGACGGTCCAGTCCAGCGCGGGCTCCTCGGGGAGCCGGAAGGTGCCGAGGAAGTTGAACCCGACGGCGGGGCGGTCGCCCGGTGCGTCCATGGGGCGGACGGGCGCCTCGCGCAGCCGCCGCGCGGCGGCCTCGGCGCCCGCCGAAGGGTCCAGCTCGACGTGCTTGACGGCGGTGAACCAGCCGACGGTGTCCAGGAATTCGCCCGGGTCGCCGACGGTGTCCCGGCCGTGGGTCTCCACCTCCACCGCGAGCCGGGGCTCACCCTGCCAGTGCGCGACGGCCCCGGCGAAGGCGGTGAGCAGGACGGCCTCCAGCCCGGCCCCGCCACCGTGCCGGGCGACCAGCCGGGCGGTGGCGTCCTCGTCCAGGGCCCAGCTGAGCGCGGCCGGTCGGGCGGGCGGCACGGTGGCGGGGCCGGGCGGCGCCGGAGCCTCCGGCGCCGCGGGCGGGGGCGGCGCGGCCGCCGCCCACCGGTAGAAGTCGGGGGTCGGCGGCAGGTCGGCCGGTTGTCGATCGGACCCGGCCTGGTCGAGCACCGTGCGGTAGGCGTGGGCGAGGTCGTCCAGCAGGATCCGCCAGGACAGCCCGTCCACCACCAGGTGGTGGGCGATCAGCGCCAGTCGGTCGTCGGTGCCAGGCGGGCCGGTGAACAGGTGGGCGCGCAGCAGCCGTCCGGCCAGGGGGTCGAGGCTGCGGTGGAGTTCGGTGCAGACTCCGGTGACGGTGTCGGCGATCGCGCCCGCCGCGCGCGGGATCCGGGAGTGGGAGAGCGGGTCGAGCTCGGTCACCGCCCGGGGTTCGCCGTACCCGTCCGGCGCGACGGGCCGGCGCAGCGCCGGGTGGCCTTCCAGCACGGCCGCGACGGCCGCCGAGAGCGCGGCCGGGTCGACGGCGGTGCGGCAGCGCAGCAGGACGGACTGGTTCCAGTGCCGCGGGTCCTCGACGGACCGCTGCCGGTAGAGCCAGCGCTGGGCGGGCGCGAGTCGGCTGCCGCCACCGGGTCGGCGCGGGGCCGGAACGGCAGTGGCGACCGGCACCGCCACCGCGGCCAGCCCGGCCGCCGTCGGGTGCCGGTAGAAGTCCTCGTAGGCGACCCGCAGCCCGGAGCGCCGCAGGAGGGCGATGGTGCGCATGGCGAGGATGGAGTCCCCGCCGAGGGCGAGCACGTCCGCCTGCGGCCCGACGCCGGACAGCCCGAGCGCGCCGGCCCAGAACCGGGCGATCTCCCCCGCCAGGCCGTCCCTGCCGGGCCCCGACGACTCCGCCCTGGCCTCGACCAGGTCGGCGACCAGTTCGCCCAGCCGCGGCCGGTCCAGCTTGCCGTTCGGCCCGACCGGGAACTCCGCGAGCACCAGGACCGGCTGCGGCACCGAGTAGCCGGGCAGCCGGTCGCGCAGATACGCATCGAGGCCCTCGACGTCGGCGCCCTCCAACAGCCGTACCGCGCCCAATAGCTGGTTCCCGACGGCAGTCTCCCGCAGCAGTGCCGCCGAGCCGGCGACGCCCGGGTACCCGTCCATGGCCCGCTCGACCTCGGCGAGGTCGACCCGGTAGCCCCGGACCTTCACCTGGCGGTCCACCCGCCCGAGGAAGACCAGTTCCCCGTCGGCCCGCCGACGGCACACGTCGCCGGTCCGGTACATCAGTCGGCCGTCCCACCGGACGAAGCCGCGGGCGGTCTCGGCCGGCCGCCCGAAGTAGCCGGCGCTGACGCCCCGCCCGCCGACCAGCAGCTCCCCCTCGGCCGCCGCCCGCCCCCGCCCGTCCACCAGGGTGAGCAGCACCTCGCCGATCCCGCTGCCGATCGGCACGGTCGGCTCCCCGGCGGGCAGTTCCCGGGCGGAGGCGGCGAGGAAGCAGGTGGCCCCGACGGTGGTCTCGGTCGGCCCGTAGTGGTTGACCAGCCGCTCGGTGACCTTGCCGTCCAGCAGGGCGGCCGCCAGCGGACGCGGCAGCGCCTCGCCGCCCAGCAGCAGGGTGCGCAGCGGCGCAGCGTCGGCCGGGCGTCCCTCCAGCAGGGCGGTCAGGTGCGAGGGCGTGGTCTTCAGGGTGTCGACCCCGGCCCGGCGCAGCGAGGCCCAGAAGGCCTCCGGGTCGCGCACCTCCCGGTCGGGGACGACGTGCACCGAGCCCCCGGCGGCCAGGGCGAGCAGCCAGGCGGTGTGCCCGAGGTCGGCGGCCAGCGTGGTGACGTGCGCCAGGCGGGGGGCGTCCGCCCGGGTCAGGCCGAGCCGCGCGGCCAGCGACAGGGCGTAGTGCGCGGCGTTGTCGTGGGTGACCGCCACCGCCTTGGGCTCGCCGCTGGACCCGGAGGTGAAGGACAGGTAGGCGAGGTCCTCCCCCGCCGCCTCGCCGCCCGACCACGACGGGCCGGCCGCCTCGACGTCCACCACCTCCCCGCCGAGGCCGCCCCCGGTGGCGAGCACCCGCGAGACCCGGACGGCCGCCAGCCGCCGGGCGAGGTCGGCCGCCGACCAGTCCGGGTCGGCCGGCACGGCCGCCGCGCCGGAGCGCAGCACCCCGTGCAGCAGCACCAGCATCCGGGCGTCCCGGGGGCCGAGCAGGGCGACCCGGTCGCCCCGCCCGGTGCCGTCGGCGGCCAGCCGGGCGGCGATCCGCCCGGCGGCGGTGTCGAGCGTGCGGTAGTCGTAGGCGCGGACGCCGTCGGTGAGGGCGGGCCGGTCCGGGTGGGACCGGGCGAGCTGCGACAGGAGCGCGGTCAGCGAGGTGGCGGCGGACACGGAGCGGAGGTGCTGCGTCGCGGGGGTCACGCCGACTCGTCCCCCGTCCGTACCGCTCCCACCGGCCGGGCGAGCACCCCGGGGTCGCCCACCAGGTACCCGTCCAGTCCGGCCCGTTCGGGCAGCCGCCCGGCCAACTCCCAGGCCAGCATGCGGTGCAGGCCGTCGATGTGGATCAGTCCCTCCCTGACCAGCAGGTCCGCGTAGTCGGGGTGGTCGACCGGTCCGGTGCTGAGGAACAGCGGCGTGAACGGCGCCCGGCGCAGCACCCGCAGCTTGCCCGCGCAGACCGGGTTGGCCGCCGCCCAGGCGGCGCCGCCGGAGCGGACGCGCTCGGCCGCCCGGGCCACGGTCAGCCCGGCGCGCGGGACGAGTTCGAGCTCGCCGCCCTCACTGAGGTGCCAGGGCAGGACGACGCCCAGGAGGTCGGCCCGGCTCAGCCGGACCCGCCACCAGCCGCCGGGGATGCGGTCGGCGCGTTCGACGTTCTCCTCGCCGTACAGGTTGCTGTTCGCCGCGTGGGCCCGCTCCACCGGGTGGTCCCGCAGGTAGGCGTCGTGGACCTCGGGGTAGGCGACGGCGGTGACGATCTCCACGGCTGTGCTCCTCAGACGGTTCCGGTGTATTCGGTGAAGTGGTGTTCCCCGAACAGCTCGGGCCACTGGCCGTCGGCCAGGTCCAGTTCGCGGGCCCGGGCGAGCATCTGCCGCCAGGAGGGCTTCACCGGGCGCCAGCGCGCCCCCACCTGGCAGTACGAGGCGTCGATGAAGTACCGGGGCCTGCCCGGCCCGTCGGGTGCCGGTCTGCGGGTGTGGAACAGCGCCGAGTTGAGCAGCACGGTGGAGCCGGGCGGCAGCCGGTCGATGACCACCTCGCCGGGCAGTTCCGCGGTGCCGTGGTGGGCATAGGCGGTCTTGCCGGCGGTGCTGTGGTGCGAGCCGGGCAGCACGGCCAGGCTGCCGACCTTCTCGTCCAGGCCGCCGAGGTAGTGCAGCGCGTGGACCATCACCAGCGCCGGGTCGGGGCCGTCGTTGGGCTCGCAGTCGTGGTGCCAGGGCTTTCCGGGGATGCCCGGGGCCTGGCGGTCGCTGTGCAGGTGGTGGAAGACGAAGGAGGGCCCGATCAGCCCGGTCAGCGCCCGCATCAGCGGCGGGTGGGTGAGCAGCCGACCGTGGGCGGGGAGCTCCAGCTCCAGCAGCGGGGGTGACCCGTGCCGGTCGGAGTCGGTGCAGGCTTCGATCGAGCGGGCCCGTAGTCCCTCGTCCACCCACCGGTCCACCTCGGGGACGAGGCGTTCGCGCAGTGCCTCGGGCAGCAGTGCGGGCAGGACCAGGTACCCGGACTCCAGGAACTGACGGCGGTGCTCGGTGTCGAGGGCCTCACGCCCGGTGGAGAACGAGGTCACCGAACCGATCCCCTCCTTCCGTTCGACGGGACGCACAGGTACGGGACGCGTGATGAGCCAGGGGGCACACGGGTTCATCCAGACCTCGGGTGGCGGCGGTGTCGCCCGTCGTCGCCACGGACTGCTGGGATGCGCGATCACCTGAATTCGCGATCACCACCGACTTCGCGATCACCACGAAGAGGCATGCCTCGATCACACAAGGTGATCCGCCTCAGGAGTATGAACCGGTCTTCGCGTCCACGACAAGACCAACGCCAACCCGTGGCCACCTTCCCGCCACCGTGCCGTTCAGCTCCGGCCACCAGTCGATTCCTCCCTCACCGGAAACTCCGGTCCTTCCGAGCCCCGGTGATTCGCCGTCGGAACATCGGATGCGGCAGAGTTGCCACATGAGCGAGCGGAGCATGGGGGTACCCCCGGCCGAAGGCTGGGGGAGAACCGTCGAGAGGGGCGCGTTGCGCGAAGCGCCCGCCGAGCGCAGCAAGGTGGGTGCCGTCGCGGACACGCGGAGTCACCACACAGCCGGGCCGACCCGGCGGCGGCCGGTCCAGCAGCGCAGCCAGGAGCGGTACAGCCGCATCCTGGACGCCTGCGCCGGGCTGCTGGACGAGGTCGGGGCGACCGCACTGACCACCAAGGAGGTCGCCCAGCGTGCCCAGGTGCCGATCGGCACCCTGTACCAGTTCTTCGCCGGCAAGGAGGACCTGCTGGCCGCGCTCGCCGCCCGCAACCTCGACCGGTACCTCCAACGGCTGGACGCCCGGCTGGACGCCTCCGCGCCGGTCGGCCCGGCCGGCTTCAGCGACCTCGCGGTGGAGGAGTTCGTGGCGATGAAGCGCGCGGTGCCCGGGTTCGGCCAGGTGGACTTCGGGCTGGCCGGCACCGCGGTGCCGGCCGGGGTCCGGGATGAGAAGCACCTGCTGGACGCGGGCGTGGACAACAACACCGCCGTCGCCCTGCGGCTGCAGGCGCTCGGCGGCGAACTGTTCGCCGCAGGCGACCCGGCGGCCACCACGCTCACCCTGCGGGTCGCCCTGGAGGCGGCCGACGCGGTGCTCAAACTCGCCTTCCGGGGGGACCCGGACGGCGATCCGGCGCTGATCGCCGAGTGCAAGCGGCTGGTGCGCGGTTACCTGGCGCAACAGCCGTCCGGCGGCTGACGCACGACCCACGGGCCCCGCGCATCCCGTCCGCCCGAGCCGTTGCGAGCCCGCCGCGCCCGCAGCACAGTGGAAAGCGGAACGGCCGCGGAGGCGGCCACCGCGACCCGAGGAGCACGACCATGCACGCAGCGGTAGGAGACCAGCTCCATATCCACAGCAGGTCGGTGGGCATGGTGGACCAGAAGGGCATCATCACGGAGGTGCGCGGCACCGACGGCGAGCCCCCGTACGTGGTCCGCTTCGAGGACGGCCACGAAGGCCTGATCTACCCCGGCCCCGACTGCAACATCGAACACGTCGGATCCCGCCAGGCGGGACACTGACCGACTCCCCCACCACCCCGTGCCCGACCCGCGCGAGGTGGTGAGGAGCGGTGTCCGCCCCCTCGCCCCCGCTGCCCGGGGCACTCGCCGATCTCGCACCACTGCTGGACCACTACGGGTACATCGCGGTGGCGCTGCTCGTACTGCTCGACAACTGCGGCATCCCGGTGCCCGGGCAGACCATCCTGGTGCTCGCCTCGGTGTACGCCGGCACCGGGCACCTGGACTTCGCCGCCGTCCTGCTGATCGCGGCGGCCGCCGCCACGGTCGGCAACAGCCTCGGCTACCTGATCGGCCACACCGGCGGGCGCGCCTTCGTCCACCGCTGGGGCCGCTACGTGCTGCTCACCCCGGCCCGGATGGAACGCGCGGACGGCTTCTTCGCCCGGCACGGCGGCAAGGTCGTCGCGGTCGCCCGCTTCGTGGACGGGCTGCGCCAGTACAACGGCATCATCGCCGGGACCACCGAGATGCCGTGGCGCCGCTTCGCGGTCTTCAACCTGCTGGGCGCGGTGCTGTGGACCGCGGTGTGGGGCACCCTCGGCTACGTCGCCGGGGCCAACATCGGCACGGTCTACCGGACGGCGATCCACTACCAGCTCTGGTTCGCGATCGGCCTCGGGCTGCTGGTCGCGGCCTTCCTGCTCCGGCAGGTGCTGCGCTACCGGCGTCGGCGCCGCGAAGGCGTCGACGCCGGCTCCGACTCCGCCGAGCCCCCCGGCTAGCGCAGCGGGAACACCTCGAACGGCACCGCGAAGCGCGTCCCCAGCCGGGTGCCCGCGCCGCGGCCGAAGCCCTCCAGGAACTCCCGGGCGTCCGCCATCGCCCCGCCCAGCCCGGCCAGGTACGCCTTGTGCTCCTCCAACGAGGCGACACCGGCGTCGAAGGTGTCGGTGGTGTCCACCGCGTGCTTCGACCCCGGCGAGGCCGCCGCCCAGATCTGCCGCACCCCGTTCCACGGCTCGTACCCCTCGTCCACCAACTCGCGGAACACCCAGCGGTTCCCGGCGTCCCGGACGCCGTCCAGGGTGGCCCGGCCGACCGCGATGTGGTCCGCCTGGTTGAGGAACGCCCCGCCGTAGGTCTCCCGGAAGTTGCTGGTGATCACGATCTCCGGCCGGTGCCGGCGCACCACCCGGGCGATGTCCCGGCGCAGCGGCAGCCCGTACTCCACCACCCCGTCCGGATACCCGAGGAACTCCACGGTCTCCACCCCGACCACCCGCGCCGAGGCGATCTGCTCGGCCTCCCGCAGCGGCCCGCACTCCTCGGGCTGCATCGAGTCGATCCCGGCCTCGCCGCTGGTGACCATCACATAGATCACCTTCTTGCCCTGCGCGGTCCAGCGGGCGACGGCCGAAGCGCCGCCGTACTCCATGTCGTCGGGGTGGGCGACGATCGCCACCGCGGTCTGCCAGTCCTCGTCGACGTGCTCGTAGGGCTCGGGGGCCTGCTCGGTCATGCTGTCCAAACCTCTCACGCGGCTCATCCGGCTCGTGCTGCTCATGGTCATACGGTCGTACCGCAGGCGACTCTAGAAGACTTACTTCCCCCACGTACCGTCAGACCTGGTTTCATCGGCCGCACTTGCCCCTGACGCATGCTTGACGTCCTCCCGCCCCTGAGGGAACGGGATTCCTGCCACGGTCGTCTGACCGTCTCGGTGGGTTCCTGCTTCATCGCGCTGTGCCGGGACTGCTCCCGGTCTTACCTGCGCTCGACAGGCGTCTAGCCTGTCCGCCCGCCCGGCGGCCAGGATGTTGCGTGCGGCGTTCACATCGCGGTCGTGAACGGCCGCGCACGCCCCGCTGGTCCACTCGCGGACCGATAGGGGCTTGGGACCGTCCTGGACGCCGCAGGCCGAACAGACCTGCGAGGTCGGCTCGAAGCGTCCGATGCGGCTGAAGTGACGGCCGTGCTTTGCGGCCTTGTACTCCAGCATCATGAGGAACTGTGACCATCCGGCGTCGTGCACGGACTTGGCGAGCCGGGTCCGCCCGAGGCCGGCCACCGCTAGGTCTTCCACGTACACCGATTGGTTCTCTCGGATGATCTTCGTGGATTCCTTGTGGTGCCAGTCCCGGCGGCGGTCGGCCACCTTAGCGTGCTGACGCGCGACCTTCTTTCGGGCCTTGTCCCGGTTCTTCGATCCCTTCTCAGAGCGGCTCAACGCCTTCTGCAGGCGACTGCAAGGACCCGCCACAGCGCTGCACGGCCGACCCCGGGCCGGAGACCTTCGCGCCGGTGGTCACCGCCCGGCTGGAGGCCCTGGACGCGGAGATCGCCCGCCTCACCGCGAGGAGGGAACGGCTCGCCCGGCACGTCCGCGACGGGGGCGCGGACGTGCCGGGCGAGAACTGAGGGGTCAGGCGGCGTCAGGGGCGAGCTGAGCGGCAGCAGAGGCAGGTTGCGGCCAGCGGATGCGGGTGGCGCAGAGGGAGACCACGGCGGTCGAGGCGGCGACGGCGGCCATGCCCCACGCCAGGCTGGTGGCGCCGGCGACGAAGCCGATGGCGGCGGGGCCGGCGAGCAGGCCGGTGGTGCCCATGGCGGCGACCAGCGAGAGGGCGTCGGAGCCCTGGCGGGCGGCGGCGACGTAGACGCACGGAGTGACGGCGGCGACGCCGAGGCCGACGCAGGCGAAGCCGAGCAACGTGGGGACGACGCCGCCGACCAGCAGGGCGAGGGCCAGGCCCAGGCCGGCCAGCAGGCTGCCGGTGCGGACGATGCGGCCGTCGCCGAAGCGGGTGCGCCAGCCGTCGGCGAAGATCCGGGCGCAGACCATCATCACCGAGACCACGGCGATGCCCATCGGGGCGAGTCCGGCGGCGGCGTGCACCACGTCCTTGAGGTAGAGCGCGGACCAGTCGTTCATGGCGCCCTCGGTGACGGTGCCGAAGACCATCGCCAGGCCCATCCAGAGCGTCGCCACGGCGGGCAGGGTGAAGCCGCGCCGCTCCTTCCGCTCCGTCGGCGAGGCGGCTTCCTGCGGGCCGTCGGCCAGCAGCCCGGGCCGGGCGACGACGACCAGCACCGCCAGCAGCAGCGCGGCCAGGCCGAAGTGGACGGCGAGGGTGCCGGTGAAGGCGTTGACGCCGGAGGCCAGCAGGGCGGCCAGCAGCGAGCCGGCGCTGAAGGTGGCGTGCAGCCTGGACATCGTGGTCCGCTCGAAGCGGGCCTCCAGCGCGGCGCCCTGGGCGTTCATCGCGACGTTCAGGCAGCCGACCGCGACGCCGTCGCAGAACAGCACCAGCAGGGTGACCGGGTAGTTCGGCACCACCGACAGCGCGAGCAGGACGACGCCCAGGGCGAGCGCGGACAGCACCGAGAGCAGGCGGGAGCCGAGCCGCCGCATCAGCACCGCGACCAGCGGGAAGGACACCGCCGCGCCGATCCCGCAGGTCATCAGCAGCAGACCGATCCGGGCCTCGCCCAGGTCGAGCCGGGCCTTGAGCGCGGGCACCCGGGAGACCCAGGTCGCGTACTGGAATCCGAGGACGAAGAACAGTGCGCCGGTGGCCAGTTGGGAGCGGCGGAACTCGTCGCGTACGGGAGACATGTGCATCAGCCCACTTCGGCTCTGGAGGGGGACGGGACGGGATCGGCCGGGGCGGTTTCCAACGGCTTGGCCATGTAGACCGCCTCGGCGCCGTAGCTCGCGGGCAGCCCGATCTCGGGCCGGGCGCGGTAGCCGAGCGGGGTCCACAGCACCTGCGAGCCGCGCACCGCGACCAGCGAGAGCGTCCGGTGGCCGGCCGCCCGTCCGGTCTCCTCCAGGTGCCGCAGCATCCGGTGGGCCAGGCCCCGGCCGCGCGCCCGCTCGGCGATCACCAGGTCGTGGGCGTGCAGGTTGCTCGCCGGTACACCGCCGCCGGACTCGGCCCGGCTGAGGTCCGGGCAGCGGAACAGCGGGTACGGCAGGGCGAGCAGGTAGCCGCCGATGCCGCCGGCGTGCTCCAGGACGAAGCAGGTGGAGGGCGAGGCGCGGTGCCGGGAGCGCAGCGCCTCGCCGCCCTCGGACAGGCCGTCGGCGGCGTAGGCGCGTTCCTCCAGCGCGACCACGTCGTCCCAGTCCTCCTCCCGAAGCAGCCGGATCCGGGTGTCGGTCATGCGCGTCCTCCGTCCGGAGCCGGGCCGCCGACGCAGGTGTACGGCAGCGGCACGAAGCCGTTGAACCCCCGGGTGGCGTAGGCGGTGGAGTACGCGCCGCAGGAGTGGATCCACACCGGGTCGCCGGAGGCGACCGCGCGCGGCACCCGTACCAGGCCGTCCTCCTGGGCGTACGCGTCGTCGCTGTCGCAGGTCGGACCGGCCACCACGGCGTCGACGAACCGCCCGCCGGGGTGGGTGGGGAACTCCAGCCGGTACTGCAACTGGTCCATCTCGTAGAGGCCGTTGAACTTGCCGCAGCTCAGGTAGAGCCAGTCCTCGCGGGTGCCGTCGAGCCGGCGGCGGGAGGAGAGCCGGGCGACGTGGGCGCGGATCGCGCCGTGGTCGGCGACCAGGTGGCGGCCGGGTTCCAGCAGGAACTCCAGCGGGGCGGCGTTGACGGCGCGCAGCCGGTCCATGCCCTCGCGGATCACCGCGAACATCTTGTCCAGCGGCGGTTCGAGCGGGCGGCCGTGCCGGTCCAGCACACCGAGGGCGGGCAGTCCGCCGCCGAGGTTGATCCGGTTCGGCACGATGCCGCGCCGGTTGACCGCCTCCAGCACGGCGGCCAGCGACTCGACGGCCGCGCCCCAGGCCTCGGCGGTCATCTGCTGCGAGCCGACGTGGACCGACAGGCCGGAGGGCACCAGCCCGCAGGTGCGGGCGGCGTCCAGCACCCGCGGGGCGTCCTCGGGCGAGCAGCCGAACTTGTGGCTGAGTCCCCACAGCGCGCCCTCGCCGGTGGTGGCCAGGCGGCAGAACACCCGTGAGCCGGGGGCGTGTTCGGCGATCGCGGCGACGTCCTCCAGGCTGTCGGTGGCGAAGTCGCGCACGCCCAGCCGGTAGGCCTCGGCGATGTTGCGGTCGGACTTGACGGTGTTGCCGTAGTGGATCAGTTCGGGGGCGACCCCGGTGCGCAGCGCCTGGGCGATCTCCTGCGGCCCGGCCGCGTCGAAGCCGGAGCCGAGCCGGGCGAGGTGGTCGAGCACCTCGTCGACCGGGCAGGCCTTCATCGCGAACCGGACGGCGACACCGGGCAGTTCGGCGCACAGGGCGGCGTACTGGCGGCCGATGCCGTCCAGGTCGTAGATCAGGGTGTCCTCGGTGGCGGCGGCGAGCGCGGCGCGCAGGGCGCCGGTTCCGCGGCCGTCGGTCTGGTGGCGCGGGTCGGTGGTCTGACGTATCACGGATGAACTCCCGGTCCGGCTAACGCGGCAGCCGTTCGGTGGGGGTGGACCTGCTCGCGCGCACCAGCGGGCCCCACGCGTCGATCAGCAGCGCGAAGTCCTCGATGTCCGCCTGCGCCTCGTCGAGCAGACGCGCCCGTCGGGGCGCCAGGTGGTCGGCGAACTCGGCGTACTTCCCGCCGAGTCGGCGGTAGCAGCGGTCGAGTTCGGCGAGCCGCCGGTGGTTCTCGGTGCGGTCCGCCGCGGCGCTGCGGCGGGCGCAGTCGGCGATCACCTCGGGGCGGACGTGGTGCCGCTCGTCGAGCAGGGTGTCGCCGGCCAGCTCCATCTCGGAGTAGACCGGGTGGTGGTAGAGCATGGCGAGCAGGAACTTGGCGTAGCGCCCCTGGTAGGCGGTGAAGCCGGAGCCGGTGCGGCGTTCCGGGGTGTAGTAGTTGACGATGTGCCGGTTGTGGGTGACCCCGGGAAGGGTGGCGCCGTGCACCAGGTGGTGCAGGAAGTAGTCGCTGCCGATGGTGTCGGTGGCGGGCGGCAGCGGGACGCGCTCGTACACCTCGTGGTCGAGGGCGATGTTGCACATGTCGATCCGCCAGATGTCGGGCCGGTCGAGCACGGCGCGGTCGGCGATGAAGGGCTCGGTGCCGGCGCCGACGAAGGATTCGGCGACGAGTTCGCGCTTCTGCTCCTCGGTGGCCGCGCCGGGTGCCCAGAGCGCGACCACGTCGTGGTAGACCTCGGGGTCGAGGTCGCGGATCTCGCCGAGGTCGACGGAGAGTTCGCCGATGAAGGAGGCGCCGACCAGGGCGACGGGCTTGTCGGCGTGCGCCGGGTCGAGGGTGTGCTCGGTGACGGCGGCGGCCGCGTCGGCGGCCCTGACGCCGATCGTGGCGAGCTCGTGCTCGATCGGGAACACCGGTTCGCCGTCGAGCAGTTGGTATCGGCTGTCGGAGTCGCGACGGTGCACCGAGGTGCAGCCGAGCGCGGCGGCCAGCAGGAAGGCCCGGTTGGTGCAGGCGCCGTAGGAGACGGCGTCGGGCAGCATCAGGTCGAGCAGCTTGTCCGGCCCGGCGAGGCCGGAGCGCTCGATCGCCTCGCGCAGGAAGGCGCGTTGGGCCGCCTCGTCCAGGTGGTGGACGAGCACGCCTTCGGCCGGCGGCAGCGCGGCGACGGCCTCGGCGTGGCGCCGGCGGGCCTGCGGGTCGGCGGAGTCGAGCACCAGCAGGTGCACCTGGACGCCGAACCGCCGGGCGGCGTAGGCGGCTTCGGCGCCGATCGAGGTGATGGTGCCCGCGCACTCGCGGTTGGTGGGCAGGGTCAGGCAGACGGCGCGCATTCCCGCTCCCCCGTGGGCTCCCCGAAGGTACGGCCGGTCCAGGACCGCAGGCCGAGCAACTTCTCCCCCAGTTCGGTCAGTTCGGCGGGCCCGTAGCGCAGCGCCTCGGGCTTGTCGGCGTCCCCGACCAGGGTGCGGTTCCAGTCCGGGGTGCTCAGCGTGCGCCAGGACTCGACCCGGGAGCGGCGCAGCGGCTCGGCCTCCTCCAGGGCGGGCATCATCGACAGGTACTGCACGGCGCGCACGCCGCCGGCCGAGGTGTTGCGGGCGACGCCGTGGGCCAGCAGGCCGTTCCAGATCAGCAGGTCGCCGGCCTTCAGCTCGGGCCGGATCACCGGGAACTCGTCGCGGTCGACGGCCGGCCGGATCGGGTCGCGGTCGGCGGGCTGGGCAGCCTGCCACGCGTTGAAGCGGCGGAACAGCTCCGGGTCGCACTGGAAGCCGCCGTGGTCGGGCTCGGTGTCGTTGAGCGCGATGATGCCCTGGACGCGCTGCGGCAGCATGCCCCGGGTGGTGTCGACGTCCCAGTGCAGTTCGATGTCGAAGCCCTTGTCGGTGGGTTCGATGAGCGCGCGGTCGCGGTTGCGGACGTTCGGCGGGTTGAGGTTGAGCCGGTCGAGGGTGACCCAGAGCTCCTCGCAGTCCCACACGTCCACGAAGGCGTCGTAGACGCGCTGCGACTGGCGGCTGTCCCAGATGAGTTGGTGGTGGTAGGCCTCGACGAAGCCGTAGATGTGCAGGTGCTGGTCGAGCTCGTCGCGGTGGTGGCGCTCGCGGTACCACTCCTCGGGGCGGTCGGGCGACAGGCCCTGGAAGTCCCAGGCGAAGTCGAGCAGGCGCTCGGCGGCCTCGGCCGGGATCGCCTGCCTCACCACGACGTAGCCGTAGGTCTGCCAGTGCGCGTGGCCCTGCTCGGAGAGCACCCGCAGCGGGCGCTCCTTGCGCAGCTCGCGCAGGCCGGTGCGGGCGAGGTAGCTCTCGGTGTCGGCGCTGAAGTAGGGGCGCGGCGAGGCGGCCCGGTACAGATATCCCTCGGGGTGTTCGTCAGGGCTCGGCATGGGCGGTCACTCCATGGTTCGTGGTCGATGCGGCGCTGCCTCGGACACCCGGTGCGGGCACGGCGAGCCGACGGCCGGTCGTTCGACCGGAAGGGGAATTCGGTGCGCGGACCGGACGCCCGTGCGCGTGCGCTCCTTCCCGTCTCGGTCCGCGAGCACGGGACAGCGCCACGCCAGGAGGGCCAACTCGCCCGTCCGGCAGGGCCTCTCACTTCGCATCAGCCCCTGCCGAACCGCACTCCCCATACGTTGGACTAGACCAACTAATGGTGTCAACCCTTTCCCTCGGGTTGCCGATTGGGAAATCGGCGCAGTTCACAGCGCCTCTCGCGGTTCGCTTTATGTTTCGGAGGCCGACATAAGGGCGGGTATGTTTCGGGAATTGACATAACCGGGAGCGGTGAACCCCGGCACCCCGCGCACCGTTGCGCCGGGCCCGCGCCGCCCGCCCGCTCGCCGTAGCTTGGGACTGTGGCACGAACCCGGTTGGCACCCACCCGGCTGGCCCCGCCTGGCTGGCTGACCGAGGGCCTGCGGCCCCGGGACACGCCGATCCCCTGGGCCGCGGTGGCCCGTTCCTCGGTCGCGCTCGCCGCCCCGCTCGCGGTGGGCACCGCCACCGGGCGGCCCGGCTACGGCGCGCTGGTGTCGCTGGGCGCACTGTCCGGCGTCATCGGGGACACCGCCGACGCCTACCGGATGCGGGTGTTCAACATCGCCGTGCCGCAGCTGATCGGCGCCCTCGGGGTGCTGGCCGGCACCCAGGTACACGGCTCCGGCTGGACGACCGTCGTGGTGCTGACCGTCGTCGCGCTGGTCTCCGGCATGATCTCCTCGATCGGCGCGGTCGCCTCCGCCTCCGGACTGCTCCTGCTGCTCAACACCGTGATCGGGGCCGGCCTGCCGATGCCCTCCCCCTGGTGGCTGCCGCCCGCCCTGCTGCTGCTCGGCGGCCTGGTGGTGCTCGCCCTCACCCTGCTGGCCTGGCCGCTGCGCGGCGGCACGCCCGAGCGCGGGATCGTCGCGGGCACCTACCGGGCGGTCGCCGAAATGCTGGAGGCCGCCGGCTCGCCCGGCTACGACGCCAAGCGGCGTGAGCTCACCCATGCGCTCAACCAGTCCTACGACCTGCTGCTGGCCCGCCGCGCCCGCCGGCACGGCCGCTCCCCCACCCTGGTCCGGCTGCTCGCCCAGCTCAACGCCGTGGTCCCGGTGGTCGAGGGCGCCTCGGCGGTCCACCTGCGCCCGCCCGAGTTCGGCCCGCTGGCGCCCGGCTACCCGGCCGCCGTCCGCGAGTTGGCCGCCGCCGTCGAGCTGGGCCGCACCGGCCCCGCGCCCCTGCCCGACCTGCCCGAACCGCGCGGCCCGTCCACCCGCGCGCTGGCCGAGGCGATCCGGCACGCCGCCACCGTGGTGCACGAGGCCGAGCCGGACCCGTACGCCTCCGACGACCGGCTCGGCCGGCCCGCCGCTCTGGAGGTCCGGGCCCGGCGGGCCGCGCGGGCGCTGCTGCTGTCCAGGGCGTCCTGGCGGTACGGACTGCGCCTGGCACTGTGCATCGGGCTGGCCCAGGTACTGGTGTCGGTGATCGCGGTGCCCCGCTCGTACTGGGTGACGCTGACCGTGACCTTCGTGATGAAGCCCGACTTCGGCTCGGTGTTCTCCCGCGCGGTGCTGCGCGCGCTCGGCACGGCCGCCGGGCTGCTGATCGCCATTCCGGTGCTGGCCGAGGTGCCGCACGGCTGGTGGGACGTGCCGGTGATGGCGGCGCTGGCCACCCTGATCCCGGCGCTGTCGGTCAAGGGGTACGCCTTCCAGACCGCGGCGATCACCCCGGTGATCCTGCTGCTCTCCGACCTGCTCAACCACCAGGGCTTCCACCTGGTGCTGCCCCGGCTCTACGACTCGCTGATCGGCTGCGGCATCTCACTGCTGGCCGGCTACCTGCTGTGGCCGGAGTCCTGGCACACCCGGATCGGCGACCGGCTGGCCGACGCCGTCCAGGACACCGCCTCCTACGTGTCGCTGGCCTTCACCACCGCGCCCGGCCGCGACGAACCAGCCCGGGCCCGCTACCGGCGGAGGCTCTACCGGGACCTGTCCACCGTGCGCAGCGAGTTCCAGCGGGCGCTCACCGAGCCGCCGCCGGTCGGCGCCCGGGCGGAGGCCTGGTGGCCGCTGGTGATCGCGGTGGAGCGGATCGTGGACACCACCACCGCCACCCGGGTACGGGTCGAGCACGGCGCGCCCGTGCCCACCCCGGCGGAGGTCGGCGCCGCCACCCAGGAGTTGTCCGACCTGGCCGAGGCGCTGCGCACCGGCGCCCCGCTGCCCCCGGCCGACCCGGAGGCGGTGGCGCCGGACTGCGCGCTGGCCCGGCTGCTCCACGAGGTGCACGCGGCGAGGTCGGTCGCGGCGCCGTGACCCCCCGGTCGCGGCGAGGTCCGTCGCGGCGCCGTGCCCCCCGTCGCGGCGTCTCGCGGGTCAGTCCTGGATGCGCCGCCAGGGCCGGTCCGCCTCCAGCGCGAAGGCCAGCTCCAGCAGCAGCTGCTCCTGCCCGTGCGCGGCCGACAGGTGCACCCCGATCGGCAGGCCGCCGGGCGCCGCCCCGGTGGGCAGCGCGATGCCCGGGCCGCCGGTCACGTTGTTGACCGGGGTGAAGGCGACGTAGCGCAGCAGCCGCTCGACCAGCTCGTCGAAGGCCACGTTCGGGCTCAGGTGGCCGATCGGCGGGGCGGTGTGGGCGAGCACCGGGGAGAGGATCGCGTCGTGGTCGCGGAAGATCCCCGCGTACACCGCCTCGGCCCGGCGCAGCCGGCGCAGCGCGCCCGGGGTGCGCGGGAACTCGGCCTGGAAGCGGCGGCGCAGGCCGGTGGTCAGGCCGTCCAGCCGACCGCTGCGGAAGCTCGGGTCGAGCACCAGCCGGCCGGTGACCGCGATCACCCAGGCGATGTAGCCCCAGTACGAGAGGAAGTCGCGGGAGAACTCCTCGCCGAAGGGCAGGGTGGTCGGCTCGACCCGGTGGCCCATCGCCTCCAGCCGGGCGGCGGTCTCCTCGACCGCCCGGCGGGTCGGCTCGTCGGTCTTGGCGATCGGCGAGTCCACCACCAGCCCGATCCGCAGCGGGCGCCGGCCCGGGCCCTCGACCAGGCCGAGCGGGGGCAGCTTCGGGTTGTGGTGGTGGCGTTCGGCGGCGGCGAAGAAGGCGGCGGTGTCACGCACCGAGCGGGTCACCACCCCGTCGGTGACCAGGTCGATCGGCAGCTTGCCGCCCTGGGCGTTGGTCACCAGCCGGCCCCGGGTGGGCTTGAGGCCGATCAGGCCGCAGCAGGCCGCCGGGATCCGGATCGACCCGCCGCCGTCGTTGGCGTGCGCGATCGGCACGACGCCGGCGGCGACCAGCGCGGCGGAGCCGCCCGAGGAGGCGCCCGCCGAGTGCGAGGGCTTCCAGGGATTGCGCACCGGCTGGGCGGTGGCGAACTCGGTGGAGGCGTTGAGGCCGAACTCGGGCAGCCGGGTCTTGCCGAGCACGGCCAGGCCGGTGGCCAGGAACTGGTCGGTGAAGCGCGCGTTGCGGCGGGCCGGGCGGGCGCGGAAGGCCTCGCTGCCCATGGCGGTCGGCAGGCCGCGCAGGTCCACGTTGTCCTTGAGGTAGGTCGGCACGCCCCAGAGCGGGCCGCCGATGCCCTCCCGGCTGATCCGGGGCCGTTCGTACGAGGCGTGGGCGACGGGCAGCAGCGCGCCGTCGATCCGCCCGGCACGGGCGACGGCCGCGGCGACCAGCTCGCGGGGGTTGACCTCGCCGGCCCGCACCAGGGCGGCCAGCGCCACCGCGTCGTGCGCGCCGAGGGCGTCGTCGGTGAACGCGTGGGCCCGCTCGTCGGTCATTCAACTCCCCATTCCCCGCCGGGCCTTCTACTGCCCGGTAGTACTGACCGGTAGTCTCACAGGAGTTCGCAGTGTAGGCACGCGACACCACCGCCCGGTAGCCCCGACACCGGGGCTCGCCTCCGGCAGCCGGACCACGATCCGTCAAACACCGGACGGCGCACGGGCGTTCGGCATGCGCCCCCGCGTTCACCCCACCCGCCGGTCACGAACCGTTTCACCGGCGGGCCCCGGGAAAGATCCAGATCGCCCATCGATCCGGCCATCCCCCACCCGAGGTGACGCCCTTGACCACCCAGTACCACCCAACCGCCCGATACACCTCGGCCACCGCCCCCGGCGCGCTCCCCCTGCTCGGCCACGCCCCCGCCTTCGTCCGCCGCCCCTTCGGCTTCATCGCCGGCCTGGCCGCCCACGGCGACCTGGTCAGGCTCCGGCTCGGCCCGCTCGACGCGTACGTCGCCTGCCACCCCGACCTGGTGCACCGGCTGCTCACCGAGGACCACACGTACCACAAGGGCGGGGTCGTCATCGACAAGGCCCGCGAGGCCTTCGGCAACGGCCTCGCCACCTGCCCCGCCGCCGACCACCGGCGCCAACGCCGCATGCTGCAACCCGCGTTCCACCGCGACCGGCTGCCCGGCTACGCCGCCATGATGGCCGAGGAGATCGCCGGCACCACCGCCCACTGGCGTGACGGCCACGTGATCGACGTGCCCGCCGCGATGTACCGCCTCACCACCGCCGTCACGGCCCGCTGCCTGTTCGCCGCCCACGAACGGGCCGGCTCGCTGCCCGTGCACGAGTGCATGGACGTGGTCACCCGGGGCGTCGCCCGGCGGATCATGCTGCCGATCCCCGGCGCCGACCGGATCCCCACCCCCGGAAACCGTCGCTTCCGCCGCGCCGAGCGGAACCTGCGCGAGATCACCAAGCGGCTGATCTCCGACTACCGCGCCGCCGGCACCGACCGCGACGACCTGCTCTCCATGCTGCTCGGCGCCCTCGACGAGAACGGCACCGTCCTGTCCGACACCGAGGTCCACGACCAGGTGGTCACCTTCCTGCTGGCCGGCACGGAGACCACCGCCGCCACCCTCTCCTGGGCCTGGACCCTGCTCGCCGCCAACCCGGCCATCCGCGACCGCCTGCACGCCGAACTCGACACCGTCCTCGACGGGCGCCCCGCCCGCTACGAGGACCTGCCCGCGCTGCCGCTCACCGCCCGGATCGTCAGCGAGACGCTGCGGCTCTACCCGGTGTCCTGGGTGCTCAGCCGCACCGTCGCCGCCGACGCCGAACTCGGCGGCCACCGCATCCCGGCCGGCGCCACCATCCTGTTCAGCCCCTACCTGCTGCACCGCCGGGCCGACCTGTTCCCCTGCCCCGACCGCTTCGACCCCGACCGCTGGCTCACCACCGCCCGCCCCGCCCCCGGCACCTACGTCCCCTTCGGCCTCGGCGCCCGCCGCTGCATCGGCGAGGCCTTCGCCACCACCGAGGCCGCCCTCGCCATCGCCACCGTCGCCGCCCGCTGGACCGTCACCCCCACCCCCGGCCGCCCGGTCCGCCCCGCCCGCGGCTCCTCGATGTCCCCCCGCCCCTTCACGGCGACGCTGACCCGCCGGGCGCGATGAGGGGCGCGCGGGTCGCACGGTGGTCGGAGTTCGGTACTGTCCCGGCGGGGCCGGCCACAGGTGCGCCGGCCGGACCTGCCGTTCGACCGGGACACCATCACACCATGAACGCTCGATCCCCGTTGGGGCTCCTGACCGGGCTGCTGCGCGCCGTCCGGACGTACCCGCGCCGCTCACCGCTGACGTTCGGTTACGTCGGCCTGCTCCTGCTCGGCCACGCCTGGGTCGAGTACGGGCTCTCCGACGCGGGGGCCGACGACCTGCGGGACTACATCAGCACCAACCTGGACAACCTGCACGACCACCCGATCAGGGCCCTGTTCGGCAGCGCGCTGCTGTACGACGGCACGCTCACCGACGTCACCTCGACCGGCTTCGGCGGCACCCTGATCACCCTCGGCCTCGGCATCGTCGTCGGCCTGGCCTGGGCCGAACGCCGCTACGGGACGCTGCGCGCCGCCGCGGTGTTCCTCGCCGGGCACGTCGGCGCCACCCTGATCACCGCCCTGGTCATCCTGCTCGCGCTGCGGCAGGACTGGTACCCGGAGAGCGTCCGCGCGGCATCGGACTACGGCATCAGCTACGGCGCCCAGGCCGCCCTCGCGTTCGCGGTCCTCGCCCTGCCCCGCTGGGCCCGGCTGCCCTGGGCCGCCTTCGTCCTCGCCTGGCCGCTCGGCAGCGACCACGTATGGCCCGGCCCACTCCCCGAGTTCACCACCGTCGGCCACCTCCTCGCCGCCGCCCTCGGATTCGCCCTCGCCGCCACCACGGCCGCCACCACCCGCCACCACACGGGCGCACCCGCCGCCGCAGGCCCGAAGGGGTGATCAGCCGCGGCCGACCGCCTCGCCGTCAGCGGGGCGGCCGGCCTCCGGCCGCCATGCCGGCCAGCAGCCGCTCGATCGCCGCCAGCCGTTCCCGCAACTCCTCGACGTCGCCCTTGGTGGCGCTCTGTTCGGCCGCCCGGAGGGTGACCAGCAGTTGCCCGTCCGGCTCCAGCCGGGCGCGGGCCACGTCGCTGACGTTGTCGCCGTTCTGGAGCCGAACGACGTGTTCCAGCTCGGACGGGCGCAGCGCCAGGCGGTGCAGCGCGCCGGGGACAAGTCGCGCAAGATCCAGGCCGACTTCGAGTGTGCAGGCTTCACCTGCAACGCGGTCACCAACGCCGTAACCAACGTCGCGGTAGGACAGGCCGTAAGGCCCCGGAAGGCATCTTCCGGTACCGGAGGGGCAACACCGCGCCGGCGGTCGAGTGCCCGTGAACCTCAACACCCCACCGGTGTTGGAATCCCCCGGCTTCAACCGAGGGAGGATGTCAAGATCGGAATCTGGACGACCATCAGGTCGTGCCACACGGCCCCGCTCCTCCCACCACCACGGTCCGGAACGGGGCCGCCGCTACGCCACGCGCCCGGCTACGAGCGCCGCTTCGGCTTGCCGCGCCGGGCCGCCGCCGCACCGCCCCGGGCCCCGGGCTTCTGGGCACCGGACTTCTGGCCGCCCGTCTTCTGCCCGCCGGCCCGCTGCTGCCCGCCCGCCTTCTGCTGCTGCGGCTTCCGCGGAGCCGCCGCCTTCTTCGGCTGAGCGGCCGGGGCGGCCGCGGCCTGCCCGGCGCCCCGCCCGCGCGAGCTGTTGACCGTCCGCCCCCGGACGATCCCGATGAACTCCTCCACCAGGTCCGTCGTCCGCTCCTGCAGCCAGGACAGCGCGACCTGGGACTGCGGCGCCTCCAGCACCGGCCGGTAGGTGAGGTCCCGCCGGTGGTGCAGCCGGGCCAGCGACTGCGGCACCAGCAGCACGCCGACGTTGGCCGCCACCAGCTCGATGGCGTCCGCCGTGGTCGCCGGGCGCTCGACGGCCGGGCGACCGGGCAGGGCGTCGGCGGCCCAGCCGAGGGTGTCGTCGAGCGGGTGGAAGACCACGTCCTCGGCGAGGTCGTCGAGGGTGACCTCCTCGGCGGCGGCGAGCCAGTGGTCCTTGGGGAAGACCACGACGGTGGTCTCGGTGTACAGCGGGATCGCGCTGAGCACGTCCTTGTCGACCGGCAGACGGATCAGCCCGGCGTCCGCCGAGCCCTCCCGCACGGTCCGCTCGGCCTCCTCGAAGGGGACCGCGACGAGGTCGAGCGGGACGTCCGGGAGCCGCTCGACCCAGACCCGGGCCCATTTGCCGGGGGTCACGCCCGGGACGTACGCGAGCCGGAAGGACGGGTTCACCTGCATGTCTGTCACAGGGCAAGGCTACCGACCGTGACCGGAAGCGCCCGCGCACTCCCTTACCCTTGTCCTCATGACATCGCTCAAGCAGAAGACCAGCCAGACCATGAAGCCGGAGACGGCGGCCAAGAAGCTGGGGATCTACCTCGCCGCGGCGCCGACCGGCTTCCAGGAGGGCGTGGTCTCCCGCGAGGAGCTGAACGCGCTGCAGGCCGAGCCGCCGCAGTGGCTCCAGGAGCTGCGCAAGAACGGCCCGCACCCCCGCCCGGTGATCGCCGCCAAGCTCGGCATCTCGATCTCCGGCCTGGCCCGCGGCGGCGTGACCGAGGCGCTCACCACCGAGCAGATCGAGGCCGTCAAGGCCGAGAACCCGCTCTGGCTCCAGCACGAGCGCGCCAACCAGGTGGACGTCCGCAAGGAGAACGCCCGGATCAAGGCCAAGCACGAGAAGGAGGCCGCCGAGGCCGCCGCGAAGGCCGCCAAGGAGTCCCAGGCCCGCTGATCCGCTGACGCGCGCCCCGGCGCCGTTTGTCAGACCCCCGCGCTTGGATGGTGCCGGCGTTCGTCCACGGACGGGCGCCGGCACGGCCATGAGTTCATCCACTCGGGAGGGCAGGCAGATGGCGGCGACACTGAACGGTCGGATCGCCCTGGTCGCGGGAGCGACGCGGGGCGCCGGGCGGGGCATCGCGGTGGAGCTCGGTGCGGCGGGCGCGACGGTGTACGTGACCGGGCGCACCACCCGGCAGCAGCGCTCGGAGTACGACCGGCCCGAGACGATCGAGGACACCGCCGAGCTGGTCACCGCGGCGGGCGGCCGGGGCATCGCGGTGCCGACGGACCACCTGGTCCCGGCCGAGGTGGCCGCCCTGGTGGAGCGGATCGAGGCCGAGCAGGGCCGGCTGGACGTCCTGGTGAACGACATCTGGGGCGGCGAGAAGCTGTTCGGCTGGAACACCCCGGTCTGGGAGCACAGCCTGGACGACGGCCTGCGGCTGCTGCGCCTGGCGGTGGAGACCCACGCGATCACCAGCCACCACGCCCTGCCGCTGCTGCTGAAGAACCCGGGCGGCCTGCTGGTGGAGATGACGGACGGCACGGAGGAGTACAACCGCGCCACCTACCGCAACTCCTTCTTCTACGACCTGGCCAAGGCCTCCGTCCTGCGGATGGCCTTCTCCCTGGGCCACGAGCTCGGCCCGCGCGGCGCCACCGCCGTGGCCCTGACCCCGGGGTGGATACGCTCCGAGATCATGCTGGAGCACTTCGGCGTGACCGAGGAGAACTGGCGCGAGGCCGTGACCCGGGAGCCGCACTTCGGCATCTCGGAGACCCCGTACTACGTCGGCCGGGCGGTCGCCGCGCTGGCCGCCGACCCGGAGGTCGCCCGCTGGAACGGCCGGTCCCTCTCCAGCGGACAGCTGGCCCGGGAGTACGGCTTCACCGACCGGGACGGCAGCCGCCCGGACTGCTGGCGCTACCTGGTCGAAGTGCAGGACGCGGGCCGGCCGGCCGCGCCGGAGGCCTACCGCTGAGCACCGCGCCCGATCCGGCTGAATCCTGAATTCCGCTTCGGCGGCGGCGCGTTCACCACGCGCGGACGGAACTCCTCTCCCTCCGCCGCATATTGACCGCGCCGTCCGAGTTCGCGTGCCACGCCTGCGGCGTCATGATGCACGCGGACCTCAACGGTGCCCGCAACATCGCCGCTCGCGGCGCTGCCGCGTGGACAGCGGGGCGTCAGTCATGCGTCCCAGAGCCGGCCTGACGGCAGCTCTCAGACGTGGGAGGTGACAGCCAGCCGCGCCCTACCCACAAGCCAGGTCCCTTCAGGGCCGGGTCGAGTTGATTTACGAGTACGAGGCGATCGCCTCGACCGCTACCTCGCCTGGCCGGGCCAGGCCACCAACGTACCTGATCGGCCGTCGGGAGATCGTCCGGCACCGCGAGCGGGCCCGGGCCGCGCTCGACGGGCGCTTCGACATCCGCGAGTTCCACCACCAGCTGATCGGGCACGGCAGCCTGCCGCTCGGGGTGCTGGAGGACCTGATCACCGAGTGGATCGCCGCGCACCGGCCGCGACGGTACCGGTGGGGATGCCTGCCCCCACCGGCACCACGGGGGCTCAGAGACCGGACGGTCCTCGGCACCGAGTCGAGCGCCCCGTGCCCGAGGTCGGGTCGCGGGAGCGCCCTGCCGTCACGTCAGGAGTGCGGAAACGATTCCGCGCGCCCGCGACACTCCTCCCGCGCCCGGACGTGGCGTCACCCGTTCGGCCCCCTCCACACGGTAGTGTCCGCTGGCGCGGCCATCGGCACATCGCCGACCGGCTGCACGCGCACCCGCAACGACCTGGAGGAACTCCGTGCCGGCTCCCGCCCGAGGCGCCCTCGCCATAGCCGCGGCCGTCCTGCTCGCAGCAGCCGCAGGCTGCTCGTCCAGCGGCGGCCACACCGCCAAGGACACCGGCCACGGCAAGGCGAGCGCCCACAGCTCCGCCCCGACGGCCGGCGGCGACGCCGCCCAGCCCGCCCCGGCCGCGATCGTGACCGGGCCCGGCCCGAAGCCCTCGTACGACGTCCAGCCGCAGCCCGCGGCGGGCAGCTGCCACTTCCGCTACACCGCGGACAAGCAGCCGCTGCCCGACCCGAACTGCACCCCGGGCGCGATCAGCCCGGCGGTCAACCAGGGCAACATCAACGACACCATCTGCAAGCCGGGCGGCTACACCTCGACCATCCGCCCGTCGGCGAACATCACCGGCAAGGAGAAGGCCGAGAACGCCAAGTCCTACGGCTACACCGGTCCGATGGGCGACGCCGAGTACGACCACCTGATCAGCCTGCAGCTCGGCGGCGACCCCAACGACCCGCGCAACCTGTGGATCCAGCCGCCCTCCCCCGGCCACGTCCCGGGCAAGGGCCCGAACAACCCCAAGGACTCGGTGGAGACCCACCTGCACACCGCGATCTGCAAGGGGCAGGTCACCCTGGCCGCGGCCCAGAGCGCGATCGCCACCGACTGGACCACGGCCGAGGCCAAGGTCGGCCTCAAGCCCGCCGCCGCGCCCACCCCGGAGCCGGACGCGGACGGCGACTGACGAATCGTTTCCCCGGCGACGTTCGGGGCCGCAGCGCCGCCTCTGGGACCGCAGCGCCTCTCGGGGCCACGGCGCCTCTCGGGGCTACAGCGACTCCACCAGCTCGGCAATGGTGTCGAACGGCCGGTACTCCGCGAACTCCGCGCCCAGCGCACGGGCCCGCTCGCGGAACCGGCCCTCGCCGAGCACCCGGTCCACCGCCCGGCCGACCGCCTCCGGCGCCGGGCGGTCGGTCCGCAGGTCCAGCCCCACGCCCGCCCACTCCACCCGGGCCGCCACCTCCGGCTTGTCCTCGCTCGCCCCGGCCACCACCAGCGGCACCCCGTACCGCAGCGCCGTCTGCACCCCGCCGTAACCGCCGTTGCTCACCAGCACGTCGGTGTGCGGCAGCAGCCGGTCGAACGGGACGTACCCGGCGACGCGGACATTGCCCGGCAGGCTGCCGCCGAGCAGCTCGGCCAGCCGCTGCGGCCCGTCCGGGCGGGCGGTGGCGGCCACCACCAGCAGGTCGTCCCGGTCCGCCAGGGCGCGGACGGTCGGGGCGACCAGCTCGCCGAGGTCGGTGTTGGCCAGCGTGCCCTGGGTGACCACCACGACCGGCCGCTCGTCGGTCACCTCGTCCCACCACCCGGGCAGCGGCCGCTCGTCGCCGACGAGGCCCGGCAGCGCGCCGATCAGCCGGTACGTGGCGGGCGCGTCGCTGCGCGGGTACTCGAAGCCCGGCACGGTGAGCTGCAGGTACTCGTCCGGCACCGTCACCTGCGCCTGCCCGCGCGGGCCCTCCGGCAGCCGGACGCCCACCCCCGCGAACACCTTCTCGGCGTGGCGCCGCAGCGGCTCGCCGCGCCGGTCCATCTCCTCCTGCAGGGCCCGGTTGCGGGCCCGGCCCTCCTCCCCCGGCAGCGGCGGCAGCGCCAGCCCGAACGGCGCGGTGTCCACGCTCGGCAGCATCGCCGGGGTGAGGCCGATGCCGATCAGGGCCGGGCGCTCCGCCCGCGGCCGGCTGAGGGCCAGCGGCAGGGCGCCCTGGACGAAGGCGTCGGCGATCACCGCATCGGCCGGGAACTCCTCCAGCAGCGCGAGCAGCGCCCGGTACTGGTGCGGGATCGGGTCGAGGAACACGTGCTGGACGTCGAAGGCGATCCGCTCCGGCCCGGGCGGCAGGCTCGCCCGGCCGGGGAAGAACGCGTCGAGGTCGCGGTCGTCCCAGTCGGCCTCGGCGGGCAGCGCGACGAAGCGCACCCCCGCCCTTTCGGCGGCGCCCGCGAAGCGCGAACCGCCGAGGAAGACCACCTCGTGGCCGCGCGTGGCGAGGTCGGCGGAGATCGCCAGCAACGGGCTGACGTGCCCGTGCGCGGGCAGGGCGGTGGTGATGATCCTGGACAGCGGAAACTCCTGTGTTCGGGCCCGGTGCGTTCTGCTCGTTCTGCGACTCACCGTAGGCAGGGGCGGTAGACGACCGATGAACGGCTCATCTGCCCAGTACCGCACCGCCGTTCAGGCCGATCACCTGCCCGGTGAGGTAGCCGGCCGCCGGGGAGGCGAGGTAGGCGACCGCCTCGGCCACGTCCTCGGGGGTGCCGGCCCGGCCGACCAGGGTGTCGGCGATCTTCCGGGCGTGGAACTCCTCGTCCCGGTCGGCTCCGAAGATCTCGGTGTCCTCGACGTAGCCGGGCGCCAGCACGTTCACCGTGATCCCGTCCGGCCCCAACTGCCGCGCCAGGCCGAAGGCCCAGCCGTGCAGGGCGGCCTTCGCAGCGGCGTACGAACCGGCCGAGTGCGGGCCCGCACCGCCGCGTTGGGCGGCCGCCGAGCTGATCACCACCAGCCGGCCGCCGGGGCGGCGCAGCGCGCCCTGGAGGGCGGTGGTCAGCAGCACGGCGGTGAGCAGGTTGGTGTCCAGGTCCCGCCGCCAGGACGCGGCCAGGGCGGCCAGGCTGTCGTCCTCGGGCGGGGTGATGATCGCGCCCGCGTTGTTCACCAGCACGTCCACCGGCCCGAGTCCGGCGATCCGGGCGGCCACCGCCCCGACCGCTGCCGGGTCGGTCAGGTCGCCCGCCAGCGGCACGACCGTGCCCGCTCCGGCGCCCCGCTCGATCTCCTCCCGGGCCTGCTCCAGCACGGCCGCCCGGCGGCCGAGGATCACCACCCGGTTCCCGTCCCCGGCCAGCCGGGCGGCGATCGCCCGCCCGATCCCGGTCCCGCCGCCGGACACCACCGCGAGTCGCTCCTGGGCCACCGGTCAGGCCTCGCCGTCGTAGTAGGCACGCATCAGTTCCGTCGACCACGCGGGCTGGCGGACCTCCCCGCGCGGGCCGAACTCGCCCATGTACGGCTTGATGTCGAGCACCGGCGTACCGGCCACCGCGTCCAAGCCGGTGACGTGCAGCTCCAGTCCGTCCACCCGGACCAGCGCGCAGCGGGAGACCCCGAGCCGGTTGGGGCGGTTCTTGCCGCGCTGGGCGAAGATGCCGACCAGCGGCCAGTCGGTGTTGCCGCGCGGGTGGCGGGCGCCGGTCTCGACCTTCCCCGCCGGGACGCGGTCGAAGTGGTACACCACCTCCAGGTGCGAGAAGTCCGCCAGCCCGTACAGCGCCTCCTCCCCGAACTGCCCGCCGTCCAGCCGGATCACCGCCCCGACGCTCCCCCAGTCGTCGTCCCGGACGTCCTCCCGTCCGCCGACCACCCGTCCCACCGGACGCACCGTCATTTCTTCCACGCCGACTCCCCCTTCGAGCTAACGATCGTTCACCCGGTACCGTAACCGGGCTCACGCCCCGACGATCAAGGGGGTCACCGGCCCATCGGCCGCCGCATCGGGTCCGGCGGTTCAGGCACCCGGGACACCCGGCCGGTCAGGCCTGGCCCGGGGTGATCGGCAGGCCGCGCTTGTGCTCGGTGCGGCGGTAGTGGCCGAGGACGGTGTCGAACACCTCCTCGCTGACCGGCAGGCCCTCCAGGAAGTCGTCCAGGGCGTCGTACTCGACGCCGAGGGCCTCCTCGTCGGGGCGGCCGGGGGCGAGGTTCTCCAGGTCCGCGGTGGGGATCTTGCCGACCAGTTCGGCGGGCGCGCCCAGCACCGCGGCGATCGAGCGCACCTGGCGCTTGGTGAGCCCGGAGAGCGGCATGACGTCGGCCGCGCCGTCGCCGTACTTGGTGAAGAAGCCGACGGCGGCCTCGGCCGCGTGGTCGGTGCCGACGACCAGGCCGCCGGAGGCGCCGGCGGCCGCGTACTGGACCACCATCCGCTGGCGGGCCTTGACGTTGCCGCGCACGAAGTCCTCGTGGGCGTGGTCGGTGAAGGTCAGCCCGGCCGCCAGCAGCGCGTCCAGGGCGGCGTCGGTCGCGGGCTTGATGTCGACGGTCAGCACCTCGTCGGCACGGATGAAGTCGAGCGCGCGCTGGGCGTCCGCCTCGTCCGCCTGGACGCCGTAGGGCAGCCGCATCGCGGTGAAGCCGGCCCGGTGCCCCTCGGCCCGCAGCCGCTCGACGGCGAGCTGGCAGAGCCGCCCGGTGGTGGTGGAGTCGACGCCGCCGCTGATGCCCAGCACCAGGGTGCGCGCACCCGAGGCCCGCAGCTGCTCGGCCAGGAAGGCCACCCGCCGCTCGGCCTCCTTCGCGGGGTCGGGGACGGGCGCCACTCCGAGGGCGAGGGCGATCTGCCGCTGGAGGTCCGCGGGCGGGGTCACGGTCATGCCGACTCCTTGGGGAAGGTCACACGGTGGGTGCCCGTCATCGTCGTCACCAGCGAGTACAGCGAGGTGGTGGCGGTGATGAACAGGCGGTTGTTCTTCGGGCCGCCGAAGGTGATGTTGGAGACGGGCTCGGGGACGAGGATACGGCCGATGAGGGTGCCGTCGGGCGCGTAGCAGTGGACGCCGTCCTCGAAGGCGGCCGCCCAGAGCCGGCCGTCGAGGTCGAAGCGGATGTTGTCGAACCGGTGGCCGTCGCCGCCGACGAAGATCCGGTCGCCGCCGAGGGTGCCGTCCGCGCCGACGTCGAAGACCCGGATGTGCCCGGCCCGGCTGTCGTTGACGTAGAGCCGCCGTTCGTCGTGGGAGAGGACCAGTCCGTTCGGCCCCTCGAAGCCGTCGGCGGCGAGCCGGACCTCGCCGCTGTGCGGGTCGATCCGGTAGACGTTGCGGGCGCCGATCTCGGGCTCGGCGCGGTGGCCCTCGTAGTCGCCGGTGATGCCGAAGTCCGGGTCGGAGAACCGGATCGCGCCGTCGGAGCCGACGACGGCGTCGTTGGGCGAGTTGAGCCGCTTGCCCCGGTAGCGGTCGGCGAGGACGGTGATCCTGCCGTCGTGTTCGGTGCGGGTGACCCGGCGGTTGCCCTGTTCGCAGCCGATCAGACGGCCCTCGCGGTCGAGGGTGTTGCCGTTGGGGTGGCCGGCCGGGGAGCGGAAGACGCCGACGGTGCCGGTGGCCTCGTCCCAGCGCAGCAGGCGGTCGTTGGGGATGTCGCTCCAGATCACCTGCCGCCAGGCCTGGATGGGCGATTCGGCCGCCGCCTTCGCCGCCGTCCCGGAGATCGAGGAGGCGCACATCATCGCGGGCAGCGCCTCGGTGCTGGTCAAGGTGCGCACGGCCACCACCGAGCAGCTCCAGGACGTGCTGCGCCGCCTCTACGCGATCGAGGGCGTGAACGGCACCCAGGCCACGGTGGTGCTGGAGACCTTCTTCGAGCGCCCGCCCAAGCCTTAGACCTCGGCCTCGGTCGCAGTCTCGGCCTCGCTCGCGGTCTCGGCCCCGACCCCAGGCGCGGGCGCGGGATGCCGGAGGATGTCCAGCACCACGCGGCCGTCCACGGTCTCCTGGGCGACCAGCAGCTCCGCCAACTCGTCCAGGTGGTGCCGGTGTTCGTGCAGCAGCCCGACGGCCCGGCGCTCGGCACCGCGCAGCAGCGCGGCCACCGCCTCGTCCACCGCGCGCTGGGTCTGCTCGGAGTACGGGCGGCGCAGCAGGTCCTCGGGGTGCTCGCCGAGGTACTGCGGGGAACCGCTGGAGTAGCCGACCGGGCCGAGGTCCGGGGAGAGGCCGAACTCGCGAACCATCCGGGTGGCCACCGAGGTGGCGTTGGCGAGGTCGTTGGCGGCGCCCGTCGAACCCTCACCGAAGACCACCAACTCGGCGGCCCGTCCGCCGAGTTGGACGGTGAGCAGATCGTTCAGATAGCTCTCGCTGTACAGGTGCCGCTCGGCCTCGGGGAGTTGCTCGGTGGCGCCGAGTGCGACTCCCGCCGGGAGGATGGTCACCTTGGCGACCGGGTCGGCGTGCTCGCACAGCGCGGCCATCAGCGCGTGCCCGGACTCGTGCACGGCGACGGCTTGCCGCTCCTCGGGCAGCAGCGCGTTGGAGGACTCCCGGCGCCCGAGCAGCACCCGGTCGCGGGCGTCGTCGAGGTCGGTCGCGGTGATGGTGGCGCGTTCGGCGCGGACCGCGTTGATCGCGGCCTCGTTGACCAGGTTGGCGAGGTCGGCGCCGGAGAAGCCGGGGGTGCCGCGGGCGATCCGGTCCAGGTCGGTATCCGGAGCGAGGGTCTTTCCCCGGGTGTGCACGGCGAGGATGGCCGCCCGCTCGGCCTGGTTGGGCAGCGGCACGGTGACCTGCCGGTCGAACCGGCCGGGGCGCAGCAGGGCCGGGTCGAGGGCGTCCGGCCGGTTGGTGGCGGCGATGACGACGATCCCGGTGCTCTGGTCGAAGCCGTCCATCTCGGACAGGAGCTGGTTGAGGGTCTGCTCGCGCTCGTCGTTGCCGCCGATCCGGGAGCCGCCCGCACGGCGGCCGCCGACCGCGTCGATCTCGTCGATGAAGATGATGGACGGCGCGCGCTTGCGGGCCTCCTCGAACAGGTCGCGGACCCGGGAGGCGCCGACACCGACGAACATCTCCACGAAACCGGAGCCGGTCACCGAGAGGAACGGCACCGAGGCCTCCCCGGCGACCGCCCGGGCGAGCAGCGTCTTGCCGGTGCCGGGCGGGCCGACCATGATCACCCCGCGTGGCCCCTTGGCTCCGGCGGCGGCGTACCGTTCCGGGCTGCGCAGGAAGTCGACCACCTCGCTGACCTCCTGCTTCACCCCCTCGTACCCGGCCACATCGGCGAAGCCGGTGGCGGGCCGCTCGGCCTCGATGATCTTCGCCCGGGAGCGGCCGATCGCGCTCAGCCCGCCGCCGAGCGTTCGTGCGGCCATCCGGCCCGACCAGAGGAACAGCCCGCCGAAGATCAGCAGCGGCAGGAACAGCAGCAGGGTGGACCAGAGCGAGCTGCCGTTGCCGGAGTGGCTGGCGGTGATGTTCACGTGCTGGTCGGAGAGCGCGTGGCTGAGCTGGGAGGTGTCCAGGGCGGTGGGGATCTGGCTGGTGAAGCGGGTGCCGTCCTTGAGCGTGCCGCTCACCCCGCCGGTGTCGCTGACGTCCACGGTCTGCACCTGGCCGGCGTCGACCCGGTTCAGGAAGTCGGTGTAGCCGTAGCGGGCGCCGGTCGGGGCGGACTTGGAGAACAGGGCGAGCAGGAGCAGAGTGGCGAGGACGGCGACGGGCAGCAGCCAGCGGCGCCACGAGGGCGCGGGGGGCTTGGGCGGGGTGCCACCGGGGCCGGGGCCCGGCCGCTGCCATGGACCCGGGCCCTTGCCGGGGCCGCCGGGGCCGGAGCCGGGTCCCGTGCCGGGCGGGGTCGCGGGGTGGCGGGCAGCCCGCAGCCGCGTTCGTACGATCATCCACGCTCACCGCCTCTCGGTGCCGCTACCCGGAGTCCCTCTCGGGGGCCTTCCTCTCCATGGTCGGACGCTCCGGGCCCGGACGGGAGGCCGAACAGGTACCGGCCGAACGCGAGCCGCCCGTCCGACGCGTTCGGCCACCGCCCCACAGCCTCCGCCGGCCCGGGCAGGGTCAGCCGGCCGTACTGGGCGATCTCGCCACCCGCACCCGCACCGCGGCCAGGGTCGCCGCGCCCACGAACACCGCACACCCGGCCATCAGCCCCAACAGCCTGACCGCCGAGTCCACCGCACCCGGCAACCCGACCAGCGACCACAGCGCGTCCCGCAAGCCGCCGCTCACCGGCACCGCCAGCGCGGCGGCGAAGGCGGCGGCCCGCCCCGCACCGGGCTTGCGCGGCGTCACAGCGATCATCAGGAGGGCGTCGCAGAGCAGGCAGAAGGCGAAGAACCCGCTGAAGAAGACGGCGAGTTCGGCCAGGGCCAGCTGCCGGCCGGGCCAGCCTTCGCCGACCGCCTGTCCGGTGACCACCAGCGCGCCGGCCAGCAGGCTCAGCCCGGCCGCGGCGGCCACGACGTGGCGGCGCAGGAAGCGGGTGGTGGCCCCGAGGTCGGCCAGTGGCGCCGCGAGCAGGGCGAGATCGTCCAGCCAGTCGCCGCCCGGGCGCCGCCGCTCCTCGGGCGGCACCTCCCGCCCGGCCCGCCGCAGCAGGACCAGGCACCAGCCGGCGCCCGACGCCAGTAGCAGCAGGGCGGCGATCAGCCAGGCCGTCCGCCCGTCCCACAGCTCGCGCTCCGCCCGCAGGGCCGCGGCGGTCGCATCGGTGGCGACGGTCGCCGCGACGAGCGCGACACCCAGCCGGGCCGCCCTCAGCAGTTGGTCCACCCGGTAGCCGGGCTGCGGCCCGCCGCCCCGGCAAAGCCAGGCCCGTACTGCCGTCAGCGCGGTGAGCGCGGGGACCAGGAAGAGCGTGAAGGACACCACCGCGTCGTACGGATCCGCCTGCCAGGGGCTCGCCGCCCGCAGCAGCCGCACCTGGGTCGTCGAGTAGGCGAAGCCGGTGAACGCCAGCGCCAGGGCGAGGGCGCCCCACAGCGCGCGCCGCTGCGCCCCGCTCATCGCGGCCCACCGTCCTTCCCGCCGACCTTCCCGTCGCCCTTCCCGCCGCGCACCAGCAGGTCCGGCAGCCAGGGCAACCCCGGCGCCGCGTGCCGCGCGAGCTGGTACTCCGCCGGGAGGATCCGGCCGAGCGTGCCCATCACCCCGGTCGGCATCCGTACGGCCACCAGCGCGACCACGGCCAGTGCCGCCGCGACCGGCAGCCATCCCCATCCCCGCACCGATCCCCATCTGCGCGTCAACTCCCCCACCTCCACGGCATGTTCGGTCGCCGGCGGCTGCGCCTCGACCACGCCGGAATAGTACACGCCGCGTAGTACTTGTCACGTAGTATCGTGGCCCGGAGAGTCGCATCCGAGGGAGTGAGCGCCCATGCAGGCGTACGACGCACAGACGCTGGTGCTCTGCGCACTGGCCGAGGGGCCGCTGCACGGCTACGCCGTCAACGCCGCCATCGAGCGGCTGGTCGGTCAGAAGCTCGGCCCCGGCAGCCTCTACGGGGCGCTGACCCGCCTGGAGGCCAAGCAGCTCATCGAACCCGCCGACGACGCCGGGTCGCAGCCGCGCCAGCGTCCGGTACGGCTGACCCCGCAGGGCCGGCGGCTGCTGGAGCAGGAGCTGCGGTCGATGGCGAAGGTGGCCGCCGCCGGGCTGGCCAGCCTCAAGGTCAACCCCGCGTGAGCGGCGGGCGTCCGCGGCGGACCGTCGACCTGTTCCGGCTCTACCCGGCGCCGATGCGCGAGCACTGGGGCGAGGAACTGGCGGAGGAGGTGCGGTCGGCCGACTGGCGCGCCTGGCCCGGGCTGCTGGCCGCGATCGCGGACCTGTGGCTGCACCCGGCCATCTGGCCCGCCGACCACCGCGCCCAACGACGCGACCGAACCGCCGTCCTGGCCCTCGCCGTCGCGCTGGCGACCGGGTTCGTCGGCGCCCTGGCCGCCGAACAGGGCGCCCGCCAGGCCGCCGCGCCCGGCGGCGCCTGGGCGGCGCCGCTCGGCCAGGCGCTGCTGCTGGTCGGGCTGGCGCTGGTCACCCCGTTCCCCCACCGCGACCCCGCCGCGCTGCGCGCCCTGCTCGCCACCGCCGCCCGCCGCCTCACCGCCCCGGCCCTGGCGGGCGCGGGCCTGGTGGCGCTCGCGCACTCCACGCTCGGCTCGGCCCTCGCGGCCAGTGACTACCGCTTCGCCGCCGTCGCCTGCTGGTGGACGGTGCTGGCCGTCGGCGCCCTGCAGACCTGCCGCACGGTGGCGGGCCCGGCGGGCCGGGCCGCGCTGGCCACGCCGTCCCCGTTCCGGCTGAGGCTGGGCCTCGGCGCCCTCGCCACCGCCGGGGTGCTGGCCGGCTCCACCCTGCTGGCCACCTGGACGGCCGACCACGCGGCCACCGCGCTGACCGCCGGAATCCTGCTGGTCCTGCTCGCCTGGCCGCTCGCCGCAGCCCTCAGGGACCTGCGCCAGACCGGGAGCTGAGCCACCGTCGACCGGCCTCGGCCGACCCGATCGCCCGTGGTCCACAGGCCCACCAACACCGGCCACATCGTCAACAAGGCGGCCGAGCCGGCGGAGGTCGGAGCCCCGACCGTGACCGTCGTCGGCCATCCCCGGTCGGGGGCGATCAAGATCAAGCAGCGTCGCCGCCGAGGGGTGGGGCCTGGCGGCGGCCCGTCGGTCCGGGGAAGTCGGTCAGGAGAAGTCGAGCGACCCCGTCCGAGTCCGCTTGAGCTCGAAGAACTTCGGGTACCCGGCCAGCAGCCGGACCCCGTCGAAGACCCGTACGGCGTCCTCCCCGCGCGGGATCGCGCTCAGCACCGGGCCGAAGAAGGCGACGCCGTCCACGTGGATGGTCGGGGTGCCGACCTCCTCGCCGACCGGGTCCATGCCCTCGTGGTGGCTCTTGCGCAGCGCGATGTCGTACGCGGTGCTGTCGGCCGCCTCGGCGAGCTCCTCGGGCAGGCCGGCCGCGACCAGGGCCTCGCGGATGAGGGTGTCGTCGGCGGCGCGGTCCTGGTCGTGCAGACGGGTGCCGAGCTCGGTGTAGAGGTCGCGCAGGACGTGCTCGCCGTGCTTCTCGGCGGCGGCGATGCAGACCCGGACGGGGCCCCAGCCCGTGGTCATCAGACGCTGGTAGCGCTCGGGCAGGTCGGTGCGGCCCTCGTTGAGGACGGACAGGCTCATCACCCGGAAGCTGAGGTCCAGCTCGCGCTGCTTCTCGACCTCCAGGATCCACCGGGAGGTGATCCAGGCGAAGGGGCAGACAGGATCGAAGTAGAAGTCGACTTTGGTGGCGTTCTCGTTCATATCGACGATCCTAGGGCCCGATTGGACCACTCCTCAGGGCCAATCACCGCCCACCACCATGGGCCACTTCTCAGCTGCAGGTGGTCCCGTCCGCCGGCACCGTGCCGTCCAGCAGGTAGGCGTCCACGGTCCGCTTCAGGCAGGGGTTGCCGGTGTTGTACCCGCCGTGGCCCTCGCCCTTCAGTGTCACCATGACGCCGACGCCCGCTCCCAGCTGCTGCGCCATCGTGCGGGCACCCTCGACCGGGGTGGCCGGGTCGCCGGTGGTGCCGACCACCACGATCGGGGCGGCGCCCTCGGCCGAGACCTCCGGGTGGTCGGTCTTTCCGGGGACGGGCCAGCCGGTGCAGCCGGTCAGGCCCCAGGCGGTGAAGGGGCCGAACACCGGGGAGGCGGTGCGGAACTGCGGCAGCTGCTGCTCGACGTCCTGGTCGGAGTAGCGCTGCCGGGCGTCCACGCAGGAGATCGCCCGATTGGCCGCGTTCAGGTTGTTGTAGCGCCCCTGCTGGTCGCGCCCGAGCAGCGAGTCGGCCAGCTGGAGCAGCGTGTTGCCGGTGCCCTGCTGCATCGCCTCGGTGAGCCCGGAGGCCAGCACGGGCCAGGTCTGCTGGCTGTACAGCGCGGCCGCGATGCCGGTGATGGCCAGGCTCTCGGTGAGCTTGCGCCCGCTGTCGGTGGGCAGCGGCGACTGCGCGAGCTTCTGCAGCAGGCCGGTGATCTTCGCCGTGCCCTCGGCGCCGCCGTTGCCGGTCGGGCAGGCGATCGCGGCCTGGGTGGCGCAGGCCTTCATGAAGTTGCCGAGGGCGAGTTGAAAGCCCTGGGCCTGGCCGAGCGCGTCCTGCTGCGGGTCCTTGCTCGGGTCGACCACCGAGTCCAGGACGAGCCGGCCGACCTCCTTCGGGAACAGGTGCGCGTAGACGCCGCCGAGCTGGGTGCCGTAGCTGATGCCGAAGTAGAAGAGCTTCTGGTCGCCGAGCACCTGCCGCATCAGGTCGAGGTCGCGGGCGGCGCTCTCGGTGTCCACGTAGGGCAGCACCGGGCCGGAGTTGCGCTCGCAGGCGGCGGCGAACTGCGCGTTGGCGTCGTCCAGCGCCTTGACCCCCGCCGGGGTGTCGGGGGTGCTGTCGAGGGCCACGTTGACGTCCATCGCCCGGTCGCCCAGACACTTCACCCCGGCGCTGTCGCCGACCCCGCGCGGGTCGAAACTGACCAGGTCGTAGCGGGTGTTGAGGGAGGCGTAGGCGCTGGCGAAGGCGGGCAGGGTGGCCACGCCGGAGGCGCCGGGGCCGCCGAAGTTGAAGAACAGCGAGCCGATCCGGTGCTGTTCGTCCTTGGCCTTGCTGCGGATGAGCGCGAGGTCGACGGTCCCGCCGTCCGGCTTGGAGTGGTCCAGCGGGGCCTTGAGAGTGGCGCACTGCCAGTCGTTCCCGGGCGCGGCGCCGCCGCCCTGGGCGGCGCTCGGGGCCGGGCAGGGGCGCCAGACCAGTTGCTGGGCGGCCAGGCCGGTGGCGGTGGCGCCGGTGGCCGGGGAGGTCGGCGCGGGCTCGGCGGCGGAGCTGCTCTCGCTCCGGCAGCCGGCGGCGGGGGCCAGCAGCAGTGCGGCCAGGCCGAGCGCGCCGGCGCCGCGGACGACGGTGTGCATGGAGCGGTCCACCTCTCGGGGTCTGCCGCGCGGCGCGGTCTCGGGCCCGCCGCGCACCGGCGCGCGGCGGGCGGCGTACGCCCCGGCGCGCGGCACCGTCGACGCACCACAGACCCTAGGGGCCACGGCGCGGCAATGCTCGCCGGAAGCCCCGGACGGGGGGCGTGCGCCGTCCGGACTGCCACCGGCCGACCGGGTGAGGGTTCAACCGGCCCACCGGGTGGCAGCCTCACCGCCGGCCACCCGCGCCGGGGCCGCAGCCGCGGGCACGGAGGGCAGACGCATCGAGCGGCGACACCGCTGTCCCGGCAGTGGACGCGGCGGGAGAATCAGGCGGCGGCGCGGCTGCGCACGGCGGCCGTCGCCGCTCGAGGGCGGGCTACGCAGGTCAGGCGGGTTTCGCGGGCCAGGCGGCCAGGCGCGTCAGACCGACGGCCGGAGGGCGGCCATGGCCTCGTCGATCCGTCCGAGCTTCAGCAGCAGCGGCGCGAGCAGCAGGCGGTCCGCCGCAACGGCGGGAACCGCGACAGCCTCCTCCAGGCGGCCGGCGTCAGCGAGCAGCGACGCCAACTCGCCCGCCGCGTACGGGGCATCGAGATCGGCCCGCAGCTCCTCGATCGCCTGCTCCAGGCGGCCGCAGGCGGCGAGCAGTCGGGGCCGGAGCCGGACGTACTCCCACTCCGGCGCACCGAACCTGGCGAGCACACCGTCCAGGTACGCCAGCCCCTCCTCGGCACGCCGCTGGTCGACGTACAGCTCGCACAGGGTGGAGACGATCCGGTCCTCATCGCCGCCCCTCGCCCACGGCAGGGCGCGCAGCACCTCGATCGCCTCGTCCCCCCGCCCGTGCCGGGCCAGGAGTCGGGCGAGCAGCACCGCCTGGTTCGGCGACTGCGCCGCGCGCGCCCGGTAGACCTCGACCGCGCCCTCGATGTCGCCGCGCAGCTCCAGCAGTTCGGCCAGGGCGGTCGCGGCGTTCCCGAGCGGGTCCTCCGCCGCGTAGGCCCGCAGCTCCTCGACGCGGTCGTGTCGCGCCAGCAGGTCGGCCAGCCGGTCACGGCCGTTGCCGGAGGTGGTCTCCCGGGTGCGCAGCAGGGCGATCGCCTCGTCCACCCGGCCCTGCCGCTCGCGGACGGCGGCCAGCAGGCCGACGGCGTCGTCGGGCTCGGGGACGCCGAGCTCCGCGTTCGGCCGGCGCTCGGCCGTCGCCTCGATCCTGGCCCCGAGCAGCTCCGCGACCTCCTCGTCCCGGCCGAGCCCCCCGGTCACGTCGACCAGCGCCGCCGCGAACTCCGCCTCCTCGATGTGCGGCCGGAGCAGCTCGAACGCCTCCTCCCCCCGCCCGTGCCGCGCGAGCAGCCGGGCGAGGTGCTCGAACGCCGCGCCCTCGCCGACGCCCACCTCGGAGAGCACCTGGGCGAAGGCGATCGCCTCCTCCTCGTAGCCCCACCGTTCCAGCAACTCGGCGTGCGCGCGGGCCGCGTCCCAGGAGCCCGCCTCGATGTACGGGGCGAGCACGGCCAGGGCGTCGTCCTGCCGGTCCTCGGCGGCCAACTGCTCCACCCACGCCCGGGCGCAGTGCCAGTCGCCGGACGACGCCTCCTGTCGCACCCGGTCGAGGTGGCCGTGCTCGATGAGCCGGGCGACCAGGTCGGAGGGGATCCAGTCCACGTGCGTACCGCGGGCCCGACGGTCGAATTCAGCGGCATCCATGATCGCGAACCTTACCGTCCGAAGGCGACGTCCTCGGCAACTTGGCCGGATCCGTGCGCGACCGACATCACAGCGGCACCCGCAGTCACGCCCCCCGGGCGGCGTCCGCCGTCGGAGCGGCGTCTCCCGTTCGCGGTGAGGACCCGCTCCGGAACCTCAGCGCGGCCCCAGCCCCGGCGTGCCGCGCACCACGTAGGCGGGCAGCCGCAGCTCGCCCAGCACCGCCCGGGGCAGGAGCAGCCCGAACCGCCGCCCGACCACGCCGAGGGCCCGGCGCCGGACGGCCCCGGCGCGCTCGCCCCCGGGAGCGCAGTGGGTGATGCCGTCGGCCTCCAGGACCTGCGCGGCGACCAGCTCGGGCAGCAGCAGATCGGGCTCCTGCCCCCAGCGCCAGCGCTCCTCGCCCAGGCCGAAGCCGCACAGCACGGCGCCGTCCCGGGCGTAGTCGAGCAGGGCCGGCGGCTGCTCCGGCATCGGGCGGAAGTGCACCACCTCGGCGCCGCGTCGGGCTATCTCGGTGAGCAACTCACCACCGGTCGAGTCGCCGTACTCGATCGCGAAGGACCAGCCGCCCGCCTCGCCGACCCGGATCACACCGTCGCCGTCGCCACCGGGGCGGTAGCCCTCGATGTCCAGGTCCCAGATCTCCGTCCCGCTGATCGGCCCGGTGACGCCCGCCGGGTCGGCCCCCATCCGGCGGGCGAGCTCCTCGGGCGGGATGCCCCGGGCGAACACCACCCCGTCGACCTCGGCACCGGCGTCCGCCAGCCACTGGATGTCGTCCCGCCGGGTGCCGTTCGGCGGGGTGCCGTCCCGCAGGGTGCCGCCACCGCCCCGCCCCTCGCCCCCGCGTGCACCGTCGCCCATGACGTCCCTCCCCTTCACGCCGGCCCGCGATGGACAGGCGCAGCCGGACGCACCCTAGCCGACACCACCGACATGCAGCACCGACAGGCGGGCAGAGGTTGGTGCGGCAGGTGAACTCACCTGCGGTGAGCCGCCGTTCAGCCGCAGTCGCCGCCGCCCGACGGAGGGCTGTCCGCGGTGCTCCGCCCCGACCGACGCCTCCGGGGCCGACCCGAACCGAGGCGCACTGCGGAGCCGCCCTCGCCGCCCGATCGAGCACCCCGGCGAACCCGTGTGGCTAGAACTCCCCGGCCACCCCCAGGTCCTGCCGCATCGCATGCCGCATGATCTTGATCAGCGCCCACAGCTCGTCCTGCGCCTCGGTGGCGGATCGCAGGCTCTCACCGGGCCTCGCATCGCCTTGTTCCAGGCGCTTGACCATCCCGTAGACGCGGGTGAGCGCCTGATTCGCCGTGTCGCCCGGGGCGATCACGACATCGGGAGCGATCATCAGCGTCTCGGACCAGTGGTTGCGGTGCGCGTCCTTGGCCTCCTCCAGCGCCCGGATGTCGCCCTCCTCGGGCGTCCGGTCGCGCAGGACGTGCAGGTGCCGGTTGAGCGCGGTCGCGAACTGCCGTGCGTCACGGTACAGCCGGGTGTAGCAGCCGCGCCGCAGGGCGAGGTTCTCACGGGTGTCCTGGAAGGCCTGGCCGAGCTCCAACTCGCGCCGCTTGGCCCGTTCGGCACCCCGCTGGGTGAGCAGCGCGGCCCCGAGGGTCCCCGCCACACCGGTCACTGCGATCGCCACTGCTGCTATGTCCACCCGGTCACCCTAGTCAGCGCCCCCAACCGCCCGCTCGGGAAGTCGGACCCGCCGACTTCCCGAGCGACCGGCCACGGCCGTCAGGCGCTGCGCCGCCCTGCGGCTCGACGCATCAGGGGGGCGTAGACCGCGGCGGCCACGAGCACGCTGAGCGTGCGCCGGATCCGGATGCCGACCGCCTGCAGGGCGAGGCCCGCGCTGTACGCGGTGAGGGCGTTGACGGCGATGGTGCCGACGACCAGGGAGAGCAGGAAGACCGGGATGAGCCAGCCGGGCAGGATCTTCTGGAGGGCGGCCTGCGGGTCGGTCATGTCGACGATCTCGGCTGGACGGCCCTGCTGGAGGCGGTCCTGCTCGGCGACGGCGGCCCCGCCCACCGGGAGATCGTCGACATCCTCCTGGCCCACGGCGCCGACCCGCTCCTCCCGGACGCCGACGGCACCACGGCCCGCACCCACGCCGAGCGGCGGGGCTTCCCGGAGATCGCGGCCGCCCTGCTCGCCGCGGAGGGCCGGACGCTCAACCCCTGACCCCTCACCCCCAGCCGGGCACCGGCGGCAGCGGCCACGGCGGCAGAACCGGCGGCGGACCGTCCGAGCACAGGTCCGCCGCCGGACCACGCCCGGCGAACCAGGCGAGCAGCGCGTGCCCCGGGCCGCGCACCACCGGGCCCTGCTCGCCGAGGGTCCAGGTACGGCCGAGGTCCTCGGCCTCGATCCGGGCGACCGCGACCCGCCGCGCGGCCAGCGCCGCCACGCTCTCCTCCAACGCCCGCCGGACGAAGGCCTCCGGCCAACTCCGCGCCGAGTAGCCGAGGTTCAGGTCCACATGGTGCACCTCAAGCTCACGCCAGGCCCGCCACAGGAGGTACCAGGCCGGGTGCCGCCACCCCGCCAGCGCGGCGACCAGCACCGCCCTGCGCTCGGCGGGCAGCGCCGCCGCGTCCGCGAGCAGCCCGTCCAGACTGCCCCGCAGGTCCGTGACCAGCGCGCCGGCGCCCCGCCCCGCGCCCTCGCGCAACCGCCGTTCCAGCTCGGCGGAGTCGGCGCGCGGCCCGGGCGGCGTGCCGGTACGGGCCACGGCGAGCATCCACCGGTACGCGTCGGCGCTGCGGGCGAGGTGGGTGAGGACGTGCCCCCGACTCCAACCGGGCAGCGGCGACGGTTCCCGGGCCTCCCGGTCGGTCAGCGTCCCGACACTCGCGCCGAGCCGCTCCGCCGAGGCCCGGACCGCCTCCAGCAGGCCCGCGTACTCCGTCTCCACGTCGATCTAACGCCCCGCCTCGGCCAGCGACTTGACGCCCTCCAGGGTCGCCGTCATCCCGCCGCGCAACTCATCCAGCCGAAAGGCGACGATCTTCTCCTCCAGCTCCGGCCTGGCCTCGATGGCCAGGGTGACGCCGCTGCGGCCGGGGCCGATGACCACCGACTGGCGCACCCGGGTGCCACCGTCCTCGGGAGTCAGGTCGAAGCGCCACCGGGCCAGCGCACCGGGCACCTCCGACACCGGGTCGCCGTACCGGCCGTCCACGTCCATGACGGCCCAGGCGAAGGCGCGGCACTCCGTCAGTTCGATCACCTCGGAGACCGTCCGCCAGTCGCGCATGTTCACCCGGCGGTTGTGCCCCTCGAAGCGCGCGCCCACCACGGGACCGTCCGCGCCGTCCAGCCAGGCGACCTGCTGGAGCTCCGGGCTGAGCCGGGCGGGCAGGGCGATGTCGGTCACCAACCCCCAGACCCGCTCCACCTCAGCCCCGACGATCACCTCGCACTGCGCGCCCGGACCATCGGCGTACCGCATGCCGCTCCCCCTCCGTACCTGATGTCGCTCACGTACCTGATGCAGCCGATCCAGCGAACTCCTACGGGTCGACACCCGCCGTACCCCCGCCTCGGCGTCCGGAACACCGCGAAGGCAGCGGGCGGGTTGCCGCCCTTCTCGCGGGCCCTGCGATCGATGATCGATCCTGCCGGACATCCAAGTCAATCCACCGGTTTGCTGGGACACTTCCAAGCATTACCTTGGATCCCCGTGACCCTTGACGACCTCCGTGTCTTCGCCGCCGTCTGCCGGGCCGGCTCGCTCAGCGCCGTGGCCCGCGACCTGGCGTGCAGCCAGTCCGCCGTCAGCCAGCACGTGAAGCGGCTGGAGCGCGAACTCGGCCTCACCCTGATCGAGCGCCACCCGCGCGGCGTCGTCCCCACCAAGGCCGGACGCCATCTGCAGACGGCCGTGGCCACCGGCCTGGGCGGGATCGACCACGCGCTGCGCACCATCGCCGAACTCGCGCGCGGGGAAGGCGGATCGGTACGGATCACCACCGGCGCCACCAGTATCCGGCACTTCATGTCCGCGGCCGTGGTGGACTTCCGGCAGCGCTTCCCGCAGGTCAGCCTGGAGTTCCAGACCGGGGTCTCCAGCCGCAACTGCCTGGAGGCGCTCACCGCCGGGCACGTCGACCTGGCCTGGATCACCCTCGGCACCCCCGTCCGCGGCGTCGACCAGCGGCCCGTGGTGGACCTGCCCTGGGTCCTCGCCGTCGCGGCCAACGACCCGCTCGCCGCCCGGGACAGCGTCGAACCCGCCGACCTCCAGGACGCCCGGCTCATCGGGCTGCCGCAGAACTCGGTGTCCCGCTCCCAACTCGACGACTGGCTGGGCAAGTCGGGCATCCGGCCGGTCTTCGACACCAGCGTCACGGACTGGGACACCGCCATCCTGCTGGCCGAACTCGGCCTCGGCCAGGCCGTCGTACCCGCACTCCCCGAGTGGCAGGGCCCCGGCCACCCGGGCCTGCGGCTGCTGCCGCTGCCCGACCTGCCCGGCCTCACCGTCGGCTGGGCGCTGCGCGACTGGGACACCCTGGGCCCGCTGGCCCGGGCCTTCGCCGACACCGTCGCGGCCCACTGCGGGCGGGACGCGACACCCGCTGGCCCTCCGACCGCCGCCACTCCCTGACCGACGGTGCGCCACCGTCCAGGGCCCGCCGCAGGCCCTCCTCCCCCCGGGACGGCGCCCGGCAGCTCGGCGAAGTCCTCCGGCAGGACGTCCAGCAGGCTCCGCAGGTACTCCCCGGTCCGTACGGCCAGCAGCACCGCGCAGCGCAACTGGCCCGGCAGCTCCGGGCGGTGGCAGAGCACGTGCCACAGGGCCGGGCGCAGGTAGTGCCGTCCGCCGGGTGCCGCGTGAGCGCGCACCCACGCCGGGTCCAGCCGCTGACTGAGGCCGAGGTCGAGCGCCCGCTCCTCCAGCCGGAGCAGCGCGGGCGTGTCGAGGGCCTTCACCGCACGGGGAAGTTCACGTCTCCATCCTGACCGGCCGAGGTCGGCCGCCGGCCAGCGTCCCTTCGCCGCTCAGCGCGAGTGGAAGGAGTGGATGCGGCCGAACTCGGTGAAGCCCCGCCGTCCGTACCACTCCCGCGGCCAGTCGGCGGCCTCCGCGGCGAGGAAGAGCCGGGGGATGCCGGCGGCGGCCGCCAGCGCCAGGCCGGTGGCGAGCAGGGTGTCACCGTGGCCCGCACCGCGATGCCGGGTATCGGTGACCAGGTCCTCCAACTGGGCCAGCCCGGCAGCCCGGTCGAGGTAGAGGTCGCTCCAGCCCGCGATCCGCCCGTCCGGTGTCCGGGCGGCCAGGAAGTGCACCTGCTCGGCGCCGCGCAGCCGGGCGGCCCGGCGTTCGGTGAGCTGACGGGCGAGTTCCGCGTCCTCGTACCACTCCGACTGCTGACGCAGGACCGGCGCCCGCAGCTCGGCCAACTCGGCGGGGAGTGCGGCCGGTTCGGGCAGTTCACAGCCCTCCGTCTCGCGGGTCAGGAGCACGATGGCACCCGACTCGTACCCGGCCTCGGCCAGCGCCGGAGCGGCCCGCTCGCCCCACTCGTCGTCCAGCACGGTGATCGCGTACTGGCCGCGCCGCCCGAGCCACCGCGCCGCCAGCTCGGGCAGCATCGCCGGATCGGTGCCCGGCCCCGTGACGACCAGGTGGTTGTGCTCGTGGGAGCGGACGAACTCCTCGTCCCGGACCGCGAACACCCCGGGGAACTCGGGGGCTTCGACGATCTCGGCCGCCTGGCGGCGGGCGAAGGCGACATGGAAGGCGGTCACACGCGCAAGCAGATCGGACATCCCGCCATGATCGCCCCGCCGCCGCTCCGGGCCAAGCGAAATTTCAGCGGGCCTGCGAGCGGTCGAGGAACCGCCGCAGCCCGTCCCGGACGCCGTCCGTCGGCACGGTGGCGGCGAAGGCCGCCGCCTCGACCGCGAGGCCCTCGTCGATCGGCAGGTTGATCCCCCGGGTGACCGCCCGCAGGCAGGCCGCCACGGCGGTCGGCGCGTGTCGGATGATGCGGTCCGCCAGGTCCCGGGCCGAGTCGAGGAGTTCGTCGGCCGGAACGACCGAGTTGACCAGGCCGATCTCGGCGGCCCGGGCCGCCGGGATCGGGTCGCCGGTGAGGATCATCTCCAGCCCGCGCTTGCGACCGACGTGGCGCGGCAGCCGCTGTGAGCCGCCGAAGGGCGGCGGGAAGCCGAGGAAGATCTCCGGCTTGGCGAAGGTCGCGTGCTCGGCCGCGACCGCCAGTGGCGCGGCCTCGGTGATCTCGCAACCACCGCCGTACGCGAGCCCGTTGACGGCGACGATGACCGGCTTCGGGAACTCCTCGATCCGCCGGGTCAGCGTGTGGCCGCGCCGGACGAACTCGCGCAGCGCCCGCTCGGGCCCGCCCGCGATGCTGGCGGTCAGGGCCGGGATGTCCGCGCCCGCGCTGAACGCGCGCTGCCCGGCGCCGGTGAGGATGACGGCGCGGACGGTGTCGTCGGCGTCGATCCGGTCGAGTTCGGCGAGCAACGCGTCGATCGTCGGATAGTCGAGGGCGTTGAGCTTCTTCTCCCGGTCGATGGTGAGGGTGACGACGTGCTGGTCCCGCTCGCTGCGGACGGTCATGGCCGGATGCTCCCTTTCGCCTTGATCCTGCTCGTCGCAGGCTAGGAACACCGGCCCAGGACAATCCAGTTATTGTCATGGATACACTCCTGACGCGCTCCGCCCCACCCCCCGCCCAGCTCGGACCACGGAACGGCAGGCCACCCATGCGACCGCCCTCCTACAAGGCCGTCGTCGACGAGTACGCGGCCGCGATCCGCTCCGGTGCCCTGCCGGCCGGCACTCGGCTGCCGACCCACCGCGCACTCGCCCGGGAACGCCGGATCGCCCTCGCCACGGCCACCCGGGTGTACGCCGAACTGGGCGCCGCCGGGCTGGTGGTCGGCGAACAGGGCCGGGGCACCTTCGTCCGGGTCCGCTCCGGCTACGACGGCATCGAGCCCTCGCGCGCGCTCCCGGTGCCCCGGGTGGCCGACCTGTCCTTCAACCAGCCGCTCGCCCCCGGCCAGGGCGACCTGCTGCGCCAAGCCCTGCGCGCGCTCGCCACCTCCGGCGACGCCGAGGCCCTGCTGCGCCAGCACCCGCCGGGCGGCCACCGGCACGACCGGGCCGTCGTGGCCACCTACCTGCTGGACCGCGGGGTCGACACGGCGCCGGAGAACGTCCTGCTCACCAGCGGGGCGCAGCAGGCCCTGGACTGCGTCCTGCGCACGCTCACCCGCCCCGGGGACGTACTCGCCGTCGACGCGCTCAGCTACCCGGGCATCAAGCTGCTCGCCGCCGCCCACGGCCTCGACCCGGCCCCGGTCCCGGTCACCCCGGCCGGCCCGGACCTCGACGCGCTCGACCGCCTCTGCCGCGCCCGGCCGGTCCGCGCGGTGTACACGATCCCGACGGTCCACAACCCGCTCGGCTGGGTGCTGGACCGCACCCAGCGCGAGCGCCTCGCCGCGATCGCCGCCGAACACGACTGCACGCTGATCGAGGACGGCACCTACGCCTTCCTGGAGGCCGCACCGCCCCCGCCGCTGCACGCCCTCGCCCCCGACCGCACCTGCTACGTCGCCGGCCTGTCCAAGAACGTCGCCCCGGGCCTGCGGTTCGGCTTCGCCGTCCTGCCCGACCGCCACCTGCGCGCCGCCGCCACCCAGCTACGCGCGGCCGCCTGGGGCGCCCCCGGCCTGACGACGGCCCTCGCCACCGGCTGGCTCGCGGACGGCACGGTCGCCCGCCTCGAACAGCAACGCCGCACCGACGCCGCCGCCCGCCAGGCCCTCGCCCGAACCGCCCTGGCCGGCCTCGACGTCACGGCCCACCCCAGCTCCTACATCCAGTGGCTCACCCTGGAACCCCACCAACGCCCCGACCAGGTCGCCGCCCTCCTCGCCACCGAGGGCATCCTCATCTCCACCGCCGACGCCTTCGCCACCACCCCCCACCACCCCAACGCCGTCCGCCTCGCCCTCGCCACACCCCCACTCGACCGACTCCCCGAGGCCCTCCACCGCCTCCGCAGCACCATCGAGTCCATCGCCCCGTGAGCCCCCGCCGCACGAGAAGTCGACCGGGCCGACTTCCTACTCCGTCCCCGCCCCCGCCGCCCGCCCGAATCGGGCAGCCCACTCGCCGAGCAGCTCCCGCAGTTCGGGCGGCCGCACGACCTGGAACTCGGCGCCGAGCGAGCCCAGGGCCATCGCGGGCCAGTCCAGCGAGTCCGCCGTCATCACGAGCCGGCAGCGCTCGGCCCCGGCCTCCTCGACCTCGCCCCAGCGCCCCACGTGCGCACGCACGCGCTCGGCGGGCGCCTCCACCAGGGCCTCCACCCGGTGCGGCCGGGGCATGCCGCTGCGGCCGGCACGGACGAACTCGGCGGCGTCGGCTGCGGGGAGGGGCCGCTGGGCGAAGCGGGCACCGCTGCCCTGGGGGGTGGTGAGGCGGTCCAGGCGAAAGCTCCGCCAGGCGGCGCGGTCGAGGTCGTAGGCGACCAGGTACCAGCGCCGGTCCAGGCTGACCAGCCGGTGCGGCTCGACGTGGCGTTCGGTGCGGGACGCGGAGGCGGCGGTGTAGGAGAAACGGAGCCGTTCACCGTCGCGGCAGGCCAGGGCGACCACCGTGAGGACGTCCGGGTCGACGCCGGAGCCCGTGGAGGTGCCCCAGTCGACCGGGACGGTCATCGCGCGCAGCGCCTCGACCCGGCGACGCAGCCGGGCCGGCATCACCTGGACGACCTTGGCCAGCACCCGTACGGAGGCTTCGCCGACGCCCTCGACCGGGCTCTCGGCCGCCGCCTGCAGGCCCACCGCGAGTGCGACCGCCTCCTCGTCGTCGATGACCAGCGGTGGCAGCGCCGCGCCCGCCGCCAGTTGGTAGCCGCCGTCGACCCCGCGCTGGGCCTCGACGGGGTAGCCGAGTTCGCGCAGCCGGTCGACGTCGCGGCGCAGGGTGCGGACGGAGACGCCGAGTCGGTCGGCCAGTTCCTCGCCGGGCCAGTACCGGTGGGTCTGGAGCAGGGAGAGCAGTCGCAGCGTCCGGGTGCTGGTGTTCGCCATGCCCTGATTCTCTCCGGGATTCAGGACAGGAAGTGACCGCAATGGTCCGTACCGTGGTTCTTGTCCGAGGGATCAGGAACCGAACGGAAGGCCAGAGCCATGACCACCACCTCCGCCGCCAACGCCAACGCCAAGACCACCGTCACCGGCGAGCGCGCCGACCTCCTGGTGGCGCTTGAGAAGCAGCGGCACTTCCTGCGGTTCACCACCCGCGACCTCACCGACGAGCAGGCCGGCGCGCGGAGCACCGTGAGCGAGCTGTGCCTGGGCGGGCTGATCAAGCACGTCACCTCGGTCGAGCGCCTCTGGGCGAACTTCATCGTGGAGGGCCCCTCCGCGATGCCCGACTTCACCGCCTGGACCGAGGCCGACTTCGCCCGCCGTGCCGACGAGTTCCGCATGCTGCCCGGTGAGACGCTGGCCGCTGTGCTCGCCGAGTACGCCGAAGCGGCCCTCCGCACGGACGAGTTGGTGGCCACTCTGGCCGACCTGAGTGCCACTCAGCCGCTGCCGAAGGCCCCGTGGTTCGAGGCCGACGCCGAGTGGTCGGCCCGCCGGGTGCTGATGCACATCGTCGCCGAGACCGCCCAGCACGCGGGCCACGCCGACATCATCCGCGAGGCCCTGGACGGCGCGAAGAGCATGGGCTGAGGCGGACGGGGTCTGCCGCCGGGGTCCGGGCGGCAGACCCCACCGCACCGGAGTCAGACCTGGCCGACGAAGGTGAACCCGGCCCCGTCCACCGCGCTGCGCAGCGCCGTCTCCTCCAGCGGCTGGGCCGAGGCCACGGTGACCCGGCCGCTCGGCGCGTCCGCGACGACGCCGGTGACACCGGGGATGGCGGCCAGCCCGGCGCTCACGGTCTTCTCGCAGTGGCCACAGCTCATGCCGTCGACGGTGAGGACGGTGGTGATGGACATGACGGTGCCTCCGATAGGGCAGCTGGTGGGTTTGGAGCGGTCGAACCGGTCGACCCGCACCACAACACCCCAATCCGACGCCGTTCCCCAGGAACACGCCACACGGGTGGCACCTTCGAGTGGTTCCGGGAACCGACCGCACCCCGCGTCCGACAGGAGCCGCCGGCACCCCCCGCTGAACCGCCACCGCCCGACTGCCCGTCCCTCCTGATGCACCCCTTTTGACCCAGCTCAGGAGTTGCTCCGCATGGCGGCCACCTCGCTGAACCACTGGAAGCACTGGAAGCCCTGGCACGGCGCGCTCGCCCTGGCGCTGGTCTCGGCGGTGACGGCGGGCCTGCTGTGGTGGCAGCCCTGGCACACCGGACCGGCCTCGCTGGCCTTCACCACCGCGCCCGGCGGCTCCGCCCGCTTCGGCACGGGGGAGCACCTCTACCGCTACAAGGTGCGGGTGGAGAACGGGATAGCCGAGCGCCCCGAGCAGTTCGCCACTGAGGTGGACGCCGTCCTCGGCGACACCGTCGCGGCTGGGCCGCCGGCCGTCGGCTCCACCCACCTTGCACGACCCACTGCACGGAGCACGGCGCAGCACCGACACAGCACGGACGGACCACTACGCGGACCACGGACGCGGCAAGGCCCCGGAGCACGGATAATCACTGGTCGGGCCGGGTGTCACCGAAAGGCCGACACCCGGTCCGAACCATGATCGTCAAGCGTGTGCACGTGGAGGAAGCCGTGATCGACGGGGAGAGCCTGGACTGGCCGGTGCTGTTGGAGGCCGCCGAGGCGGCCGCCCGGGCGACCACCGGCCGCGGCCGGGTCGCCGACTACATCCCGGCCCTCGCCACGGCGGACCCGGAGGCCTTCGGCATGGCCGTGGCCACCGTCGACGGCGAGCTGTACGGCGTCGGCGACTGGGAGCAGCCGTTCTCCATCCAGAGCGTCTCCAAGCTGTTCTCCCTGGCGCTCGCCCTGGCCCACAGCCGCGACGGCGGTGACGCCCTCTGGCGGGGCGTCGGCCGTGAGCCCTCCGGCAACCCCTTCAACTCCCTGGTGCAGCTGGAGACCGAGCACGGCATCCCGCGCAACCCCTTCATCAACGCCGGCGCCCTGGTGGTCACCGACCGCCTGCAGTCGCTGACCGGCGACGCCTCCGGCGCCGTACGGGAGTTCCTGCGCCACGAGTCCGGCAACCCCCTGCTGGACACCGACCCGGTGATCGCCGCCTCCGAGGCCGAGCACGGCCACCGCAACGCCGCGCTCGCCCACTTCATCGCCAGCCACGGCAACCTGGAGAACCCGGTCGAGACGGTCCTCGACCACTACTACGCCCACTGCGCCGTCGCCGCGAGCTGCCGCGACCTCGTGCTGGCCGGCTCCTTCCTCGCCCGCTACGGCGTGCGCACCGACGGCACCCGGCTGATGTCCCGCAGCGAGGCCAAGCGCGTCAACGCCGTCCTCCTCACCTGCGGCACCTACGACGCCGCCGGCGAGTTCGCCTTCCGCGTCGGCCTGCCCGGCAAGAGCGGCGTCGGGGGCGGCATCCTCGCCATACTCCCCGGCCGCGCCGCCGTCTGCGCCTGGGGCCCCCGCCTCGACCAGGCCGGCAACTCCGTCGCCGCCGTCACCGCCCTCGACACCCTCACCACCCTCTCCGGCTGCTCGGTGTTCTGACCGGGCCATCGCCTCCCCTCCACCCGCGCCCCCATCACCCACGCCCACCCGCGCCCACCCACCCACCACCTCGCTACCCTGACACCGGTCCACGCCCGACCAGTCGGGCACGCGGGTGGGAAGTTGGGGGAACGGCCGGTGGAGCACCGTGCGCTGGTGGTGGGGGTCGAGGGCGAGGCGGGCGATCCGGCCGACGAGGGGCCGCGCGAGTGGCCGCGGCTCGACTACGCACCGGCCTGCGCCGACCGGCTGCGCACCATCCTGACCGAGGACTACCGCTACGGCCTGGTGGAAGCCCCCGACGATCCGGCCGCCACCGCCGCCGCGCTGTCGGAGGCGGTCCGGGCCGCCCTGGACAGCGGCCCGGGCTTCGTCATCGTCCACCTCCTCGCCCACGGCAAACGCTCCGACCGGATCGACAAGGGCCTCCACGTGGTCGGCGGCGACGGCCTCCTCACCGACGAGCTGTCCACCTGGATCAGCGGCATCGAGTCCAGCACGGACGACAACCGCCCGACCGTCCTGCTCCTGCTCGACCTCTGCTACTCCGGCCGGGTCGTGTGGAGCCACTTCGCCAGCGTGGCCCGGCCCGAGCGGCGCCGGGTCTGGGTGGTCGCCGCCAGCCTTCCCGACGAGCCCGCGTACGACGGCCGGCTGAGCTCCGCCGTGGCCGAGGTGCTCGACGGCTTCACCGACGGTTCGCTGCCGCTCGACGAGTCCCTGGAGTACATCCCGATCGACCGCTTCTGCCGCGAACTCGCCCGCAGGGTCGAGGAATTGGGCCGGGGCGGCCCCGAGCAGCGGATCGAGCGCCCGATGGCCACGCTGGGCGCCGACCTGAGCCATCTGCGCTTCTTCCGCAATCCCCGCCACCGCCCCGGCGCCTCGACCGACCCTCAACTGGCCGCCCTGCTCGACGAGACCGCCGACCCCGGCCACTTCGCCACCCGCGCCCTCGGCCACCAACAGGCGTACGGCGCCCACGTGTCGACCTCCTTCACCGGCCGCGCCGAGGAGCTCGCCCGGCTCGGCGAGTGGCTCGACGGGCAGGGCCCGGCGCTCCGGGTCGTCACCGGCAAGCCCGGCGTGGGCAAGTCCGCGCTGATGGGCATGCTCGCCTGCGCCGCGCACCCCGAGCTGCGCGCGCCCACCCAGCACATCTGGAGCGCCCTGCGCCGACTGGCGCCCCGCAAGGTCCCCGAGCTCGCCGTGGTCCACGCCCGGAAACGCGGACTGGCGGAGGTCGTGGCCTCCCTCGCCTCCCAATGGGGCCTCCCGCTCCCCGCGGACAGCGGCCAGTGGACGGCCGACCGGCTGATCCGCGCCCTGTACGCCCTGCCGGCCCCTCCGGTCCTGCTGCTCGACGCGCTCGACGAGGCCGAACAGCCGGTCGACCTGCTCACCGCGCTGCTGCTGCCGCTGACCTCCCGCCGCCGGCGGGACGACGCACCGCTCTGCCGGGTCCTGGTCGCCACCCGCCCGGAGCCCGGCCTCCGCCCGCTGCTCGACGCCGCCCGCGCCCGGGACGGCCTGCTCGACCTCGGCCTCGTCCCCCGGGAGCAGCTGGGCCGAGACCTCGCCGACTACGTCGCCGAGCTGCTCAGCCGCTCGGACGCCTATGCCGCCCACCCGGTCGCCCTGGTCGAGCGGCTGGCCTCGACGGTTGCCGAGACCCTGGTCTCGGAGGAGCAGGAGTGGGGCGAGTTCCTGGTGGCGAGCCTCTACATCCGGCTACTGCTGAAGCAGTTGCCTCCGCTCCGTACGCCGGGCGACGCCGAGGCCCTGGGCCGGGCCGTTCCCCGGACCCTCGACGAGATCCTCGACCTGGACCTCAGCCACCAGCCCGACCAGGGCATGCGGGTGGTGCTGACCGCCCTCGCCTGGGCCGAGGGCGCCGGCCTGCCGGAGCGGCTGCTCGGTTTGGCGGCCGGCACCACCGGCACCGGCCCGCTGCTGGAGGAGGCCCGCTTCTACCTGCGGCGCTCCGCCGACCAGGAGGGCACGCCGGTGTACCGGCTGTTCCACCAGGGGCTCGCCGACCGGTTGCGTGCCCGCCCCGAGCTGAACGCCCGGGTGGTGTGGGAGCGGCTCGCCGCCGACATCCGCCCCGGGCGGTGGGACCTCGCCGAGCCCTACCTGCTCCGGCACGCCGCCCGCCACGCCGGCCGGGCGCGGGCACTGCCCGAGCTGCTGGAGGACCCGGAGTTCCTGGTCCACGCCGACCCGTCGGCGCTGGCGGCCGAGTTCTACCACCACGGCGAGCAGCACCCTCACAGCGTCGTCTACCGGGCGTCCCTGGGTGCCCACAGCGACGCCACCCCGGCGGAGCGTCGACAGATCCTCGCCGTCGACGCCGCCCGCTACCAGTCGTGGGAGCTGTACCGGGCGCTGTCCGGCGGCAGTCCGTGGACCATCCGCTGGACCGCCGGACGCCCGCTGCCGACCAGGCTGCTCACCACCCTGATCGGCCACCGGGGCAAGATCTGGGACCTGACCACACTGGAGATCCACGGTCGGGCCCACGCGCTCACGGCGGGCCAGGACGGCACGGCGCGGCTCTGGGACCTGCGGACGGCGACCACCGTGCTCGAACTCCCCGACCACGGCACCCCGGTGGGCTGCGTAGCCGCCGCCGAGGTGGCCGGCCGACCGGTCGCGGTGACCGGCTGCGACGACGGCAGGCTCCGGGCCTGGGACCTGACCAGTGGCCGCCGGCTCTGGACCGTCGAGGCACACAACGGCCCGGTCTGGACGGTCGTCACCCTGACGGTCGACGGCGCGCTCCTGCTCGCCAGCGCGGGGGAGGACGAGCGGATCCGCCACTGGGACCTGACGACCGGCTCGCCGGCGGCCACCATCGCCCTGCCCAAGTACAGCGGCACCGTCCAACGGCTCGCCCGCTACCGCGACAGCGGTGTGCTCGCCTACCACGAGGGCGGCGAGGTGACCGCCTGGGCGGCGGACGGCACCCGGATCGCCGTCGGCGAGCACACCGACCAGGCGGACCGGATCACCGCGGCCACGCCCATCGACGACCACCGCGCGGAGATCGCCACCGCCCACCGATCCGCAGCCGTGAGCCTGTTCGGGCGCACCGTCCGCCCGCGGAGCAGGGAGGCCACTCACGCGGCCGAGATCACCGTGCTCACCGCCGCGAACCAGCCCGACGGCGACCGGCGCCGGTACCTCCTCACCGGAAGCGACGACGGCACCGTCCGGATGGCGGACATCGACTACGTCTTCGTGCAGGGCGTGCCCAACGAACGCTGGCGGGTGGTCGCGAACCACACCACGGCGGTCACCGCGGTCACCGACGCCACGGTGGACGGCCGCTGGCGGCTGCTCACCGCCGGCGAGGGCGGCACCGTGCGGGTCTGGGATCCGGACGGGAGGTCCGTCCAGCGCCAGCGCCGGGGCCACCGGCACGCGGTCACTGCCCTGGCGCTCCTACCGGACGGCCGGCTGGCGTCGGCCAGCGGGGACGGCGAGATCGCCGTGCTCAACGCGGACCGCGCCGACGACCGCGACCGGTTCCGCTTCCTCACCGGGAACTGGCCGCACACCATCGCGGCGGGTTCCGCCGGCCCCGTACCGCTGCTGCTCGTGGCCGGTCAGGGCCACGGCCTCCTCGGCTTCGAACCGGACGGCGAGCGGTACTGGATATCTCCGGCCCAGCAGCACCGGAGCACCGCGATCGCCACCGTCCACCTGGACGACGGCACCGAGCACGCCGTCACCGGGGACGAGGACGGCCACGTGTGGCTCCACCACCGCGACCAGCCCGGCCTGACCGGCCACCTCATGCGAGCGGGCGCCGAAGTGCTGTCCGTCACGACCATCGGCGGCACCGTTCTGGCCGGGGACCGGCGCGGGGCCGTCTGGAAGGCGGACGCGCGCACCCGAGCCAAGCCCGAGCGCCTGTACATGAACGCCGGTTCGGACGTCCACGCGCTCGCGGTGTCGACGGTCGACGGCCGCCCGTACGTCCTCAGCGGCCACAGCGACGGCAGCCTGCACCTCGTCGCGCTCGACGGCACGTCCCGTCGCGACCTCCCCGGTCACACCCGCGCCGTCTTCGCCATCGCCTCCGCCCTGCTCGACGGCCGCCCCGTCGCCCTCACCGGCGGCCTCGACCGCTGCCTGCGGATCTGGGACCTCACCGGCGGCACCCAGCTCCACCGACTCTGGTTCCCCGACAGCGTCTTCGCCATCGCCGTCGGCCCCGACGGCGGTGTGTTCGTCGGCGTGGGCCCGGACATCATCCGCCTCGACCTCGATCCCTCCGGCCCCGTCCTGCGCCCCGCGCCGCCGACCCCAGGAGTGCCCGCATGACCCCGATCGTCGCCGTCCACGGCGTGGGCCACCACGCCCCCGCCCACTCCCCCGAGTCCGTCGTTGCCGCCCGCTCCCGCCGCTGGGCCGAGGACCTCGCCCAGGGCCTGGGCCTCGGCCCCGAGCGCCTCGACCTCCGCTACGCCTACTACGCGCACCACCTGCACGCCGGCCGGCCCACCGCCCAGGGCGGCGCCGACGACGACGCGGACCTCGACCGCCTCGAACGGGACGACCCCACCGCCGCCGCCCTGGCCGCCGACTGGGCCGAGGCCCTGGGTCTGCCGGGGGCGACCGCACAGGGCCGACTCGCCATCCCGCTGCGCCACTTCGCGGGCATGGTCGCCCGCCACCTCAGCCTGGACGGCCGGCTGACCAGGGCGTTCATCGCGACGCTGTTCCGCGACGTCGCCCGCTACCTCGGTGAGCCGACGGCCCGCGAGGCCGCCCGCGAGACCGTCGCCGCGGCCATCGGCGACCGCGGGGCGCGGATCGTGATCGCCCACTCCCTCGGCAGCGTGGTCACCTACGAGGCGCTGCACGCCCGTCCGGAGCTGGAGGTCGACCTCCTGCTCACCCTCGGCTCGCCGCTGGCCCTCCCCCACGGCGTGTTCCACCGGCTCTCCCCCGCCCCCGAGGACGACGTCGGCCGGCGCCCGCCGGGCGTGCGGCGCTGGGTCAACATCAGCGACCACGGCGACCCGGTGGCCGTCCCCCGCCCGCTGACCCGCCGTTTCCCCGACGTGGACGAGGACCTCACCGAGAGCATCTCGCTCTTCGACTTCCACACCGCCGCCCGCTACCTCCGCTCCGCCGCCGTGGCTACGGCCGTTCGCACACACCTGTGACAGCAGTTCGGGCCCGGCCGCACACACCGCGACCGGGCCCGAGCGCCGTACGAACTACCTCACGAACTACGGGACTTACTCCACCGTCACGCTCTTCGCCAGATTGCGCGGCTTGTCCACGTCCCGCTCAAGGGCGACGGCGGCGTGGTAGGCCAGCAGCTGCAGCGGGATGTTGAGCAGCAGCGGGTCCAACTCCGGCTCGCTCTTGGGGACCAGGATGCAGTGGTCGGCGAGCTTCTCCTCGGGGCGGCGGTGGGCGACGGCGATGACCCGGCCGTGGCGGGCCTTGATCTCGCCGAGGGTGGTGAGGTTCTTGTCGAGCAGCTCGTCGTCCGGGACGAGGGCCACGGTGGGCAGTTCGGGGCTGATCAGGGCCAGCGGGCCGTGCTTGAGCTCGCTCGCCGGGTAGGCCTCGGCGTGGACGTAGGAGATCTCCTTGAGCTTCTGCGCGCCCTCACGGGCGACCGGGTAGCCGCGGACCCGGCCGATGAACATCATGCCGCTGGAGTCGGCGTACTCGGCGGCGAGCCGGGCGATCGCGTCGCTCTGCTCGAGGACCTCGCGGATCTGGTCCGGCAGGGCCTGCAGGGCCGAGACGATCCGGCGGCCGTCGGCGGGCGAGAGGTCGTGGATGCGGCCGAAGTGCAGGGCGAGCAGGGCGAAGGCGACCACGGTGGAGGTGAACGCCTTGGTGGAGGCGACCGAGACCTCGGGGCCGGCGTGCAGGTAGATGCCGCCGTCGCACTCGCGGGCGATCGCGCTGCCCACGGTGTTGACGACGCCGAGCACCCGGCCGCCCTTGCGCTTGATCTCCTGGACGGCGGCCAGCGTGTCGTAGGTCTCGCCGGACTGGCTGACCGCGACGTACAGGGTGTCCGCCTCGATCACCGGGTTGCGGTAGCGGAACTCGGAGGCCGGCTCGCTGTGGGCGGGGATCCGGGCCAGCTCCTCGATCAGCTGCGCGCCCATCTCGCCCGCGTAGTAGGCGGATCCGCAGCCGAGGATCTTCACCCGGCGGATCTCGCGCAGCTCCCGGGCGTCCAGGTTGAGGCCGCCGAGGTGGGCGGTGCTGAAGCGCTCGTCCAGCCGACCGCTGAGGGTGCGCTCGACCGAGGTGGGCTGCTCGTGGATCTCCTTGAGCAGGAAGTGCTCGTAGCCGGCGGTGTCGTAGGAGTCGATCTCCCAGTCCACGGTGGACGGCTGGCGGTGGGTGGTGCGGGCGTCCGAGGTGAAGGTGCGGAAGCCGTCGGCGCGGACGGTGGCCAGCTCGCCGTCCTCCAGGTGCACGACCTGGCGGGTGTAGCGGACCAGGGCGGAGACGTCGGAGGCGACGAACATCTCCTTCTCGCCGAGGCCGAGCACGATCGGGCTGCCGTTGCGGGCGACCACGATGCGGTCCGGCTGCTCGGCGTCCAGCACCGCGATGCCGTAGGTGCCGACGACACGGCCGAGCGCCGCGCGGACGGCGTCCTCCAGCTCGACGCCCTCGGTGGCGTGTGCGGCGATCAGGTGGGAGAGCACCTCGGTGTCGGTCTCGGAGCGGAACACGGCGCCGTCGGCGGTCAGCTTGGCGCGCAGCTCGTCGGCGTTCTCGATGATGCCGTTGTGGACGACGGCGATCCGCTCGGCGGTGTCCAGGTGCGGGTGGGCGTTGGCGTCGCTGGGGACGCCGTGGGTGGCCCAGCGGGTGTGGCCGATGCCGGTGGTGCCCTTGAACCGGGCCGGCACGGCCGCCGCGAGGTCGGCGACCCGGCCCTTGACCTTGCGGAGCTTGATCCCGCCGGTGCGCCCGGCGACGGCGACGCCGGCCGAGTCGTACCCGCGGTACTCCAGCCGGGCCAGCCCCTCCAGCAGGAAGGGGGTCGCGTCCTTGGGGCCGATGTAGGCCACGATTCCGCACATGCGTGATCTCCTCTTGGGAAGGTCGGATCTGGAGAAGGTCGGGTCTCGGGACGGTCGCGCGGCCTGGCGGGGTGGGGGGCGGCGCTCAGCCGTAGACGATCCGGCGCAACTGGCGGGCCGAGAGCTCCGGCGCCGCGACGCGGCGGGCGGAGAGCTCCTCGGCGAGCCGGGCGAAGATCCGCTCGTTGGTCAGGCCGCGTGCCTGGAGCTCGCCGTGGCGGCGACGCACGTACTCCTCGGTGCTCTCGGAGAAGTACGCCAGCACCTCCGCCACGACCCGCGCCGCCTCCCGGGGCCCGAGCGGGCTGGTCCGGGTGAGGTGGGCGAGGAGGTCTTCGTGAGGGTGGGGTGAGCTCGGCACGAGTGAGGACTCTAGGTCGCGCCGCCCGCCGAAGCCAAAGATCTTGCCCGAATTCGGGCAGACTTTGCGACTTTCAGCTCAGGCAGCCAGATGGACGCCCGCCCGTCACCCTCCCGACAGGCCCTTGAAGCGGCGCCGATTCCACACGTAGCGTGATCCGGAGAACACGCAGCGGAAGACCGGAGGCTTGCTGATGTGCGGGATCACCGGATGGGTCGCCTTCGAACACGACCTCACCGCCGAACGGGACGTCCTCGACGCGATGACGGCCACCCAGCTCTGCCGCGGCCCGGACGCCGGGGGCGTCCACCTGCAGCCGCACGCCGCGCTCGGCCACCGCCGACTCGCGGTGATCGACGTCGAGGGCGGCGTCCAGCCGATGACGGTCGAGCACGACGGCCGACTGCTGGCCGCGCTCACCTACAGCGGCGAGGTCTACAACCACCGCGAGCTGCGCGCGGAACTGGAGGCGGCCGGGCACCGCTTCCGCACCCGCAGCGACACCGAGGTCGTGCTGCACGCCTACCTGGAGTGGGGCGAGCGCCTGGCCGAGCGGCTCAACGGCATGTTCGCCTTCGCGATCTGGGACGCCCGGCGCGAGGAGCTGCTGCTGGTCCGCGACCGGATGGGCGTCAAGCCGCTGCACTACCACCCCACCCCGGACGGCGTGCTCTTCGGCTCCGAGGTCAAGGCGATCCTGGCCCACCCCTCGGTGCGCCCGGTGGTCGACCTGGACGGGCTGCGCGAACTGCTCGCCCACACCCGCACCCCCGGCCTCACCCCGTACCGGGGCATCCACGAGGTCCGGCCGGGACACGTGGTGCGGGTGCGCCGCGAGGGCATCTCGGTACGCCGGTACTGGGCGCTGGAGGCGCGCGAGCACACCGACTCGCTGGAGGCCACCGTCGCCACCGTCCGGGCCCTGCTGGACGACATCGTCCACCGCCAGCTGGACTCGGACGTGCCGCTGTGCTCGCTGCTCTCCGGCGGCCTGGACTCCAGCGCCGTCACCGCCCTCGCCGCGATGACGCTGCGCCGGGCCGGGGCCGGCCCGGTGCGCTCCTTCTCCGTCGACTTCACCGGCCAGAACCGGAACTTCCACACCGACGAGGTGCGGCAGACCCAGGACAGCCCCTACGCCGAGCTGCTCGCCGAGCACGTCGGCGCCGACCACACGGTGATCGAGCTGGACGCCGCCGAGCTCACCGACCTGTCCCGGCGCGCCACCGTGCTGCGCGCCCGCGACCTGCCGAACGGCGTCGGCGACATGGACATCTCGCTGCTGCTGCTCTTCCGGGGCGTGCGCCGGGAGTCCACCGTGGCGCTGTCCGGCGAGTCCGCCGACGAGCTGTTCGGCGGCTACCGCTGGTTCCACGACCCGACGACCGTCGCCACCGAGGACTTCCCCTGGCTCGCCGGCATGGCCACCATCGCCGGCCCCGGTTCCGTCCCGCGCGAACACCTGCTGGACGCCGGCCTGCTCACCAAGCTCGACCTGGACGGCTACCGCAGGGCCCGCTACCGCGAGGCGATCGCCGAGGTCCCGCACCTGGACCACGCCGACCCGCTGGAGCGGCGGATGCGCGAGATCTCCTACCTCAACCTGACCCGCTTCGTCTGCATCCTGCTCGACCGCAAGGACCGGATGAGCATGGCCAACGGGCTGGAGGTGCGGGTGCCGTTCTGCGACCACCGGCTGGTCCAGTACGTCTTCAACACCCCGTGGGCGATGAAGAGCTTCGACGGACGGGAGAAGAGCCTGCTGCGCGCCGCCGTCCGGGACGTACTGCCGGCCGCGATCGCCGACCGGGTGAAGAGCCCGTACCCGGTCACCGCCGACCCGCACTACCCGGCGCTGCTGCGCGCCGAACTCGCCCAACTCGCCGCCGGGCACGAGTCCCCCGCCCTCGGCCTGCTCGACCGGGGCCGGCTCGCCGCCGCGCTCGCCCCGGACACCGACCCGCGGTCGGTCCTGCTGAGCGTCGACTTCGCGCTGGACCTGGACGCCTGGCTGACGGAGTACCAGGTGACGCTGGAGCTCTGACCCTTGTGACCGGACGGGTGCGGCGGCCCGGGCGCGGGCCGCCGCACCCGTCCGGGTGATCATCGCCCATCCGATGGTGCAGGGCGGCCCGCCCCGCCCGGTCGTCGCACGATGCGGTAGCGTCGCCGACACCTCCCGATTGGCGGGCGAAAACGCGGCTTCCCGCCCCCCGCGCCGTCAGGATGGGAGCGAACCGTTCACCTCGATCCGCCGGGGGATCCCGTCATGCAGCCGCGAGTATTCGCGATTCTCACCGCCGTGCTCCTGGGCGTCCTGGGCCTCGGCTCGGTGGCCGTCACCGACTGGTCGCCCGCGGCGGCCGGCGAGGCCCCGGCCGTCGCCGGCACCGCCCCCGGCGCCCAGCCGGCCGTGGCGGGCACCGCGAGCGCCACCCCGACCGGCGACCCGGCGGTGTGGACCCGCTCGACGCTGCGCAACAAGCTGATGGCCGAGATGGACGCCACCGACCCCGGCGTCGCCCTCGCCGACCTCGACCGGATCACCAAGGAGAAGCCGTACACCGTGCGCTTCTGCCACCCGGTCGCGCACGAACTCGGCCACGCGGCGGTCAAGCGCTACCACGAGGACTTCCAGAAGGTCATCTCCTTCCCGCACGAGACCTGCGCGGCCGGCTACCTGCACGGCGCGGTCGAGGAGATGCTCAACGCCTCCACCCAGCCCGAGGTGGACCTGCTCAAGCTGTGCGCCCCCAAGAACACCGGCCCCTGCATCCACGGCGTCGGCCACGGCACCATGTTCGTCGCCAAGCAGGACGTCGCCAAGGCGCGCGGCCTGTGCAGCGAGTTCACCACCGAGCAGAACCGGATCCGCTGCTCCGAGGGCCTGTTCATGCAGCTCTTCGGCCCGGACGAGGAGGACGAGCAGGCCAAGGCGAACCTGCCCGCCGACAAGCTCGCCCAGGACCCGCTGTACCCGTGCAAGGACCAGCCGGCGCTGTTCCAGTCCGCCTGTTACTTCTACGCCCCGACCTTCTACCTCTCCTCGCACGACTACCCGAACCACCCCGAGGTCTACGCCGAGGCCCTCAAGTGGTGCCTCAACGGCAAGGCCAACGGCGGGGCCGTGGACTGCAGCCGGGGCGTCGGCTCGCGCACCATGAAGTACAACCTGGACCGCGAGGACTGGGCCGCCCAGCAGTGCGCCACCGCCGCCGACGGCTGGCAGCGCAAGGCCTGCACGGAGGGGCTGGTCAGCTACTACACGGTCAACTACACCGACGGCGGCGCGGCCGGACGGCTCTGCGCGAAGATCAGCAACAAGGAGATGCAGGGCTACTGCCGCTCCGCGAGCGGACTGTCCACCTCGCTGGACTGACCCACCCTGTCCCGGCACGAGGGCCCGCGCCACACGGCGCGGGCCCTCTGCGTAGGATCACCCGACCATCGCCTGATCAGGGTGCGCCGAGGAAGCCGCGCCTCGCCCAGTCCGACCCCGGCCTTCCTGGAGCACGCCATGACCACCGAGGACTTCCGCGGCGCCGCCCACGCCACCGCCGAGCTCGTCTCCGACTACCTCGCCGAACTGCCCGCCCGCCCGGTCTGGCAGCCGATGGACCCGGCCGCCCGGCAAGCGCTGCTCGACGCCCCGCTGCCCGACCGGGGCCGGCCGCTCACCGAGCTGCTGGCCGCCATCGGGCGGGACGTCCTCCCCCACCCCATGGGCAACGGCAACCCGCGCTTCTTCGGCTGGGTCAACTCCGCCCCCGCCCCCGCCGGGGTGCTCGCCACCCTCGCCGCCGCCGCGATGAACCCCAGCTCGGCCGGCGGCGACCACGCCGACGTCCACCTGGAGCGCGCCGTGGTCCGCTGGATCGCCGAACTCGTCGGCTTCCCGCACCCAGCCGGCGGCGGCCTGCTCACCTCCGGCACCTCGATGGCGACCATCGTCTGCCTCGCCGCCGCCCGCAACCGCGCCGCCCGGCAGGCCGGCTGGGACGTCCGCGAGGACGGCCTGACCGGGATGCCGCCGCTGGTCGGCTACGTCACCGGCGAGACCCACTCCTGCGTCCGCAAGGCCGCCGAGCTCCTCGGCCTCGGCAGCAGGCGGCTGCGCACCGTCGCCACCGGGCCCGACGGCCGCCTGGACACCGCGGACCTGCGGGCGGCGATCGAGCGCGACCGCGCCGCCGGACTGCTGCCCTTCCTGGTGGTCGCCTCGGCCGGCACCGTCGGCACCGGCGCGGTGGACGCCTTCGGCCCGATCGCCGACCTGTGCCGGGAGCAGCGGCTCTGGCTGCACGTGGACGGCGCGTACGGCGCCTTCGGCCGGCTCGACCCCGCCATCGCCCACCGCTACGCCGGTCTGGAGCGCGCCGACTCGCTCGCCCTCGACCCGCACAAGTGGCTCGGCGTCCCGGTCGACTGCGGCTGCGCGCTGGTGCGCGACACCGACGAGCTGCGCGGCACCTTCAGCCTCGTCCCGTCCTACCTGCGCGACGAGGCGGCCGGCTCGCTCGGCTGGTTCTCCGAGTACGGCACCGAGCAGACCCGCCCGTTCCGCGCCCTCAAGGTCTGGGCGACCATCGCCCACCGCGGCCGCGCCCGCCTCGCCCGGGACATCGCCCACTGCACCGCGCTCGCCCGGCGCCTGGGCGAACTCGTCGAGGCCGACGAGGAGTTGGAGCTGCTCGCCGAGGTACAGACGTCCATCGTCGCGTTCCGCCACCGCGCCCCGGGCCGGGACGCCGCCGCCCGCGACGCCCTCAACCGCGACCTCCCGCTCGCCGTCCAGCGGCGCGGACGGGTCTTCGTCACCGGCGCCCGGCTCGGCGAGCACGAGATGCTCCGCGCCTGCCTGCTCAACGCCGCGACCACCGAGGAGGACCTGCACCTGCTCCTCGCCGAGGTGAAGGCCGCAGCCTGCGAGCTGCTCCCGTAACACCGCCGGGCGGACCTTAACGGCCAGGTCACGGCGGGGTCGTGATCGGGAAACACCGGTCGGGCACGGTGGAGGCCATGGAGCACTCGAAGCCTTCCTTCCACCGTGCCCGCCGCTGGCGCCGTGACACCGTCGAACTCGCCGCCGCCTTCCTCTCCGTCACCGCCGCCGACCTGATCGCGAAGGTCGTCCTCCACGGCTCCGACGGCCCGATCGTCCTCGCCACCTCCGCCCTCGCGCTGCTCGCCGCCGCCCTGCTGCACGCCTGGTGGTCACCGCACGCCCCTCCCCCGACCGTCCTGTGGCGGGTGCGCACCACCGCCCTGGCCCACACCCACACCACCCTCGCCGACCACCAGATCACCCTGCTCTCGCTCCACCCCCACCCCACCACCGACGAACTGTTCCTCCGCACTCCCCGATCCCTGGGCCCCGCCGCCCTCACCACCCTGCTCACCGCCACCGGCCACACCGTCGAGGACACCCCGACCCGGATCGGCTGAAACCACCGGGACCGACGGCGACGGGCACCCGAGGACGCACCCGCCGCCGGTTCGACGAGGACCGGGGCTCAGCCGTTGCTCGGCGGCTGGACGACGCACACGGCGTTGCCCAGCATGCTGCCGAAGCCCCCGAGCAGGGCGCCGGTCACGGCCTTGCAGGTGGCGGCTTCCTCCGGGGTCTTGGGACCGTTGTTGCTGGTACTGCTGATGCTGTCGGCGGCGGCCGACTGGGCGAGGGCGAGCGGTACGGCCAGCAGCAGGGCGCAACAGGCGGTGGCCAGTGCGGAGTTCCTGGTGAACACGGCAGAGCCCCTTCGGGTCGAGGTGGGTTCGGCGGAAAGCCGAGCCATCCCTATCCGAAGGGGCTCCCGCGATCACGGATCCTGGGCCGTCCGTGAGCGTGTCCGGTCAGTGCGCGGTCGGTGCGCGGTCGCTCCGTCCCGACCGCATGAGGCGCCGGTCCGGACCTCTGACGGGACCGTCCCGGCCCGGGGGCCGCCTGCGCCCCGGGCATCAGTGCGTTCACGATCACGTAACCGGCCGGAAGCGCGCCGTCGGTAGCGTCGCCTCCATGACGGCATCACGCACTGGTTCCGAACGGCTCTGGCACCGGCCTTTCCGCAGGTCCGACCGCAGGTGCGCGGCGCCCGACGGCCAGGCCGCCCGGCTGCCCGCGCTCACCGGCGGCCCGTACCGGCAGGCCCGCCCGCACCCGGCGCCGGCCCGTCCGGACACCCCGGCCCGTTCGAGCGCCCAGGCCGCGGAGGAGGTGTCCCGGCTGTCCCTGCCGGACGGGACCGAGCTGCAGTTGCGCCCCGCCGGGCCGGCCGACAAGGCGGCGGCCCTCGCGATGCACGGCCGCTGCTCCCCCACCGCACTGCGGCTGCGCTACCACGGGCCGGTCCGCGACGCCGGCCGCTACCTGGACCACCTGCTGGACGCCCGGCACGGCCGCAGCCTCGCCGTGACCGCCCCCGACGGGCGGTTGCTCGCCCTCGGGCACCTGATGTGGGACGACGGCGAGGCGGAGCTCGCCGTGCTGGTCGAGGACGCCTGGCAGCGGCACGGACTGGGCCTGGCCCTGCTGCGGCGGCTGACCGCGGCGGCCCGGGCGGCCGGGATCGGGACGGTGTACGCGGTGACCCAGGCCGCGAACGCCGCGCTGATCGCCGCGATGCGCCGGCTGGCCGCGCCGCTGGACTTCCGCGCCGAGGACGGCACCCTGGTGATCACCGCCACCCTGGCCGCCGGAACCGCCCCCGCACCGGCCCGCACGCCGGGCTGCTGATCATTTCTTCACTACATCCTTACCAAGCGTCCCGGGAACCCGGCGACAGCCGCGGAGCGTCCCCCCGGGAACGAAGGGTCCCTCCGTACACCGCCCTCCTTGACGGACCGTCAGCGGCCCCCGCGCCCGTGTCGCAGCAGGCGGCGCGGGGTCCGGGTCGTCCGGTCGGTCGACGGAGTCGGTAGGCTGACCCCGTCCCCGCCGCCCGACGGCCTGTTATCCGGCCACGGGTGGTGCCGCAGCAAGGAGGAACCACTGAGCATGGCAGGCACCGAATCGGAGCCCACAGGCGCACGCGACGCCTCGCTGCCGGCCCGCGCCAAGATCGCGGTCACGGCCGGTCGGGTCGCCGCCGCCGTGTCGCGCAAGGCCGGACGCGGAAGCGGCTCGGTGATCGGCGGCAAGGTCGCCCTCAGGCTCGACCCCGATCTGCTCGCCACCCTCGCCGACCACCTGGACGTCGTCCTGGTCAGCGCGACCAACGGCAAGACCACTACCACCCGCCTGATCGCCGAGGCGCTGCGCGCCGCCGGCCCGGTGGTCTCCAACGCCCTGGGCGCCAACATGCCGGCCGGCATCACCTCCGCCCTGGCCGGCGGCAGCGAGGCCCGCTTCGGCGTGATCGAGGTCGACGAGAAGTACCTGGCGACCGTCGCCCGCGACACCCGCCCCAAGGCGATCGCCCTGCTCAACCTCTCCCGCGACCAGCTCGACCGCGCCGCCGAGACCCGCATGATGGCGGAGAAGTGGCGCGAGGGCCTGCAGGACACCGAGGCCGTGGTCATCGCCAACGCCGACGACCCGCTGGTGACCTGGGCCGCCTCCTCCTGCAAGAAGGTGGTCTGGGTGGCCGCCGGACAGGCCTGGAAGGAGGACGCCTGGTCCTGCCCCGCGTGCGGCGGTGTGATGCAGCGCCCCGGCGACGACTGGTTCTGCCAGGACTGCGGCTTCCGGCGCCCCAACCCGCACTGGGCGCTCCAGGGCACCCACGTGATCGACCCGCAGCGCGGCGCCTGGCCGATCCAGCTGCAGCTGCCCGGCCGGGCCAACCTGGCCAACGCCACCAGCTCGGCCGCCGTCGCCGCCGTGTTCGGCGTCTCCCCGCAGGTCGCGCTGGAGCGGATGCGCTCGGTGACCGCCGTGGCCGGCCGCTACGACGTGGTCCAGTACCAGGGCCGGGACATCAGGCTGCTGCTGGCCAAGAACCCGGCCGGCTGGCTGGAGACCTTCTCGCTGATCGACGGCCCGCCGGCCCCGGTGATCCTCTCCGTCAACGCCCTCGACGCCGACGGCACCGACACCTCCTGGCTGTGGGACGTCGACTACGAGCGCCTGGCCGGCCACCCCATCTTCGTGATGGGCCAGCGCAAGCTGGACCTGGCCGTCCGCCTGGAGGTCGCCGGGCTGCAGTTCCACGTGGTGGACACCCTGGAGCAGGCCGTCCGGATGGCCCCGCCCGGCCGGATCGAGGCCATCGCCAACTACACCGCCTTCCAGCAGCTGCGGAAGGTCGTGGCCGGCTGATGCCGCGCCCGCACACCAGTCTTTTCGTGACGGAAGGCCTTCGAGGATGAGTGAGAGCAGCCTGCGCGTGGTCTGGGTCTACCCGGACCTGCTCAGCACCTACGGCGACCGGGGCAACGCCCTGGTCGTGGAGCGCCGGGCCCGCCAGCGCCATCTCAACGTGACCCGGATCGACGTCCGCTCCGACCAGGCGATCCCCACCAGCGGGGACATCTACCTGATCGGCGGCGGCGAGGACCGCCCCCAGCGGCTGGCCGCCGAGCGGCTGCGCGCCGACAGCGGCCTGGTGCGGGCCGCCGAGAACGGCGCGATCATCTTCGGCGTCTGCGCCGGTTTCCAGATCATGGGCCACGAGTTCATCAACGACCTCGGCGAGCGCGAGCCGGGCCTGGGCCTGCTGGACGTCTGGACGGCGCGCGGCGAGGGCGCCCGCTGCGTCGGCGACGTGCTGGCGGACGTGAACCCGCAGCTCGGCCTGCCGCAGCTGACCGGCTTCGAGAACCACCAGGGCGTGACCCACCTCGGCCAGGGCGTCCAGCCCTTCGCGACCGTCACGGTCGGCCGGGGCAACGGCACCGGCGACGGCACCGAGGGCGCCTGGCGGGACACCGTCTTCGGCACCTACCTGCACGGCCCGGTGCTGGCCCGTAACCCCGCCGTGGCCGACATGCTGATCAGGCTGGCACTGGACGTCAACGCCCTGCCGCCGGCCGACACCACCTGGTACGACGCGCTGCGCGCCGAGCGCATCGCCGCCACGACGCGCCCCTCGTAGTACCCCGGTACGCCCCGCCGGGTGCCCGCCATGCGGTCACCCGGCCCACGGGCGGCCCCGGACGTACGACAATGGGGCTGCCGGCTGCACACCCTCCTCGGCAGCAGGCTGCAATTCCGCGCGGGGGCGCCGACGGCGCCGCTCCCGCGTCGGCTCCTGCCCGGCCGGACCAGGGGCCGTATGCTCGACTTCGCGGCCGTTTTCGGGCGTTCTGTCCGGATCGGCCGGTCCTTCACCTCGCGGCCACCTCCCCGCCATCCCGGCGTGGGGGCGCCTCGTTACGGTGTCGGCTCGTCGTCCCAGCCTGTAGTCCGGCCGTTCCTCGGTTCTGCTCGGGAGTTGCAAAGCTAATGCGTATCGGAGTGCTGACCAGCGGCGGTGACTGCCCCGGCCTGAACGCGGTGATCCGTTCCGTGGTGCACCGGGGGGTGGTCGACCACGGCGACGAGATCATCGGGTTCGAGGACGGTTGGCGCGGTTTCCTGGAGGGCCACCACCGCCCCCTGACCCTGGACTCGGTGAGCGGCATCCTCGCCCAGGGCGGCACCATCCTCGGGTCCTCCCGGGTGCAGCCGAGCCACCTGCGGGACGGCGTGGAGCGGGCCAAGAAGTACTGCTCCGACCTCGGCCTGGACGCGGTGATCCCGATCGGCGGCGAGGGCACCCTGAAGGCCGCCAAGCTGATGAGCGACGCGGGCCTGCCGATCGTCGGCGTGCCGAAGACCATCGACAACGACATCGCCGCCACCGACGTGACCTTCGGCTTCGACACCGCCGTCTCGGTCGCCACCGAGGCGCTGGACCGGCTGAAGACCACCGCCGAGTCCCACCAGCGGGTCATGGTCGTCGAGGTCATGGGCCGGCACACCGGCTGGATCGCGCTGAACGCGGGCATGGCGGCCGGCGCCCACGCCATCGTCGTCCCGGAACGCCCGTTCCACATCGAGAAGCTCACCGCCGTCGTCCGCGAGCGCTTCGACCGCCAGAAGAAGTTCGCCATCGTGGTCTGCGCCGAGGGCGCCAAGCCCGAGCCCGGCACCATGCACTGGGAGGAGGGCAGCAAGGACATCTACGGCCACGAGCGCTTCACCGGCATCGCCACCCAGCTCTCCCGCGAGCTGGAGCACCGCCTCGGCAAGGAGGCCCGTCCGGTGATCCTCGGCCACACCCAGCGCGGCGGCACCCCGACCGCCTACGACCGGGTGCTCGCCACCCGGTTCGGCTGGCACGCCGTCGAGGCCGTCCACAAGGGTGCCTTCGGGCACATCACCGCACTGCAGGGCACCAACATCAACCTGGTGCCGCTGGCCGAGGCGGTCGCCGAGCTGAAGACCGTCCCCCAGGACCGCTACATGGAGGCCGAGACGGTCATCTGACCGTCCGCCCGCCGCACTTCGGGCCCCCGGACCGCTCCTGACGGTCCGGGGGCCCGCGTGCGTCCCCGCCCGGTCTCGTGCGTCCCGACTTCCAACACCAATCAACAACCTGGGATCATCGATCCACACATCATCACGGCGACCCAACACGCCTGGGTGCCGTGACCATTGACGCTGCCCCGGCTTTCCCCGAAGCTGTCATGAGCACCTACCTACCTATCGACCGGTAGGTGGATGCCGTCGAGCGCTCCCCCGTTGACCGCTCCTGACCAGGACGACCGCCAGGAGCCCGATGGAGTGCGCAGCGCGCCCGCGAGGACCGGCGGGCATAACGAGACGGTTTCGAATCCGCCCCAGAGGCAAACCTGAGCTTGACTCAGGCCTGAGCCGGGCGTTTCCTTTTGCTCCATCGCGTTTGATTGCGATGCTTTCTGATTGATTCTGTTGCTACTGGCTGATCGACCCCCACCCTCAGGAGCCCCACCATGCACCTCTCCCCCCGTGGCCGCCTGGCCTCGCTCGCCGCACTGAGCCTGGTCACCGCCTTCGGTCTGACGGCCTGTTCCACCGGACAGACCTCCCCCTCCGGCGCCAACGCCTCGGTGGCCCCGGTGTCCGGCAAGGTCTCGATCACCTACCTGCAGAAGCAGGGCGACCAGCAGTACTTCGTGGACGAGGCCGCGGGCGCCAAGGCCAAGGCGGCCGAACTGGGCGCCGACCTGAAGGTCGTGAACCTCGGCGACGACGCCAACAAGACGGTCAGCGAGGTGCAGGCCGCGATCGCACAGAAGAGCAACGGCCTGATCATCGTGGTCCCGGACCCGGCGGTCGGCCCGCAGGTCGTCCAGACGGCCCGAGACGCCAAGGCCGCCCTGCTCACCTCCGACGACCAGGTCTGCGCGAGCGGCCCCTCCCCGGCGCAGTGCGCCGCGGGCGACCTGGTGCCCCGGATCGGCTTCTCCGGCCAGCAGATGGGTCAGCAGGTCGGCCAGCGCGCCGCGGAGGAGTTCAAGAAGGCCGGCTGGAACCCGGCCGACACCCGGATCCTCTCCGCCTGGAAGCAGGACGTGACCGTCTGCGGCGACCGGGTCAAGGCCGCCAAGGCCGCCTTCGACCAGGCCGTGCCGGGCGTGCAGAGCATCGACGTGGCCACCGACAACACCCCGACCGGCGCGCAGGACAAGGTGGCCGCCACCATCACCGCCAACCCCGGCGTCAAGCACTGGGTGGCGTGGGGCTGCAACGACGAGAACGTCCAGGGCGCCGTCACCGCCCTGCAGAACGCCGGGATCAGCCCCGACGACATCGACGGCGTCGGTCTGGGCGCCTACCTGGCGTGCAAGGACTGGGCCTCCGGCAAGCCCTCCGGCATGAAGGCCGCCCTGTTCATCAACGGCAAGGACGTCGGCGCCCTGTCGGTGCAGACGATGTTCGACAAGCTCAAGAACGGCAAGGACTTCCCCAAGGAGGCCTTCGCCCCGACCAAGATGGTCGACGCCGCGACCTGGCAGTCCGCGGGCGTGTCCTGCAGCTGACGCCGCACCCGGCGTCGCGCCGAGCCGGCGGTGCGGCAGGCCGCCGCCGGCCCCGCCGCACCCCTGACGCTCCCGAAGACCGTCCGTACCGCACCGCCAACGAGGCCCCGATGACCCCACCTGATTCCTCGCCCCTCCCGCCACCGGACGGCTCCGCCGGCCTGAGCGCCGAGGGGGTGTCCAAGCGCTTCGGCACCGTCCAGGCGCTGACGGACGCCACCCTCACCTTCCCGCCCGGCCAGGTCACCGCCCTGATGGGCGAGAACGGCGCCGGCAAGTCGACCCTGCTGCGCATCCTCACCGGCGACCACCGCCCCACCGACGGACGCGTCCTGCTGGACGGCCGGGCCCTGGACCTGCACTCCCCGCAGGACGCCCGCCGCGCCGGGATCCGGATCATCCCGCAGGAACCCGAGATCATCCCGCACGTCCCGGTCGCCGAGAACGTCTACGCCGGCTCGCTGCCCCGCACCCGGCTGCGCTGCCTGGACCGCACCGGGCTGCGCCGCCGGATCGTCGCCGACCTGCGGCGCCTCGGCTTCGACAAGGTCCTGGACCCCGACCTCCTCGGCTCCGAACTCACTGCCGCCCAACGCCAGTTGGTCGAGATCATGCGGGCCCTGACCGGCGCGGTCCCGCCGCGCGCGATCGCCTTCGACGAGCCCACCTCCTCGCTCTCCGAGCACGAGGTCGAGGCCCTGTTCGCCCTGATCGGACGCCTGCGCGACGAGGGCATCGCGGTCATCTACGTCTCCCACCGGATGAAGGAGATCTTCCAGCTCGCCGACCGCATCGCCGTGCTGCGTGACGGCCGGGTGGCCGGCGTGGTCCAGGCCGCCACCACCAGCGAGAGCGAGCTCGTCCGGCTCATGGTCGGCCGCGACCTGTCCTCGCTGTTCGTCCGCCAGCAGGTCGCCACCGACCGCGTCGTCCTGGACGTCGACGACGTCACCACCGACGACGTGCGCGGCATCAGTCTGCAGGTCCGGGCCGGCGAGGTCGTCGCGCTGGCCGGCCTGATCGGCGCCGGACGCTCCGAACTCGCCCTCGCCCTGGCCGGCGACGTCCCGATCCGCTCCGGCACGGTGGCCCTCAACGGCGAAGTCCTGCGACTGAGGAACCCCCGCGCCGCCATCGCCGCCGGCATCGGCCTGGCCCCCGAGGAGCGCAAGGCCCAGGCGCTGTTCCTCCAGCGCACGATCCGGGACAACACCTCGCTGGTCAGCCTGCGCCGACTCAGCCGGTGGCGGTTCGTCAAGCGCCGGCAGGAGAAGGACCTCGCCCAGGAGTACGCCGACCGGCTGCGGGTCCGCGCGCCCTCCGTCGAGGCGGAGGTCCGCACCCTGTCCGGCGGCAACCAGCAGAAGGTCGTCCTGGCCCGCTGGCTCGCCCGCAGGCCCGACCTGCTGATCCTCGACGAACCCACCCGCGGCGTCGACATCGGCGCCAAGGCCGAGATCTACCAGATCATCGCCGACCTCGCCCGCGAGGGCACCGCCGTCCTGGTCATCTCCTCCGAACTGCCTGAAGTGCTCGGCCTCGCCGACCGGGTCGTGGTGATGCAGAACGGCCGCACCACCGGCGAGCTCACCCGCGAGCAGGCGACGGAAGAGGCCGTCCTCGCCCTCGCCATGGCCGACGACCTCGCCACCACCACCCCTGCCCAGACCGGAGAGACCCGATGACCACCGTCACGCCCCCGACCGCCCCGGTGCCGGACGCCGGAGCCCTGCCCGCCCGGTCCGGTGGCCCGCGCGCCCTGCTCGCCGCGGTCGGCGGCCAGAACCTCAGCCTGATCGGCGCCCTCGTGGCCGTCGTCGCCCTGTTCGGCTGGCTCAACCCGAACTTCGTCGGCTGGGACAACATCCAGGTCATCGCCGAGGCCGCCACCATCTCCGGCCTGCTGGCCGTCGTCCAGACCGTCGTGATCATCTGCGGCGGCCTCGACATCTCGGTCGGCTCCCAGGCCGGCCTGGCCTCCGTCACCAGCGCCATGGTCTTCACCTCCACCGGCGCCAACCCCTACCTCGGGATCGGCGCCGCCCTCGCCATCGGCGCCGGCATCGGCCTGTTCAACGGCGTGGTCATCGTCTACGGCCGGGTCAACCCCACCATCGCCACCCTCGCCGGACTGGCCGCCTACAAGGGCGTCGCCCAGCTCGTCTCGGACGGCCGGGCCCAGGGCTACGTGCTCAACGACCCGGTCTTCGTCTTCCTCAGCCGAGGGAAGATCGCCGGCCTGCCCACCATGGTCTGGCTGCTGATCCTCACCGCCGTCGCCGTGCACGCCCTGCTCACGTACACCGACATCGGCCGCAACATCTACGCCATCGGCGGCAACGACACCGCCGCCCGCCTGGCCGGCATCAACCTCAACAAGTACCTGATCGCCGCCTACGCCCTCTCCGGCACCGTCGCCGCCCTCGCGGGCGTGCTGCTCACCGCCCGCACCGGCAGCGGCCAGCCCGTCTCCGGCAGCGAGGGCCTGGAGCTGCAGTCGATCACCGCGGCCGCCCTCGGCGGCTGCGCCCTCAAGGGCGGCAAGGGCGGCATCGGCGGCACCCTGCTCGCCGTCGCGCTGCTCGGCGCACTGCAGAACGGCCTCACCGTCCAGGGCATCAACGCCTTCTGGCAGAACGTCGCCCAGGGCACCCTGCTGGTCGCCGCCGTCGTCATCCAGCAGCGCCGCAACCGCGAACGCGCGGTCGGCCTGCCCGCCTGACGCCTGACGCCTGCCGGCTGCCGGCTGCCGCGGTCGGGCCCGACTGCGGCGGCCGGCCGTGAAGGTCGGCCGGACCGCCACCGGACCGCCACCGGACCGCCGGTGCCGCGAGCGCCTGGGGCACCGGCGGCTCCTTTCGCCGACGGGGTACCGGGGTACCGGGGAGACAGGTGGACCGCCGGTCCTGGGATAATGGCTCCCGCAGGACCCAGCCGCGTTCCCGGTCGCCCACGAGAACGCACAAGCCGCACGTGCTCGTTCGATCGAAAGGTCCTCCGTGGCTGACCAGACGTTGCTCGCCGCCCAGCGCCAGGCGCTGATCCTGGAGGCGATCCGCCGGGCCGGCGCGGTCCGGGTCGCCGAGCTGGTCGAGCAGTTCGGCGTGTCCGACATGACCATCCGCCGGGACCTCGACGCGCTGGCTCGCCAGGGCGCCGTGGAGAAGGTGCACGGCGGGGCGGTCGCGACCGGGACGGCGAGCACCTTCGAACCCGGCTTCGACGCCAAGTCCGCGCTGGAGGAGGGCACCAAGGCCGCGCTCGCGGACGCCGCGGTGAAGCTGGTGGAGCCGGGCAGCGTGGTGGCCCTCTCGGCCGGAACCACGACCTACGCGGTCGCCGCCCGGCTGCTGGAGGTCCCGGAGCTGACGGTGGTGACCAACTCGCTGCGGATCGCGGACCTGCTGTGGGCAGCCGGGAGCGACGGGAAGGAGACCGTCCCGTCGCTGCTGTTGACCGGTGGGTCCCCCACCCGCTCGGCGGCCCTGGTGGGGGCGCTGGCCGACCAGACGATCCATTCGCTGCACGTGGACCTGCTGATCCTCGGCGTGCACGGGGTCAGCGAGCAGGCCGGCCTCACCACGCCCAACCTGGCCGAGGCGCAGACCAATCGGGCCCTGATCGCCTCGGCGCGCCGCACCGTCGTGGTCGCGGACCACACCAAGTGGGGCGTGGTCGGGCTGAGCAGCTTCGCGACTCTGGCGGAGGTCGACTGCTTCGTCACCGACGACGCCCTCCCGGCGACCGCCCGCGAGGTGATCGCCGAGGCGGTCGGCGAGCTCGTCGTCGTCCCGGCTGCCGGCTGAGCGGTCGGCCGGGTCAGCCCACCCGCCGGGCGCCCGCCGAGGGCACGGCGGTGAAGGTCACCGGTGCGGCGAAGCCCGCCGAGCGGAAGGCCGCCTCGACCGCCTCCGACACCCCCGCCACGCGCGCGGCCTCGACCAGGGCGACGACCGACCCGCCGAAGCCCCCGCCGGTCATCCGGGCACCCAGCGCCCCGGCCGCGACGGCGGCCTCCACCGCGAGGTCCGTCTCCTGGCAGGAGACCCGGAAGTCGTCGCGCAGCGAGGCGTGTCCGGCCGTCAGGATCGGCCCCAGCGCGGCGATCTCACCGTGGCCCAGGTACTCGACCGTCTCCAGCACGCGCCCGTTCTCGGTCACCACGTGCCGTACCAGCGGCCGGAGCTCCTCGGGCAGCCGGTCCAGGGCCGGGGCCAGGGCGGCGGCCGGGAGGTCGCGCAGCGCGGGCAGCCCGAGCAGGCCGGCGGCGCGCTCGCAGCCGGCTCGCAGGGCCGCGTAGGCGCCGTCGCCGAGGTCGTGCTTGACCCGGGTGTCGATCACCAGCAGCCGCAGGCCGGCCGCCGCGAGGTCGAACGGGACGTGCCGCTGCTCCAGCGTCCGGGTGTCCAGGAACAGCGCGGTGCCGTCCGTGCAGCAGGCGGAGGCCATCTGGTCCATCACACCGCAGGGCACGCCGACGAAGGCGTTCTCGGCCCGCTGGGCGAGCAGGGCGAGTTCCGGCGCGGTCAGGCCGAGGTCGTACAGGTCGTTCAGGGCCGCGGCCGTGGCGCACTCCAGGGCGGCCGAGGAGGAGAGACCGGCGCCGGCGGGCACGTCGCTGTCGACGAGCAGGTCGGCGCCGCCGACGGGGTGCCCCGCCTCGGCGAGCGCCCAGAAGACCCCGGCCGGGTAGCCGGCCCAGCTGGCGACGACGCCGGGTGCCAGGCCGTCCAGCGCGAGGTCGGTGACCGTGCCGTCGCCCTGGGCGCTGTACAGCCGCAGCCGTCCGTCCTCGCGGCGGCGGGCGGTGACCCGGGTGGTGTGCGGTAGGGCGATCGGCAGGACGAAGCCGTCGTTGTAGTCGGTGTGCTCGCCGATCAGGTTCACCCGGCCCGGAGCGGCCCAAACGCCGCTCGGCCGTGCCCCGTGGACGGCCTCGAAGTCGGTGGCGGCCTCGTCGATCATCTGTTCAGCTCCATGCCTGGTGCGAGCGGGGTTGGTTCCCGCCGGCAGTGTCCATCAGCGAGCGGGAGTGAATTCCGACATAATCAAACACCACTGCCCTTAGGGTCAACACCCGCGATGGCCATGTTCAGTCGGGTCGAGTTGGCAGTCCGGAACACCCGTCACCAGCAACAATGGCTGTTGACAAGCGATCGTCTCTGTTTGAATCTGTTGGAGCTCGAAAACTGCCGGGGCGACGTCCCACGCGTAAGGAGTACAGCGGTGCACAGAACCGCCACCACGTTGGCCGACGGCCGCGAACTCGTCTACTTCGACCAGGAGCCCGGTGCGCTCCGCGATGTCCCGGACGAACGGCCGCTCGGGCCGACCGCGAGCCTCTCCGAGATCCGGCTCGACCCGGTGCTCGGCGAGTGGGTGACGGTGGCGGCGCACCGTCAGCAGCGCACCTACCACCCGCCGGCCGGCGAGTGCCCGCTGTGCCCCTCCCGGGACGGGCGGCTCAGCGAGATTCCGGCCGCCGACTACGAGGTCGCGGTGTTCGAGAACCGCTTCCCCTCGCTCGCCACCGGCTCCGCCGAGCACGTCGCGGCCCAGGACGCGCCCCTGCACACCCTCCGGCCCGGCAACGGCCGCTGCGAGGTGGTCTGCTTCACCTCCGACCACGACGCCTCCTTCGCCGACCTGGACGAGCCCGGGGCACGCCTCGTGCTGGACGCCTGGACGGACCGCACGGCGGAACTGTCCGCCCTGCCCGGCGTGCGGCAGGTGTACTGCTTCGAGAACCGCGGCGAGGAGATCGGGGTCACGCTCGCTCACCCGCACGGCCAGATCTACGCCTTCCCCTTCGTCCCCTCCCGCACCGCCCGGATGATCGCCCGGGCCGAGGCGCACCGGGCCCGCACCGGCCGGAACCTCTTCGAGGACCTGCTCGCCGCCGAACGGAACTCCCCCGAGCGGCTGGTGCTCCAAGGCGGGCACTGGACCGCCTTCGTCCCGTTCGCCGCCCGCTGGCCCTACGAGGTCCACCTCTACCCCCACCGGCGGGTGCGCGACCTCACCGCGCTCACCGAGGCCGAGCGCGCCGAGTTCCCCGGCCTCTACCTGGACCTGCTGCGCCGCTTCGACGCGCTGTTCCCCGCCGCGCCCGGCGCGGCACCCAACCGGACCCCGTACATCTCGGCCTGGCACCAGGCGCCCGACACCGGCGGCGACGAACTCGCGCTCCACCTGGAGCTGTTCACCATCCGACGGGCGCCCGGCAAGCTCAAGTACCTGGCCGGCGTGGAATCCGGTCTGGACGCCTTCGTCACCGATGTGAGCCCGGAGCAGGCCGCCGCCCGACTCCGGGACGCCGCGCTCGGCTGACCCGGACCCCGCCCACGGCACCGCCGGAGCCCACCGCGTCGTGACCACCGACGCCGTGGGCTCCGTCGGCATGCGCTTCCGTCGGCATGGCTCCGTCGGCGTGGGCGGCACCTTCCAGCCGCTCGATGACCGGGACCCCACAGCACGTTGATATACGTCTGATTGCGTTGAGTATTGACTATCTCTGTTTGGTTTGGTTCGCTTTCCCCCGCCCTGCGCAGGGTGCCAGTTCCTGCACCACCGTCCGCAACCCCCTCCGGACCCAGGAGACACGATGCGCAAGACGTGGGCCGCGTTACTCGCGGCCTCGCTGGCAGCGGTGCCGCTCGCCGCTGTCCCCCTCGCCAGTACCCCCGCCGCAGCCGCCGACTCGTCCGGCGCCGTACTGGTCCCCACCCCGCCGATGGGCTGGAACGACTGGAACGCGTTCGGCTGCGACGTCGACGAGCAGCTGGTCGAGCAGACCGCCGACAAGCTGGTCTCCTCCGGCCTCCGGGCCGCGGGCTACCAGTACGTCAACATCGACGACTGCTGGATGGGCAAGGCCCGCGACGCCGAGGGGAGGCTCGTCCCCGACCCGGTCAAATTCCCCCACGGGATCACCGGCGTGGCCGCCTACGTGCACGCCAAGGGCCTCAAGCTCGGCATCTACGAGAGCGCCGGCACGCTGACCTGCGCGGGCTTCCCCGGCAGCCTCGGCCACGAGCAGCAGGACGCGAGCTCCTTCGCCTCCTGGGGCGTCGACTACCTCAAGTACGACAACTGCTACAACCAAGGCATACCGTCCCAGCAGCGCTACCGCGCGATGGGCGACGCCCTGGCGAAGGCCGGCCGCCCGATCGTCTACAGCCTCTGCAACTGGGGTCTGGACAGCGTGTGGACCTGGGGTGGCACGGTCGGCCAACTCTGGCGCACCACGGGGGACATCGACGCCTCGTTCGGCCGGATGCTGGACATCTTCCACGCGAACGCCAAGCTCGCCGACGCCGCGGGGCCGGGCGGCTGGAACGACCCGGACATGCTGGAGGTCGGCAACGGCATGACGGCGACCGAGGACCGCGCCCACTTCTCGCTCTGGTCGGAGATGGCGGCCCCGTTGATCGCCGGCACCGATCTGCGCAAGGCGAGCGCCGACACCCTCGCGATCTACGGCAACACCGAGGTCATCGCCGTCGACCAGGACCGGCTCGGCAAGCAGGGACGGCCGGTGAGCATGGCCGCGGGCCTGGACGTCCTGGCCAAGCCGCTCGCCGACGGCAGCGTCGCCGTCACGCTGTTCAACGAGAACACCCAGCCCACGGTGATCTCGACCACCGCGGCCACGGTCGGCCTGCCGCAGGCCAAGGGGTACCTCCTGCGGGACCTGTGGGAGCACACCGACGGCGAGACCTCCGGGACGATCAGCTCCACCGTGCCGGGCCACGGCGCCGTCATGTACCGGGTCACCCCGACCGACCACCCGGGCGGGCACCACCCGGACCTCGTCCTCGACACCAAGGTGCCCGACCTCACTCCGGGCGGCTCGGCCACGGTCACCACGGCCTTCACCAACAACGGCGCCCAGTCCGCGAACGACGTCGTGCTCGGACTCGACGTCCCGGCCGGATGGACGGTCGCGCCCCTGTCGGGGACCCGGGTCGGGCACGTGCCGGCCGGCGGCCACGCGGAGGCCACGTTCCGCGTGACCGTCCCGGCGAAGCTGCCGACGCCGATCACCCGGGCCACCCTCACCGGCACCGCCACCGCGCACGGGCCGGGCGGCCCGCAGAGCGTCGCCGCGCCCACGCCGGTCGTCCTGGCCGCACCCGTGCAGGCGCCGTACCGGACCTTCACCGACACCACCGCCGTCTTCGGCGCGCAGGACGGGACCTTCGCCATCGACGGCGCGGGCGCCGACCTCTACTACGACGTCGACGAGTACAGCGCCGTCTACCGGCCGGGCGCCGAACACGACGGCTCCACCACGGTCGTGAAGCTCACCGCGCAGGCGCCGACCAGCGACTGGGCCAAGGCCGGGATCATGGTGCGCAACGACATCACCGAGCCGGGCCGGTCGACCGGGTACCTCATCCTCGCCGAGGCACCGGGCAAGGGCTACGTGCTTCAGTGGGACAGCGACGGCGACGGCAAGCTGGACTCCAACAGCGCCCCGGCGAACCAGGGTTCGGGGTCCGCGAGCTATCCGAGCTGGCTGAAGCTGGTGCGCGACGGCTCGACGTACACCGGCTACTACTCCACCGACGGGAGCACCTGGACGAAGGTCGGCCAGGCCACCGTCCCGGGAGCGGCCGCCCTCCAGGACGTCGGGCTGTTCACCACCTCGCACAGCACGGGCACCAGTGGCGAGGCCGATTTCACGGGCTTCACCCAGAGCTGAGCGGCTGAGCGGCGACGAGTAGCGACACCCGGGCCCCGGCCGGTCGACATCGACCGGCCGGGGCCCTTCGCCGTGCCGACCGGGGCGAGCCGTGACGGAAGAGGCGAACCGCCGCCGGGAGGCGGGTGGCCTCCCGGCGGCGGTTCGCGAAGCTTGTCAGGACAGGACGGTCCAGCTCTGACCGGCCGCGGCCGGGTTGGCCGGGTTGGTCATGCCCGTGGAGCCCGCCGCGGTGCCGGCGACGTCCAGTGTCAGGCCGTTGCCGACGTTGGTGACGGTGAGCGCGCCACTGCTGTTCTGGGTGACCTTCCACTTCTGCCAGGGATTGCCGGGCGTGGGATTGAGCAGGTAGGCGCTGCCGACCCCGCCGCCGCCGGCGAGCACGGTGTGCGTCTGGGCGGCGGTGTAGCAGTTGTCGGTGATCGTCACGGTGCCGTCCGCGTTGGGTGTGAACATCCACTGCTGGGCGGCGTTGCCGCTCTGGTAGGCGTTGATGTCGGAGTGGCCGCCGACGGGCGCGTAGCAGCCGCCCTGGACTTCGAGCGCCTGGCCCGAGGTACCGCCCGCGCTGATCGCGTGGTACTTGCCGTCGCCGACGACGCCCGGCCGGCCGCCTCCGCTGCCGCCACTCGTGCCGCTGCCCGCGCCGGCGATCCGGTAGAGCGCGACACCGTGCGCGGGGATCCAGTTGCCGCCGACGGAGCCGGTGGCGGTGCCGGTGGCGCCCGTCCACAGCTCCCGGTAGCCGTAGCCGGAGCCGGTCAGGCCCAGGTCGGCGAAGCTCGCGCTGATCATGGCCCAGTTGTTCGGGTCCTGGTTGATCAGCGCCACCGCCATGTCGCCGTTGGCGAGCTGGCGCTTGAGGACCACGGGGGCGGTCGGGGAGGAGGGCGGGTTGCCGACCAGGGTGGCGGGCTTGGCGAGGCTGTCCTGATCGACGGCGATCATGTCGCGGTTCTTGAGGAGCGACAGCGCGGAGGAGCTGATGCCGGTGGACCAGGTGTAGCCGTTCGCGGTGTGCTGCGAGTCGGCGGCGGTGCGCAGGTCGGCGCCGGAGATGAGCGGGGCCGCCATCATCGACAGGACGGACAGTTCGGTGCGCGACTCGTCGTCCGTGAAGGGCTTGTTGCCCTTGGAGGTGTCGGTGACGCCCCAGACGCCGTACGGGTCCTGCCAGCCGGCGAACATCATGTCCAGGTCGTTCCAGCTGCCGGGGTGGACGTTGCCCGGGTACTTCAGTGCGGTCTGCAGCTGACCGTTGTAGAGCACGCCGTCCAGCTCGCTGTCCCGGTCGCCGCCGATCCGGCACATGTTGGCGACCTGGCCGCACCAGATTCCGGTGGGCGAGTAGCCGGGCGCCTGGTGCGGCGGGGTGCCGGCGGCCGTGATCAGCGGATCGGTCCGGGCCGGGTCGCCGGCGCTCAGCAGGTAGGGGATGCCGGTGTGCGCGGGCTGCGCGGACAGGCTGAGCGTGACCTTGGGCTTGCCGGCGGCGCCGGTCGCCGCGTCGAGGGCGCGCTGGAAGGTCTGGGTCCGGGCGTAGATGGACTGGGTGAGCTCCCTGCCCTCGCCCTGCGGGTAGTAGGCGTAGCCGTCGGGGCCGTAGATGGTGGGGCCGTAGGGGCAGTCGTCGTACTTGACGAAGTCGACGCCCCAGGAGACGAAGTCGGCGGCGTCGGTGCTCTCGTGGCCGAGGCTGCCGGGGTGGCCCTGACAGGTGGTGTAGGTGTCGGTGGCGTAGAGGCCGAACTTCATGCCCTTGCTGTGGGCGTACCAGGCCAGGTACTGGATGCCGTTGACGGTCCTGCCGTCGACGGTCTGCGCGGGGAACTGGTTGGGCTCCGGGAGCAGGTGGCCGTTGGTGGTGTCGTTCCCGCCTCCGTCGGTGCCGCTGACCGGATTGCCGTTGTTGTCGTAGAGCTGCATGGCGCCGTCGGCGGTCTTGGCGAAGTCCGTGCTCTGGCCGTCTCGGTGGCGCATCGACCAGCCGTCGTCGATGGTGACGGTGTCGTAGCCCGCCTGCACCAGGCCGTTGGCCGACATGAAGTCGATGGTCTGCTTGATCTCGCCCTCGGTGACGTAGGCACCGATGCTGTTCCACGAGTTCCAACCCATGGGCGGGGTCAGGGCGTTGCCGTTGCCGAGGGCGGCGGCCGGAGTGGCGGTGGCGAGTGCCGCGGCACTGAGGCCGGAGGCCGCGAGGGCGGTGGCGGCGAGTATGCCGACGACGCGATGTGGAGTTCTGCGCATGTGGGGGGCTTCCCGAGTGGGTGAGTGGCCCTGCGAGGGGGGGCAGGGCGAGGGTGCCATACGATATTGCACCTATCAGGAACCCACAAGATTCAACACAACAGCACTTTCCGGGGGTTCGGCGTCCGTTCGTCGTGCGGGTCGGGGTACTGCTACCGTCCCGGCCATGGTCAAGATCGTGCCGTTCACCGGCGGTGAGAAGGAAAGCCTGCACACGGCCCTCGACCGGCACCGCGACGCGGTGCTGTGGAAGGTCGAGGGCCTGGACGACGAGCAGCTGCGCCGGCCGCTGACGCCCTCGGGGACGAACCTGCTGGGGCTGGTCAAGCACCTCGGCGGCGCCGAACTCGGCTGGTTCCGCGAGACCTTCGGCCTGGAGACCGGCCCGCTGCCGTTCGACCTCGACGCCGACGAGAGCTCCGACCTGCGGATCGAACCGCACGAGTCGACGGCGGACGTGCTGGCCTTCTACGCCCGCGCCCGGGCCGCCGCCGACGAGGCGATCGACCGGCTGGAGCTGGACTCCCTCGGCACCTCCTGGTCGGGCCGGACGGTGTCGCTGCGCTGGGTGCTGATCCACATGACCACCGAGACCGCCAGGCACGCCGGGCACATGGACATCCTGCGCGAACTCACCGACGGCGCGACCGGGGACCACGACCGCAGCTGAGCCCGGACTGCCACACCGTGATCAGGGCCGGGTGCGGGGCGGCGACCGAGGCCGCCGCCCCGCCCGGGCCCTGCGCTCAGGCGGTGTAGCCGCCGTCCACCGCGAGGGCGGTGCCGGTGACGTAGCGTCCGCCGGGACCGGCCAGGAAGGCCACCGCGGCGGCGATGCCCCGGCTGCCGCCGGTCACCAGGGCCACCTTGCCGGTCAGCTCGCTCATCTCTCGTTCCCCCTTCGTGGTCACCGCGTTAGTCGCACACCGACGGTAGGAGCTGACACCGGTGTCAGGTTCAAGCCCTCACCGCCGGACCGCCTCGTGGTCCGGCCGCGACGCCTCGGGCGCGGACCGCTTCGCCGAGCGCATGGCCAGGGTCAGCACAGCCGGCCCGGCGAACAGTGCCGCGGCGATCAGCCCGTTGACGTGCAGCCCGGCGGTGAACGCCGCCCGGGCGCCCCGGAGCAGCTCGGCGCCCTGCCCCGCGGGCAGCTGCCGGGCGGCCTCGACGGCGCCCGCCAGCGAGTCGGAGCCGCCGGCCCGGGCGCGGTAGACCGCGGCGGCCACCGTGCCGAGCAGCGCGAAGCCGAGCGAGCCGCCCAAGTAGTTGCCGGTCTCCGACATCGAGGCCGCCGAGCCGGCCCGCTCCGGCGGCACCGAGCCGAGGACCAGCCCGGTGCCCAGGGCGAACAGCGGTCCGGTGCCCAGGGCGAGCACCGTGATGCCGGTCATCACCAGCGGCAGCGAGCCCTGGCCGTCGTCGGCGGCGACCAGCAGCAGGCCGCCCAGCGCCGAACAGGCCAGCCCGCCCGCGATCGCGGTGGTGTCGTCCATCCGGCGGGCCAGCCTCGGCGCGGCCATGGTGCCGAGCGCCACGCCCAGGCCCATCGGGGCGAAGAGCACAGCGGAGGCGAACGGCGAGTGGCCCAGCACGCTCTGCAGGTACTGGGTCACCAGCAGGCCGGTGCCGGCCATCGCGACCCCGGCGAGCACCAGCGAGACCAGCACGGCCGTGAACGGGCGGCTGCGCAGCAGTCGCAGGTCCAGCAGCGGCCGCTGCTGCCCCAACTGCCGCCGGACGAAGGCGTACCCGACGGCGGTGCCGGCGAGCAGGGCCAGCCCCGGGACCAGCGGCGCGTCCTCGACCGGCAGCTGCTTGACGCCGTACAGCACCAGCAGCACCGCCACCAGCGACAGCCCGACCCCGGCCGGGTCCAGCCGCCCGGCCGCCTCGCTGCGGAACTCCGGCAGCAGGAACGGCCCGGCGATCAGGAGCACCGCCATCGCCGGGACGGCGGCCAGGAACACCGACCCCCACCAGAAGTGCTGGAGCAGGAACCCGGCCAACACCGGCCCGAGCGCGCCGCCCGCGAACTGGCAGGTGGCCCAGACGGCGACGGCCTGTCCGCGCTGCCGCCCGTCCCGGAACATGTTGGTGATCAGGGCGAGCGTGGACGGCGCCAGGGTCGCGCCCGCGACGCCGAGCAGGGCCCGCGCGACGATCAGCATCAGCGGGTCGACCGCGAAGGCGGCGACCACCGACAGCACCGCGAAGGCCGCCGCACCGGTCAGCAGCAGGCGTCGGCGGCCGAGCCGGTCGCCGAGCGTGCCCATGGTGATGACCAGGCCGGCCACCATCAGTCCGTAGCTGTCGCTGATCCACAGCTGCTGGACGCCGTCGGCGCCCAGGTCGGCGCTCAGCCGTGGCAGGGCGAGCAGCAGCGCCGTCACGTCCATCGCGACCAGCAGCGTCGGCAGCATCAGGACGGCCAGTCCCAGTCGTGCCCGGGTGACGTCCATCCCGGCGACTCCTCTCCTCGGAAACGTTGTCGCGGGGTGGTCGGAGCGGCCCCGGACTTCTTGACGTCGCTGAGCGGTGCGACGGCGGAAAACTCGTGGGAGATTTCTCGGCGAGGGATGTCAAGAAGGCGGCGGCGGCTCCGACCGACGGTCGAAGGGCCCAGCCGGGGCCCGCCCACGACGAGGAGTACGCGATGAAGTTCCTGATCGGCCTGCACATCAACCCGGCCGTACTGGACGCGCTGACGGACGAGGAGAAGGCGGCGATCGGCACCGGGCACGGCAGGTTCATCGAGGCGCTGAAGTCCTCCGGCGAGCTGATCCTCACCCAGGCGCTGGTCGACCCCTCCCAGTCCGCGGTGGTCACCGTGCGGGGCGGCCGGCCCGTGGTGACCGACGGCCCGTTCCTGGAGGCCAAGGAGTTCCTGGGCGGCTTCTACCTGGTCGACTGCGAGAACCGCGAGCGTGCGATCCAGCTCGCCGCGCAGATCCCCGACGCCGCGATCGAGGGGCTGGGCGTCGAGGTGCGTCAGGTGATGTTCTCCGACGGACACTTGGAGGCATGACAGCACCGGACTTCGAGGGCCTGCTGCGTGAGCTCACGCCGCAGGTCCTCGGCACGTTGGTACGCCGGCACGGCCGGTTCGAGGGCTGCGAGGACGCCGTGCAGGAGGCCGTCCTCGCCGCGAGCGTCCAGTGGCCGCACGAGGGAGTGCCGGAGAATCCGCGCGGCTGGCTGGTGACCGTCGCCTCCCGGCGGCTGGTGGACCAGGTCCGCAGCGACCACGCCCGCCGCGAGCGCGAGAGCGCGACCACCGCCGCCGAGGTGGTCCCCGAGGACGTGCCGGACACCGACGACACCCTGCTCCTGCTGTTCCTCTGCTGCCACCCGGCGCTGACCGCGGCCTCGCAGACCGCGCTCACCCTGCGGGCGGTCGGCGGCCTGACCACCGCCGAGATCGCCCGCGCCTTCCTGGTGCCGGAGGCCACCATGGCGGCCCGGATCAGCCGGGCCAAGCAGCGGATCAGGGCGGCCGGCAGCTCGTTCACCCTCCCCGAGGGCGCCGAACGCGAGGAGCGGCTGCGGGTCGTCCTGCACGTGCTCTACCTGATCTTCAACGAGGGCTACACCGCCTCCTCGGGCAACGAGCTGGAGCGCGCCGACCTCGCCCGGGAGGCGATCCGGCTGACCCGGACGGTGCACGCCCAACTCCCCGAGGACGGCGAGGTGACCGGCCTGCTCGCGCTGATGCTGCTCACCCACGCCCGGCGCGCGGCCCGCACCACCGCGACGGGCGACCTGGTGCCACTGGCCGAACAGGACCGCACGAGCTGGGACGGCGCCCTGCTGAACGAGGGCACGGCGCTGGCCAAGGCCGCACTGGCCGGCCCCGAGCTGGGCCCGTACCAGCTGCAGGCCGCCATCGCCGCCACCCACGCCGACGCGGCCACCGCCGCCGGGACCGACTGGGCGCAGGTGCACGCCCTCTACCTGATCCTGGAGCGGATCGCGCCCAACCCGATGGTCACCCTCAACCGGGCCGTCGCCCTCGCCGAGCTGGCCGGCCCGCAGGCCGGCCTCGCCCTGCTGGCCACTCTGGACGGCGACCAGCGGATGGCCGGGCACCACCGGCTGCTGTCCGTCCGGGCGCACCTGCTGGAGCGCGCCGGCGACCGGGCCGGGGCCTACGACCACTACCGCCAAGCGGCGCGGGCCACCGCGAGCCTGGCCGAGCAGCGGTTCCTGTCGGCCCGGGCCGGGCGGGTGCGGCCCTGACGGCTACGGTGCTAGCCAGGCGCGCCCGAGCGCCGTCCGGTACCAGGACGCCGCCTCGGTGAGGCGGGCGAGCGGGCCCGGCCCGGGCGGGCAGGCGGCGAGCCGCCAGATCTCCTCGCTGCGGTACCAGTGGTCGCGGGCGATCATGGTGAACTGGCGCTCGGAGACCCGCCCCGGCGTGGCGGCGAGGCGACGGCGGCACTCCGCCCAGGGCAGCGCCGGCCCGTCCAGAACGGGCAGCAGACCGAGCGCGGCCAGAGAGTCGAGCAGCTCGCCGACGCGGACGGGGGTCGGGTGGGCGGCGTGCTGGACGCCCACCACCGGAGCGGGGGCGTCCAGCGCCAGTGCGGTGATCAGCCGGGCCAGGTCCGTACGGTCCACCAGGGAGAGCCGGGCCCGGCCGCCCTCCCAGCGAGCCGGGACGCGGCGGGCCAGCTCGGCCAGCCCGGGCACCACCCAGCGGTCGCCCGCGCCGGTGACCAGCGCGGGGCGCAGCACCAGGGCGCCGGCCCCCAGGGCGTGCTGCTCGCCGATCAGCCTGGTGCGGCTGGCCTCGGAGAACGGCGCAGGCGGCACCCCGTCCACGTCGATGCCGCTGTGCGGGCCCTCGCCGTACACCGCCGTGGTCGACAGGTGCACGATCCGGCCCACCCCGGCCCGGCCGGCCGCCGCCATCACCGCCGCGGTGCCCCGGTCGTTGACGGCCTCGCAGTCCTCGGCGCCGCCGCCGACCAGGGAGGCCAGGTGGAGCAGTACCCCGGCGCCCTCGCAGAGCCCTGCCAGCGCCGCCCGGTCGGCGAGGTCCCCGCGGATCCAGTCGACCTCGCCGAGGCGGTCCCCCAGGATCCGGTCGACGCCTCCCCCGGGGGCGGGAGGCTCCCGGCGGACCAGCGCCCGCACCCGGACGCCGCGCGCCGTCAGGGCCGCCAGGACGGCGGAGCCGATGAAGCCGGTCGCCCCGGTGAGCGCGACCGTGGCCGCTTCCGCGGGCCGCTGCGACACCGCCATGGCTGGCTCCTCCCTGCCGACCGGTCGGTCAGTCTAGCCAGCGCCCACTCCGCCGGGGACCACCCGTACGGAGGGGGCGGCGGTATGGCCGAGGTAAGGCCCACCTAGGCTGTATGCCAAGCAAAACGGGCGAACCGGACCCGCACAGGGACCACGAGGACGGAAAGCAGGACCCGCCGATGGGCGACGGAATGTCAGGAATGCACCACCACGGCGGGATGACCCAACTAGGCCCGTTCACCCTCTCCCATGTGTGGACCTGGTCCCCGGACTGGGTGTTCCTGCTCGGCGGCCTGGTCGCGCTCGGGCTGTACCTGTTCGGCGTGGTCCGGCTGTACCGGCGCGGCGACCGCTGGCCGATCGGCCGGGTGGTCGGCTGGGTGGCCGGTGTCGCCAGCCTGCTGCTGGTGACCTGCTCGGGGCTGAACGACTACGGCATGGTGCTGTTCAGCGCGCACATGATCCAGCACATGGTGCTGTCGATGCTGACGCCGATCCTGCTGCTGCTCGGCGCCCCGATCACCCTCTCGCTGCGCGCGCTGCGCCCGGCGGGCAAGGGCCGCCCGCGCGGTCCGCGCGAGCTGCTGGTGGCGCTGCTGCACAGCCGCTACGTCCGGGTGATCTCGCACCCGGCGTTCACCATCCCGATGTTCATCGCGAGCCTGTACGGGGTCTACTTCACCCCGCTGTTCGACTTCCTGATGCAGTACCGCCTCGGGCACATCTTCATGATGGTGCACTTCCTCATGACCGGTCTGACCTTCTTCTGGCCGATCATGGGCGTGGACCCGGGCCCGAACCGCCCCGGCCACGTGATGCGGATCATCGAGCTGTTCATGGGGATGCCCTTCCACGCCTTCTTCGGCGTGGCGGTGATGATGGCCAGCCACCCGCTGGTCTCCACCTTCACCGTCCAGGGCGCACCACCCGGGACGGACCTGCTGGAGGACCAGAAGCTGGCCGGTGGCATCACCTGGGCCTTCGGCGAGATCCCGACCGCGATCGTGCTGATCGCCCTGGTCTACCAGTGGATGGGCTCCGAACAGCGGCAGGCCCGTCGCCGCGACCGCGCCGAGGAGCGCAGCGGCGACGCCGAGCTGGAGGCGTACAACGCCTACCTGGCCTCGCTGAACAAGCGCGGCCAGCGCCCGGGGGCGGCCGGCACCGCCGCCGCACCCGCGGCTCCCGTCACCCCCGCCACCCCGGCGGCCGACGCCGGCTGAGCCCTTCCGACCGAACCACCCGGAGCCCGCGTTCTCCCCGGAGAACGCGGGCTCCGTGGCGTTGCGGAACGGTGTCCCCACCGGGTGCGTTCGACGGGTATGCACGCCCTGTTCCTGCTGCCCGTGCTGCTCGGCGGGTACGTCCTGCTCTGGCTGCTCGGCTTCCTCGGCTGCGCACTGCACCAGCGCCGTCGGCCGGTACCCGCCGGCTCCGACTACCTGGTGGTCCTGGGCGCCGCGCTGGACGGCTGCGGGCCCGCGCCGACCCTGGCGGCCCGGCTGGACGCCGCGCTGGAACGTTTCGCCGCCGAGGAGGCCGCCGGGTACGCGCCGCTGCTCCTGGTGACCGGCGGCAAGGGCCTGCACGAGGAGTGCACCGAGGCCGCCGCGATGGCCCGCTACCTGATCGCCCGGGGCGTGCCGGCCGAGCGGATCCGGCGCGAGGAGCGGGCCGTGAACACCGCCGAGAACCTGCGCTTCAGCGCCGCCCTGATGGCCGCCGAGCGCCCCGGCTACCGCTGCACCGTCGTCACCAGCGGTTTCCACACCGTCCGCTCCGCCCTGGCCGCCCGCCGGGCCGGCGCCCCCGGCCGGGTGCTCGGCGCGGACGGGCCGCTCGCGCACGGCCCGTACCAGCTGCTGCGCGAAGCGGTCGGCACGGCGCTCGCGCTGCCCCGCGCCAACGGCGCCGCGCTCCTGCTGCTGACCGGCACGGGGGTCGTGCTCGGGCTGGCCTGAACAGGCCATGGGACCGTGCCGCCCGGTCCGTCAGTATGAGGACGGAAACCGGGCGCGCAGGGGGCGGGCCATGGCAGCACGGGAGAACGGGTGGAGCCCGCTCCAACGGATCGGCGGAGCGGTCAGCGTGCCGGCCCTGGTCTTCGGCGTCGGCACGGCCCTCCTGCTGCACGATTCCCGGCTGCTCCGCCGGCCCGCCCGGGTAGTCCCCGGCGCGACCTGACACGCGGGGAGGCCCCCGGGCCCGCCGCAGCGGACCCAGGGGCCTCCCGGTGCTTCACGCCCGGCGTCAGCCGAGGTTGGCGAGCGCCTCGTTGAAGGTCTTGGACGGGCGCATCACGGCAGCGGCCTTGGCCGGGTCCGGCTGGTAGTAGCCGCCGAGGTCCACGGCCGAGCCCTGGACGGCGATCAGCTCGTCCACGATGGCCTGCTCCTGCTCGGTCAGCACCTTGGCCAGACCGTCGAAGGCCTTGGCCAGCTCGGCGTCGGCGGTCTGCTTGGCCAGCTCCTGGGCCCAGTACATGGCCAGGTAGAAGTGGCTGCCGCGGTTGTCGATGCCACCGAGGCGGCGGCTCGGCGACTTGTCCTCGTTGAGGAAGGTGCCGGTGGCGCGGTCCAGGGTGTCGGCCAGCACCTGGGCGTGGGCGTTGCCGGTGCTGGTGGCCAGGTGCTCGAAGCTGGCGGCCAGCGCGAAGAACTCGCCCAGGCTGTCCCAGCGCAGGTAGTTCTCCTTGACCAGCTGCTGGACGTGCTTCGGGGCGGAGCCGCCGGCGCCGGTCTCGAACAGGCCGCCGCCCGCCATCAGCGGGACGACCGACAGCATCTTGGCGCTGGTGCCCAGCTCCAGGATCGGGAACAGGTCGGTCAGGTAGTCACGCAGCACGTTGCCGGTCACCGAGATGGTGTTCTCGCCGCGGCGGATGCGCTCCAGCGAGAACTTGGTGGCCTCGACCGGGGACTTGATCTCGATCTGCAGGCCGTTGGTGTCGTGCTCCGGCAGGTAGGTCTTGACCTTCTCGATCAGCACGGCGTCGTGGGCGCGGTTCCCGTCCAGCCAGAACACCGCCGGGTCGCCGGTGGCGCGGGCGCGGGTGACGGCCAGCTTGACCCAGTCCTGGATCGGCGCGTCCTTGGTCTGGCAGGCGCGGAAGATGTCGCCCGGCTGGACGGCCTGCTCCAGCACCACGTTGCCCTCGGCGTCGACCAGGCGGACGGTGCCGGCGGCCTCGATCTCGAAGGTCTTGTCGTGGGAGCCGTACTCCTCGGCCGCCTGGGCCATCAGGCCGACGTTCGGGACCGAGCCGATGGTGGCCGGGTCCAGGGCGCCGTTGGCGCGGCAGTCGTCGATGACGGCCTGGTACACGCCGGCGTAGCTGTGGTCCGGCAGCACCGCGAGGGTGTCGGCCTCCTGGCCGTCCGGGCCCCACATGTGGCCGGAGGTGCGGATCATGGCCGGCATCGAGGCGTCGACGATGACGTCGCTCGGCACGTGCAGGTTGGTGATGCCCTTGTCCGAGTCGACCATGGCCAGGGCCGGGCCCGCGGTCAGCTCGGCCTCGAAGGAGGCCTTGATCTCGGCACCCAGGTGCGGCACGTTGTCGAGGCCGGCCAGGATGCCGCCGAGGCCGTTGTTCGGGTTCAGACCGGCGGCGACCAGCACCTCGCCGTACTTGGCGAAGGTCTTCGGGAAGAAGGCGCGGACCACGTGGCCGAAGATGATCGGGTCGGAGACCTTCATCATGGTGGCCTTGAGGTGCACCGAGAACAGCACGCCCTCGGCCTTGGCGCGGGCGACCTGGGCGGCCAGGAACTCGTTCAGGGCGGCGGCGCGCATCACCGAGGCGTCGACGACCTCGCCGGCCAGCACCGGGACCGTCTCGCGCAGCACGGTGGTGGTGCCGTCCTGGCCGAGCAGCTCGATGCGCAGGGCGCCGTCGGCGGCGATCACGGCGGACTTCTCGGTGCTCGCGAAGTCGTTCTCGCCCATGGTCGCGACATTGGTCTTGGACTCGGCGGTCCAGGCGCCCATGCGGTGCGGGTGGGTCTTGGCGTAGTTCTTGACCGACAGCGGGGCGCGGCGGTCGGAGTTGCCCTCGCGCAGGACCGGGTTGACGGCGCTGCCCTTGACCTTGTCGTAGCGGGCGCGGACGTCCTTGTCCTCGTCGGTCTGCGGGTCGTCCGGGTAGTCCGGCAGGGCGTAGCCCTGGGCCTGCAGCTCGGCGATGGCGGCCTTCAGCTGCGGCACGGAGGCCGAGATGTTCGGCAGCTTGATGATGTTGGCGCCCGGGGTCTTGGCGAGCTCACCGAGCTCGGACAGGGCGTCGCCGATCCGCTGGGCCTCGGTCAGACGCTCCGGGAAGCTGGCGATGATACGCCCGGCCAGGGAGATGTCACGGGTCTCCACCCGAACACCCGCCGTCGAGGCATACGCCTGGACCACCGGCAGGAACGAGTAGGTCGCCAGGGCCGGAGCCTCGTCGGTGTGCGTATAGATGATGGTCGAGTCAGTCATCGGTACTCCGCTTCACGTCTCCAACGTCTTGACGTCAAGATATCTCGTCCCGGGCCCCTCGCTCCACCTCCCCCCGCCCCGGAGTGCGCGCCGGTCGGATCCGGGGGCGCTCCGGCGGCCGCGAGGACGGCTGCGACGACGGCCGACTCCACCGTGGTCCGGGACGGGACGGGAGGCAAGCGGAGCGCTCCCGGGCCGTCCGGATCAGGTGTCGGTCGGACACTGTTCGGGTCGTGGTCGGGCAGCGTTCGGGCGAGCGCGGAAGTGGTGTCGTCCAATCGGGTGAGTCGGGTGTCAGGAGTGCGTCAACGCACCACCCCATTCGGTCAACGCTGCGTCAGGACCGGCGACGCCGCACCCGGCCCGGCCTAGCGTCGAGGAAGTAGTCCCGGCAGGCACCACCACCCCACTCGGGAGCATTCGCATGGCCCGCGTCGTCTGGCACGTTCCGGTCACCGCCACCATCACCGGCACCGGAAGCCCCACCGCCCTCCGCCTGTTCCGCCTGCGCGACGGCCGCCGCTGCGCGGTCGGGTTCTCCAGCCCCGAGGCCCTCACCGCCCTCCTGGGACCGGACCAGGCCCACACCGAGATCGGCGAGCCCGCTCTGCGCGACCTCACCGCCCCGCTCGGGGTCGACACCCTGGTCCTGGACCCACGGCTGGTCGCCCCGCCCGTATCCGTCCCGGCTCCGATGCCCGCCCCGGCCCCGACCGCCCAGCTCCAGCGCCGGTGACGGCCCCGCTCCAGCTGGTCCCGGCCGGACTCGAACCCGTGCCGGGCCGGCCCGAGCAGGCCCGCGCCCTGCACGCGATCGCCCGGGTCAGATACGGGCCGACCCCGCTCGACTTCGACCGGCTGGCCGCGGAGTTCCCGGCGGTCCAGAGCGGCCTGGCCCTCGCCGGGGACGCCGACCTGGAGCTCCGCCTGGCCTGCACCGGCCCGGAGGAGTTACGGGCGGTCGCCGCCGCGCTCCAGCGGGCGGGCGCCGCCAGGGTCCGGATCGACCTGGTGCTGCGGGCGCTGACCCCGCAGCCGGTGACCCTGCGGCCGGTGCCGTGAACGGCGGTCCCGGGAGAGCCCGCCGCCCTCAGGGCGGACAGGCCCTCAGTCCTCCTCGCCCGGGCGCGGGTTCGGGTTGACCGCCTGCCCGTCGATCGGCTCGCCCCAGGCGTCCTCGCTGACGGCGTCGACGCAGTAGCCGCTGCCCTCGACGTGTCCTCCCGCACCCCGGCACTGCTCGGCGGTGACATCGCGCCTGCCGCTCGCCGACGCGAAGGCGGCGGGCGCGGTGGCGCCGGCGGCGAGGAGGACGGCGGTGGTGGTCGTGACGGCCACCCGGGCCAGGAGTGAGAGGTTCATGCGGCCCACGACAGCACGGCGGCGTGCGCCCGGCGAGCACGACTCGTCCTCCCGGGTGCACGCCGCCGTGCTCGATCGCTACGACCGGGCCAGCGCCGCGATCGCGGCCAGCAGCAGCGCCGAGCCGGCCACCAGGCCCGCGGTGAGCGGTTCGCCGAGGAGCAGCACCCCGATCACCGCCGCCGTCGCCGGCTCCAGCAGCACCAGTACCGAGGCCGTGGTCCCCGGTACGGCGGTGAGTCCGGTGAAGTACCACCGGTAGGCGAGCAGGGTCGGCACCGTCCCGAGGAAGAGCAGCGCTCCCCCGGTCAGCGCCGGGTCCCCGGCCGTCGGCAGCACGCCCTGGACGGCCGCGAACGGCAGCAGGCAGAGCAGCCCGGTGGTGAAGGCGCCGGTGCTGGCTTTCGCCGTACCACCGCCGCGCGCCCACAGGGTCAGCCCGCTCTGGCCGGCGCCGGCGAGCAACGCCAGGGCGACGCCCAGCGCCGGGCGCGGCCCGGCGGCCGGGGCGGCGACCAGCAGCACGAGCCCGCCGAGGGCCAGGACGACGGCGGCCATCGCCCGTCGGGTGAGGCGTTCGCCGAGCAGCACGTGGGCGCCGAGGCTGGTGAGCACCGGCCCGGCACCGATGGTGATCAGGGTGCCGAGCCCCAGGCCCGCGTACTGCACGGAACCGAAGTAGGCGCACTGACTGACGGCCAGCCCGATCCCGGTCAGCACGGCGGCGCCCCGGCGGCCGCCGCTCGTCCTGCCGGAGGGCAGCAGCGCCAGGCAGAGCGCCGCGACGCCGAAGCGCCAGCAGGTGACGGCCACGGGGCCGAGCCCGCTGGTGCGCAGCAGCAGCGCGGCCACGGCTCCGCCCACGCCCCAGGCGACGGCGGCGGCGGAAATGGACAACAGGCCGTGCCGGAACGGCACGGCGGCGTAGGAGGTCATGCGTCGGTACTCCACGATGGATCGCCGGTTCAGGTCCGCGGGGTCGGCGGGCGGCAACCATCGCCCCGGCGACGGCGGGCACTCCCGCTCGGCCGGGTCGGGTGAAGTACGCCGCCCGCTAGCGGACCGGCGGCGGGAGGATCACGAGACGCATGAGGGCCAGCCTACGCCGCCCGTCGGCGATCTTTTCCGGCCCGCCCGGGCCGACTACGGTCGAGCGGGAGCACCCCCCGGGCGAAGGAGCACGCGCGATGAACCAGCTGACGCACGACGAGGTCGAGGCCGCCGGGCAGCGGATCGCCGGGCGGGTGCGGCCGGTCGCGGTGGCGCCGGGTGACGAGGGCGGACGGACCTGGCTGGCACTGGAGTTCCTGCAGCACACCGGCAGCTTCAAGGCCCGCGGCGCGCAGAACTTCCTGCTCGCCCACGCCGAGGCGGGCGCCCTCCCGTCGGCCGGGGTCACCATCGCCTCGGGCGGCAACGCCGGGCTGGCCTGCGCCTGGGCGGCACGCGAACTCGGCGTCCGGGCAACGGTGTTCCTGCCGGAGACGGCCTCGCCGGTGAAGCTGGCGCGGCTGCGCTCGTACGGTGCCGAGGTGCGGCTGGTCGGCCGGGAGTACGCGGAGGCGCTGGCGGCCTGCGAGGAGTTCGCGGCGGACAGCGGGGCGCTGGCCTCGCACGCGTACGACCACCCGCTGATCGCGGCCGGGGCGGGGACGGTCCTGGCGGAGATCCGCGCCCGGGTGCCCGGGCTGGACACGGTGGTGGTGTCGGTGGGCGGCGGCGGGCTGTTCGCCGGGGTCGCGGTCGCGGCCCGCGAGCACGGCGTCCGCGTGGTGGCGGTGGAGCCGGAGGGAAGTCGGGCCCTCAACGCGGCGCTGGCGGCGGGCCGCCCGGTGGACGTCCCGGTCGCGTCGGTGGCTCAGGACGCGCTCGGCGCCCGCCGGGCCACCGCCCTCGCCGTGCACGCGGCCGGGCACGAGAGCGTCCGCTCGGTACTGGTGTCCGACGACGCCATCGTGCGGGCCCGACGGCAGCTGTGGGACGAGCGCCGGATCGCCGTCGAGCACGCCGCCTCCACCGCCCTGGCGGCACTGGACCAGGTGGACGGCGAGCGCATCGCCGTCCTCCTGTGCGGCGCCAACACGGATCCGTCGGACCTCGTGCGGTAGCAGAACCGTCACGCCGTTCACGCGTCGACGGACGATCGGCCCGCCCAGGGTGGCGGGCAGGAAGCACACGACAGCGCTCGCCGCCCTGCAGCGGCTGTGGTGGCCTCCTCGGCCGCCCCCGCCCCGGCGGAGGCCGCTTGCGCCACGTCGCGGGCGCCGTCCCGGCCAGCAGCACCCGGCGCCGGTGGACGACACCGGTCCGGACGGCACCGCCCACCCCTCAGCGGCCACCCCGCGTCGGCCGCCGACCCCGACGCCGGCGAAAGCCCTGACGATCACCCGGGACCCGCCTGACGGTCGACCAGCGGTCTCAGCCGATCACCGACGCCCGGCCGATCCAGGCGGCCCCAGCTCCCGCCTCCCACCGCTGATGGCCTGAACTCTCCCAATCCACAGCACATTTGACGAAGATCGAGCGAAAAGGTCCCGCCCTCCGGCCACTCGGAGGGCGGGACCTTTTTCATGACGGGCGCGAGGAAAAAGATCATCAGAGTTCTCACGCGACGGATCGCGGAGGAGCCGAGGGATCCCCCCCTCGCCGACGCGAATCCCGACAGGCGCGCCACGGCCGTACGACCCGGACCAGGGGCCTCGGGGCGGGCCGCGAGGCCGTCAATTTGGCACCCCGTCATTCCGGTCCAACACCGCGCGCACCCGGAGAGCGCCAAAAGGGTGAGCAGGAGTCAGTGGCCACCCGAAAGACCCAATCCGCGCCGTCAACTCCCCCTCGAATAAGGCGTTTTGAGAAATCTGATAGCCGACCATGTCGACCCCCGAAAACAGGGTCAGAGCACCCCAGGTCCCCCATTTGGCCCCCCTCATCAACCATTCGGCACGGGTTGATATGACAGTCCTTCAATCGGCCAGTACGTTCATATCTGTCGGCACCAAGCCGATCCAGTCGAGACAGGAGAAGTTCCATGAACAAGATGACCACCGCCATTGTCCTCGCGGCAACGGCAGGCGTGGCCGTCACCGGCATCACCTACGCGTCGGCTGCATCCGAGCCGGCCGCGAAGGCGGCGCCGGTCGTCCAGAAGGTGGCCCCCGAGGCCGCTCCGGCGGCTGTCGCTCCCGCCGCTCTCGCCCAGGCGCCGCTCGACGGCAACTCGAAGGGCAATGAGGGCAAGGGCAACGAGGGCAAGGAGGAGCGCCGCGAGCACCGCGGGCACCGCGAGCACCGCGAGCGTGGCGTGATCCACGTCAACGAGCGGTCGTACTCCGCGGACGACTTCGGCTGCATCACCGTGGTCAGCGGCCTGGGTGCCAAGTCGCTGAACATCCGCAACGACAGCTGGCGGGACGTTGAGGTCTTCAGCGGCGCGGTCTGCGACAACGGCGCCCCCATCGCCACCGTCGGGCCCCACAGCTCCAGCGACGGTGTTCACCCGAAGCGCGTGCACGAGGGCATCGAGGTCGACGACGGCGTTGTGGGCAGCTTCCGGGTCGCCCACCGCTTCCACGGTGGCGAGGGTCGCGGCGAGGGCCGCGGCGAGGAGCGCGGCGAGGGCCGCGGCGAGTGGTAACCGAGCCCGCCCGGAAATTCCGGAACTGAGCCCGACCGGGACGTCCGGACCTGAGCCAACGGCATGAAGTGGAGCCCCGGCCCGCCGAAATCGGGCCGGGGCACCAACATGGCTATTGTCCTACAGGTTTACGCGTCCTGCACGCGGGTGATGTCTGCCGGGATGGCGCATAGCGGCCACCCGGTGGTCCAGCTTCCAAAGCGACGCGCAACCAATCCCCGACGTCCGGCGGATCCAGGCGGTCCTCGACTGCCACTGCCCGCCGCCGAAGGGCCGAATTCGCTGCGCACACGACCCGTCTGGTGAAGGCAGTGCAGAAGTCCCGCGCTCCGATCGATCGGAGCGCGGGACTTCTGCATGGCACCGACATTGACGTCGCGTCACGCGGGATCCACTTCCCGCGCGTCCGTACACGGCGCGCCCCGGCACGTTGGCACCCCGGCGCGTCGGCCGACGCCCCCAGCCGCACGACAGCCGTCGCACCACACCGAGCCGAGCCGGTTCACCGAGCGGGACCTCCGACTCGACACCGCTCCGCTCGCCCCACCCGACAGGCCGAGCCCACCCGCCGGCGACGCCGCCGATCGGCCATCGATCCGGGCCAACCGCATCACTATGCGGCGATCGCCATTCCCATGAAACGACTGGCCGCCAATAATGCACGCTCGCCAGTCGATGCTCAATTCCGGCTCAAATCCTGGACCTACTCGCGAGTCACGTAATCCGCCGGACGCGTACCACCCCCTACCAGCACGGATATCCGGCAAAGAAAGTAAACATTCAGCAATGAACTCTGTGCAGAGGTCCATGAATAGCCCTACTGTGTGGCAACTCTCCGCGCTCCGCCCACCTCGGAGCCCCCACACACAGAGAGATCGCACATGGCTTCCCTCAACCAGATCTCGCCGCCCGGCCAGAACACCGGCACCAGCGGGACCGCCCACCGGTCGCTCAAGCGGCACGTCGGCCTCGTCGGCCTCATGTGGGCCTCGGTCGGCTCGATCATCGGCTCCGGCTGGCTCTTCGGCGCCAAGAGCGCCGTCACCGCCGCCGGCCCCGCGGCCATCATCTCCTGGGGCATCGGCGCCGTAGCGATCGTGCTGCTGGCCCTCGTGCACGCCGAGCTCGGCGGGCTCTTCCCGGTCTCGGGCGGCACCGCGCGCTACCCGCACTACGCCTTCGGCGGCCTGGCCGGCATGTCCTTCGGCTGGTTCTCCTGGCTCCAGGCGGCTACCGTGGCACCGATCGAGGTCGAGGCCATGATCAGCTACGGCAAGGACCTGCCCGGGGCCGGCGGACTGCTGAACGCCAACCACACCCTCACCACCAGCGGATTCATCGTCGCCACCCTGCTCATGGCGGTTTTCGTGGCGGTGAACTTCCTCGGCGTGAAGGTCCTCGCCCGCACGAACAGCATCGCCACCTGGCTGAAGATCTTCGTTCCTTTGTTCACGATCTTCGTCCTGGCGATCACCAGCTTCCACGGCTCCAACTTCACCTCGCACGGCTTCGCCCCGTTCGGCGCGAAGGGCGTGCTCGCGGCGATCAGCACCAGCGGCATCATCTTCGCCCTGCTCGGCTTCGAGCAGGCCATTCAGATCGCCGGTGAGAGCCGCAACCCCAAGCGCGACATCCCGCGCGCGGTGCTCGGCTCGGTCGCCATCGGCACCCTGATCTACACCCTGCTCCAGGTGGTCTTCATCGGCGCCCTGCCGGTCAGCGCCTTCGTCAACGGCTGGGACAAGCTCGACTTCCCCGGCATCGACGGCCCCTTCGCCGGCCTGGCCACCCTGATCGGCCTCGGCTGGCTGTACTACGTGCTGAAGGTCGACGCGGTGATCTCCCCCGGCGGCACCGGCCTGATCTACACCACCTCGACCTCGCGCATCTCCTACGGCCTGAGCCGCAACGGCTATGCCCCGCAGAAGTTCGAGCAGCTGGACAAGAACGGCGTGCCGTGGTTCGGCCTGATCATCTCCTTCGTCACCGGCGTGATCTGCTTCCTGCCCTTCCCCAGCTGGCAGACGCTGGTCAACTTCATCACCTCCGCGAGCGTGCTGATGTACGCGGGCGCCCCGCTGGCCTTCGGCGCCCTGCGCCGCCGGCTGCCCGACCGCGAGCGCTCCTACCGGCTGCCGCTGGGCGGCGTGATCTCCCCGACCGCCTTCGTGGTCTCCAGCCTGATCATCTACTGGGCCGGCTGGGACACCCTGTACCGCCTGGGCATCGCCATCCTGCTCGGCTACCTCCTGCTCGGCAGCTACGCGGCGTACGCGATCAAGAAGGGCCTGCCGAACGCGCCGCGGCTCAACTGGAAGGCCGCCCAATGGCTGCCGGTCTACCTGCTGGGCCTCGGCCTGATCTCCTGGCAGGGCGGCTTCGGCAACGGCACCAACCTGATCCCCATGTGGTACGACATGGCCCTGGTGGCGGTGTTCTCGCTGGTCATCTACTACTGGGCGATCCGGGTGGCGCTGCCCGCCGAGGAGATCGAGCGCGAGGTCGCCGACGTCGAGGTGGTCGACGCGGGCGGCCACTGACCCCCGCCGAACCCGTGGCAGGGCCCGCCGGACGTGCGTCCGGCGGGCCCTGCCACGTTCTCCGCTACGGCTCCGGCACCGCTAGAGGCTCAGCACCGCCCGCAGCGCCGCCGCGACCTCGGCCTCCGGGTCGTCGACCGGGCCGGGCGAGCGCCAGGCGACGAAGCCGTCCGGGCGCACCAGCAGTGCGCCGTCCGGGCCGATGCCGTGCAGGGCGGCGAAGTCCGCGCCCGGCTCCGGGGCCAGGTCGTCCTCGGCACCGTCGCCGATCCGGTAGCCGTCCAGCGGGACGGCCAGCCCGTCGGCCGCCCGCCGGGCGCCCTGCTGCCAGGCCGCACCCCCGGGGCCGGTGAGCAGCACCATCGCCTGCTCGTACAGGTCCAGCGTGGACAGCCGCACGCCCGCGCGCAGCAGCCACTGGTGCGGGGCACGGCTGCCCGGCTCGCCGGCCGACTCGAACTGCTCCGGGACGACCGCGCCGGACGGGTCGGTGCCGAGCACCGCGCCCCGCGGGTAGCGGTAGCCGAGCGCCACCGCCAGCACCCCGGCCTGGCGGCCGGCGCCCGGGACCACCGCGTAGCCGGGGTGGCTGTGCTCGGCGGAACGGGCCGAGGCGCGCTCGCTGGTCACCCGGGCGACCGGGAGGCGCTCCTGCCCGTACGTCTCCAACAGACCGGGCCCGGCCCAGCCGCACAGGACGGCGGCGAGCTTCCAGGCCAGGTTGTGGGCGTCCTGGATGCCGGTGTTGGAGCCGAAGGCACCGGTCGGGGACATCTCGTGGGCCGAGTCCCCGGCGAGGAAGACCCGCCCGGCGCCGTACCGCTCGGCCACCCGTTCGGCGGCGTGCCAGGGCGCCTTGCCGGTCACCTCGACGTCCAGTTCCGGCAGGCCGACGGCGGTGCGGATGTGCCGCTCGCAGCGCTCGTCGGTGAAGGCCTCCAGCGGCTCGCCGTGCTCCGGGTGCCAGGGCGCGTGGAAGACCCACTCCGTCCGGTTGTCCACCGGCAGCAGCGCGCCGTCCGCCTCCGGGTTGGTCAGGTAGCAGGCGATGAAGTGCCGGTCGCCGACCACCTCGGCCAACCGCTTGGCGCGGAAGGTGATGCTGACGTTGTGGAACAGCTCACCCTTGCCGGTCCGGCCGATGCCCAGGCTCTCGCGGACCGGGCTGCGCGGACCGTCCGCCGCGACCAGGTACTCCGAGCGCACCACCCGCTCGTCACCGGTCTCCCGACTGCGCAGCACCGAGGTCACACCGCCCGCGTCCTGCTCGAAGGAGACCAGCTCGGTGCTGAACCGCACGTCGCCGCCCAGCTCGCGGGCCGCCCGCAACAGCACCGGCTCCAGGTCGTTCTGGCTGCACAGGCACCACGAGCTGGGACTGAACCGGGCCAGCCGCCCGCCCGGGTCGATCTCCCGGAACAGCCACTCCTGCTCCGCGCCGGTCAGTGAGGGCGCCTGGAGGATGCCGTGGTTGGGGGCCAGTACCGAGGCCGCCTCGCGGATCGCCGACTCGATCCCGGCCCCCCGGTACAGCTCCATCGTGCGGACGTTGTTGCCGCGCCCGCGCGGGTGATGCGAGGTGTCGGCGTGCTTCTCGACCAGCAGGTGCCTGACACCCAACCGGCCGAGGAACAGCGAGGCCGACAGCCCGACCAGGGACCCGCCCACGATCAGGACCGGCACCCGGTCGTCAACCTTCGGATTCATCGATTGCTCCACCCTGTCAGGGGATTCCGCGGCCCGGCTACTGGGCTCGGCGCCGCCCTCGACGGGCCCGCTCAGCCGGGGGCCCCGGTCTTCCATCCCCCGCCGGAGGGGGGCTGTGCCACCCCTTCGCCCGGATGGCCCGCAAATCTCGCGCCGCACCCGGTCGGCCGCTCACGATCGACCTCAGGCCTGGCGCCGACTGCCCCGGGCCGACCGCCACCGCACCTTCCTCGCCCAGGCCGGGAGCACCCGCCGGACGCGGCCGACACGGCCCGCAGCGTGCGGCCCAGAGCAGAAAGTGGATCATGACAACTCTGTCCGAACCGCAGCCGAAGCAGCACGAAGAGTCCGACACCCGGTTGAGGGTGGTGCTGATGCTGGAGCTCCAGGACGGCGCCCAGCAGCGTTTCCTCGACGTCTACGAACAGCTACGCCACCAGGTGGCCGCGGTGCCCGGCCATGTCAGCGACCAGCTGTGCCAGTCGATCAACGACCCCCGCCAGTGGCTGATCACCAGCGAGTGGCGGGACCAGGAGACCTTCCTGGAGTGGGTGGAGAGCCCGGCCCACCGGGAGATGGTCAAGCCGATGCACGGCTGCGTCAGCGACAACTTCCGCTCGCTGCGCTACACCGTCCTGCGGGAGACCTCGGCGGCCGGCTCCACCGGCACCCGGGCCCCGATGGAGGTCCCGCCCGGGCTGCCGCGCAGCGAGCCCGCCGGGCACGTCGGCCCGCCGCAGGCCGACCCGGGCCCGGACGGTGTGATCCGCCATGCGCTGACCTTCACCGTCAAGCCCGGCAGCGAGGCCGAGGTGGCCCGCATCCTGGCCGGCTACGCCTCGCCCAAGGCCGAGGTGGACGCGCACACCCGGCTGCGCCGCACCTCGCTGTTCATGCACGGGAACCGGGTGGTCCGGGCGGTCGAGGTGGTCGGCAACCTGGGCGACGCGCTGCGCCACGTGGCGATGCAGCCCGAGGTGCGGGCGGTCGAGGCGGAGCTCAACCCGCACCTGGAGGAGGCCCGCCAGCTGGGCGACCCGATGGCCGCCCGCGCCTTCTTCGCCAAGGCGTCGCTGCCCGCCAGGCACCAGGCGATCGCCAGCTCCCCCGCCTCCGGGCGGCTGCACCGGCACGCCGTGCTGTACCCGGTCCGCCCGGGCCAGGGCCGGGCCGTCGCCGAGCTGCTCTTCGACCACGACAACCTCGCCACCGCCGACCCGACCGGCCCGGTCGCGGCGGCCATCGTGTTCCAGCGCGAGGACACCGTGGTGCGACTGGTCGACCTGCGGGTGCCGGCCGAGGCCGAGCCGGCGGCCGCGCTGGGTGTGGCGGGCGATCAGGAGGCCGCCGAGCTGGCCGGGCTGCTGGACCTCGGCCTGACAGGCGACCTGCGCACCGTCGCGGGACTGAGCGCGTTCCTCGCCGCCCGCACCATGAGCCCGGTCACCGACCGCAGTTCACAGAGCGACTGACCCGGAGGAGATCCATCATGACCACGCAGTACCCGCGGATCATCAACGTCGACGAGGCTCCGGAGAACCGCCGCCACGGCGCCGAGCTGCGCACCATGCTCACCCCTCCCAGTTGCGGGGCGACCAGCGGCTTCATGGGCCTGGCCATCCTCAAGCCCGGGGAGCGGATCAACGAGCACTACCACCCGTACTCCGAGGAGTTCGTGTTCGTCGTCTCCGGCGACCTGGAGGTGGACCTGGACGGGGAGACCCGGCCGCTCAAGCCCGACCAGGGCCTGATGATCCCGATCAACATGCGCCACCGATTCCGCAACGTCGGCGACACCGAGGCCCGGATGGTCTTCCACTGCGGCCCGCTCGCCCCGCGCCCCGACCTCGGCCACGTGAGCACCGAGGAGACCGCCGCCTCCGGCCCGCCGGAACACGCCAAGGTGGCCTCGTGACCCGGCGGGTCGCCGTCACGGGAATAGGTGTGGTCGCGCCCGGAGGGATCGGGATCCCCGCCTTCTGGGACCTCCTGACGGCCGGCCGTACCGCCACCCGGGGCATCACCCTGTTCGACCCCACCGGGTTCCGGTCCCGGATCGCGGCCGAGTGCGACTTCGACCCGACGGCCCACGGGCTGACCCCCGAGCAGGTCCGACGGGACGACCGCTACGTGCAGTTCGCGATGGTCGCGGCCGACGAGGCGGTCGCCGACGCCGGGCTGGACCTGGCCGCCGAGAACCCGTGGCGGATCGCCGTCTCGCTCGGCACCGCCGTCGGCGGCACCACCCGGCTGGAGCACGACTACGCCATGGTCAGCGCCGGCGGCGCGCGCTGGGACGTGGACCACCGGCGGGCCGAGCCGCAGTTGCACCGGGCCTTCGCGCCCAGCACGCTGGCCTCCACGGTCGCCGAGCGGGTCGGCGCGCACGGCCCGGTGCAGACCGTCTCCACCGGCTGCACCTCCGGCCTGGACGCGATCGGCTACGGCTTCCAGGCGGTCGAGGAGGGGCGCGCCGACATCTGCGTGGCCGGCGCCTCCGACTCCCCGATCTCGCCGATCACCGTCGCCTGCTTCGACGCCATCAAGGCCACCAGCGAGCGCAACGACGACCCGGAGCACGCCTCCCGCCCCTTCGACGCCCACCGGGACGGCTTCGTCCTCGGCGAGGGCAGCGCCGTCCTGGTGTTGGAGGAGCTGGAGCACGCCCGCCGCCGCGGCGCGCGGATCTACGGCGAGGTCGGCGGCTTCGCCACCTTCGGCAACGCGTACCACATGACCGGCCTCACCAAGGAGGGGCTGGAGATGTCCCGGGCGATCGACCACGCGCTCGACCACGCCCGGGTCAACCGCACCGACGTCGACTACGTCAACGCGCACGGCTCGGGCACCAAGCAGAACGACCGGCATGAGACCGCCGCGGTCAAGCGCTCGCTCGGCGGCCACGCCTTCGGGACGCCGATGAGCTCGATCAAGTCGATGGTCGGGCACTCGCTCGGCGCGATCGGCGCCATCGAGGTGGTCGCCTGCACCCTGGCGCTCGCCCACGGCGTGGTGCCGCCGACCGCCAACTACGAGACTCCGGACCCGGAGTGCGACCTCGACTACGTGCCGCGCACCGCGCGCGAGCTGCCACTGAGCCACATCCTCTCGGTCGGCAGCGGATTCGGCGGATTCCAGTCCGCCGTCGTGCTCAACAGAACGGGGTGAATTCCATGACGTCACGTCAGCAGGGCCGCCGGGCCGTGGTCACCGGCCTCGGTGTGGTGGCACCGAACGGTGTCGGGGCCGACGCCTTCTGGAAGGCCACCAGGCAGGGCGTGAGCGTCCTCGACCGGATATCCCGCGAGGGCTGCACCGAGATACCGCTCAAAGTCGCGGGTGAGGTGCGGCAGTTCGATCCCCGGTCGGTGATCGACAGTCGCTTCCTCGTGCAGACCGACCGGTTCACGCACTACGCGATGGCCGCCGCCGACCTGGCGGTGGCGGACGCCGGATTCCGGCTCGACCCCGAACAGCCCTTCGCGGTCGGCGTGGTGACCGCGGCCGGCTCCGGCGGCGGCGAGTTCGGCCAGCGCGAGCTCCAGCAACTCTGGGGCCAGGGGCCGAAGTTCGTCGGCCCTTACCAGTCCATCGCCTGGTTCTACGCGGCCAGCACCGGCCAGATCTCGATCCGCGGCGGCTACAAGGGCCCGTGCGGGGTGGTCGCCAGCGACGAGGCCGGCGGCCTGGACGCCCTCGCGCACGCCGCCCGCTCCATCAAGCGCGGTACCGACACGGTGGTGGTCGGCGCCGCCGAGGCCCCGCTGGCGCCGTACTCGATGGTCTGCCAGCTCGGCTACCCCGAACTGAGCCTGTCCGACCAGCCCGACGCGGCCTACCTGCCGTTCACCGCGCAGGCCTGCGGCTTCGCCCCCGCCGAGGGCGGCGCGATGCTGCTGCTGGAGGACGAGCAGTCGGCCCGGCGGCGCGGCGCCACCATCCGGGCGTACCTGGCCGGGCACGGCGCCACCTTCACCGGGGCCTCCCGCTGGGAGGAGTCCCGGAACGGGCTGGCCGCCGCGATCCGGATCGCGCTGGACGAGGCCCGGGCGGCGCCCGAGGAGATCGACGTGGTCTTCGCGGACGCCCTCGGCATCCCCGCCGCCGACCGGGCCGAGGTCCTCGCGCTGGCCGACGCGCTCGGCCCGGACGCCGAGCGCGTCCCGGTCACCGCGCCCAAGTCCGGCACGGGGCGGGCCTATTGCGGCGCCCCGATGCTGGACGTGGCCGCCGCCGTACTGGCCATGGAGGACGGCGTGCTGCCGCCCACCCCCAACGTCACCGAGGTCTGCCACGACCTCGCCCTGGTGACCGACCACGCCCGCCCGGCCGAGCTGCGCACCGCGCTGGTGCTCAGCCGCGGGCTGATGGGCTCCAACTCCGCACTGGTGATCCGGCGCGGGGAGCTGCCCTGAACCTCGGCCCCGAACCTCGGCCCCGAACCTCGGCTCCGGACCGGGTCTGGCCTCCCGGTCCTGAACCACCCCGTCACTCCTCCGAAGGGAAACCACGTGAGCAACAACCTCAGCTATCCCGAGCTGGCCGCCCTGCTCCAGGCCCGGGCCGGCGTCACCGTCGACCCCGGCGACCTGGAGCAGCCGGGCGCGCAGTTCGAGGAGTTCGGCGTCGACTCGCTCGGACTGCTCGGCGTCGTCGGCGAGCTGGAGAACCTGCACGGCCTCAAGGTCACCTCCGGCGCCGAGTCCGCCAAGACCCCGGCCGAGTTCATGGACCTGGTCAACAATTCCCTCGTCACGAAGGCTGGTGCCTGAGATGCCCGGACACACCGACAACGAGATCGTCATCAACGCCCCGCTCGACCTGGTCTGGGAGATGACCAACGACCTGGAGAACTGGCCACAGCTGTTCAGCGAGTACGCCTCGGTGGAGGTGCTGGAGCGTGACGGCGACCGGGTGCGGTTCCGGCTCACCATGCACCCGGACGAGAACGGCATGGTGTGGAGCTGGGTCTCCGAGCGCACCACCGACAAGTCCTCGCTCGCGGTCAACGCCCGCCGGGTCGAGCCCGGCCCGTTCGAGTTCATGGAGATCCGCTGGGAGTACGCGGAGGTCCCGGCCGGCACCAGGATGCGCTGGATCCAGGACTTCGCGATGAAGCCCACCGCCCCGGTCGACGACAAGGGCATGGTCAACCACATCAACAAGAACTCCCGGATCCAGATGCAGCTGATCCGCGAGAAGGTCGAGAAGCGGGCGGCCGAGCAATGACCGGAACCCACCGTGCCCTGATCGTCGCCCGGATGAAGCCCGAGGCGGCCCCGGACATCGCCGAGGTGTTCGCCGACTCCGACCGCGGCGAACTGCCGCACCTGATCGGCGTCACCGGCCGCAGCCTCTTCCAGTTCGGCGACGTCTACCTGCACCTGATCGAGGCCGACCGCCCGCCGGGCCCGGCCGTCGCCACGGTCATCGGCCACCCGGAGTTCCGGGCCGTCAGCGACCGCCTGACCGCCTTCGTCCAGGCCTACGACCCGGCCACCTGGCGCGAGCCGAAGGACGCGATGGCGCGCGAGTTCTACCGCTGGGAGCGCTGACCTCCCGCTCCCCGCTGCTCTCACTGTGGGCCCGCCCCCGGCCGTGCGCCGAGGGCGGGCCCAGGCCGTACAACCCCGCACCCGCACGGATTCACCCGAATCGCCGAGGCACCCGGGTGAACTTTCCCGGGACTCCACCCGAAGGGCGCACAGTCAGTACCGGCGCCGCCACGCTCCGGTGGCAGGCGGCCTCTCGGTGGTTGACGGTGGATCAGGCGCCATTGCCCGCGAGTCCTCTTGCCCGGCACCCCGTCGGCGGTCGCGGCCCCCGCGCCGGAAGGATCAACCTCATGCGTTCTGCACGCACGCTCCTCGCCGGGGCGGCCGTAGCGGCCGTCCTCACCGCCGGCGCCCCCATGGCCTTCGCCGACGGCTCCTCCGACCTGGGCAAGAACCTCACCTGGCAGGAGAAGTCCGACCGGGGCTCCGAAGGCCGCGGTAACGAAGGCCGAGGCAACGAAGGCCGAGGCAACGAAAGCCGAGGCAACGAAGGCCACGGTAACGAAGGCCAAGGCAATGAAGGCCGGGGCAATGAAGGCCGAGGCAACGAAGGCCGAGGCAACGAAGGCCGAGGCAACGAAGGCCACGGTAACGAGGGCCGGGGCAACGAAGGCCGGGGTGAGGACCACAAGTCCCCGCACGGCGGCGTGCACACCGGCGGTGGCGGTATGGCGATGTCCGGCGGCGGCCTGGCCTCCGGCGCGGTGCTGCTGCTCGGCGGCCTCGGGGCCGGCGCCTACGCGCTGCGCCGCGGCCGCCGCACGTCCGGCGCCGCCGCCGTCTGAGCCTGCCACCGCCGCCTCTGGGCGCCTCCCCCGGCCGGGGCGGGGCGCACGGGGGCGGCGGGTCATTGCGGAACAGGCCCAGACGGTTCCGGTGGTTCCAGCGGAACTTCGAGCGGAGGACAGGAATGACGGGCGGTCCCGGCTCCGGAATGCCCCGGCTGCTACGCACGGCGATGGGAGCTGCAGCGGTCGGCCTGCTGCTGATCTACAACTCGGTGGCCCCCCGGCCGAGCGGCGACTCGGCCGCCGGCCAGGCCGCCCGGCCGGCGGCCGCCGCACCCGCCGCACCCGCCGCACCCGCCGCACCGGCGCCGTCGGCGTCCGCCACCACGGCCTCGAAGGGCGCCCCGGCCGCGGCGGCGCTGAAGCCGTCCAAGCCGACCCGGCTGCGGATCCCGCAGATCGCGGTGAACGCGCCGTTCACCGAACTCACCCTCAACCCGGCCGGCCAGCTCAACGCCCCGCCGCCGGACGACAAGAACCTGGTCGGCTGGTACCGGGACGGGGTCACCCCTGGCGAGCGCGGCAGCGCGGTCGTCGCCGGCCACGTCGACACCACCAAGGGCCCGGCGGTGTTCCTGCTCCTGAACCTGCTGCGGCCGGGCAACAAGGTCGAGGTGAGCCGGGCGGACGGCACGGTCGCGGTGTTCTCCGTCGACTCGGTGGAGACCTTCGCCAAGAACGCCTTCCCGGACCAGAAGGTGTACGGGAAGACCCCGGACGCCCAACTGCGGCTGATCACCTGCGGCGGCGCCTACGACAAGAAACGGAAGGACTACCTGAACAACGTGGTGGTCTTCGCCCACCTGGAGTCCTCGCACAAGGCCTGAGCGCACAGGGCCCGAGCGCGCGGGCCCGCCGGCAGGACCGACGGCCGCTGCTCCCCGGAGAGTCGGGGAGCAGCGGCCGTCGCGGTTTCGGGTCAGCCGCGGACGACGGACTCGAAGGCGTGCAGGTAGGGGTTGACCGGGCGGACGGCGGTGACGTCCAGGCCGGCCTCCGCCATCAGGCCGACCATGCTCTCCTCGGAGTGCTTGGCGCCGCCGACGTTGAGCATCAGCATCAGGTCCATCGCGGTGGTGAAGCGCATCGACGGGCTGTTGTCGACCAGGTTCTCCACCACGACGACCCGGGCGCCGGGGCGGGCCACGGCGACGACGTTGGCGAGGGTGCGGCGGGTGCTCTCGTCGTCCCACTCCAGGATGTTCTTGATGATGTAGAGGTCGGCACGGACCGGGATCTCCACCCGGCAGTCGCCCGGCACCAGGCGGGCGCGGGTGGAGAAGGCCCCGCCGTCCCGCAGTCGGGGGTCGGCGCCGGCCACCACCTTGGGCAGGTCGAGCAGGGTGCCGTGCAGGGCCGGGTGCTTCTCCAGCAGGCTGACCAGCACGTGGCCCTGGCCGCCGCCGATGTCCGCGACCGAGTCGATACCGGTGAGGTCCAGGTAGTCGGCGAAGTCCTGGGCGGACTGCCGGCTGGAGGTGGTCATCGCCTTGTCGAAGACCTTGGCCGAGTCGCCCGCATCGCTGTGCAGGTAGTCGAAGAACTCCTTGCCGAACAGGTCGGGGAAGACGTTGCGCCCGGAGCGGACCGCCTCGTCCAGCTTCGGCCAGGCCTCCCAGGTCCACGGCTCGGTGCACCAGAGGGAGATGTAGCGCAGCGAGTTGGGGGCGTCCTCGCGCAGCAGGCGGGACATCTCGGTGTGCTCGAAGCGGTCCTCGGAGGTCTCGGCGAAGATCCCGTAGCAGGTGAGCGCGCGCAGCAGGCGGCGCAGCTGGCGGGGTTCGGTGTCGAGCCTGTCCGCGAGTTCGGTGACGCCGGCCGGGGTGTCGCCGAGCGCGTCGGCGAGGCCGAGCCGGGCGGCCGCGCGGACGGCGGCGGCGCAGGCGGCGCCGAAGACGAGCTCGCGCAGGCGCATCGCGGCCTGTGGGGTGGCGTTGGTGGGTGCGGTGGTCATGGGCGGTCCCTGTGGGTGTGTGGGGCTCGGGTCGGCGGGCGCTCGGGTGTGCGGGGCTCAGCAGCGGCCGGACGGCTGGGAGAGCGAGCAGGTGTTGCGGCTGTAGGAGTTGTCGGTGCCGGTGTCGCGGTCGGCGAGGTCGACCGGGCCGTTGCCGCTCAGGTGGTTGTCGGCGATGGTCGCCCGGGTGTTGGGGATGCCGACGACGCTCTTGAACAGGACGATGCCGCCGGAGAAGCCCGAGGTGCCGACGTTGTCGTGGACCTCGTTGTCGGTCACCCGGGTGTCCTCGGTGCCGGTGAGCACGATGCCGGCGCCCTGGACGACACCCAGCCTCGGGTTGGCCGGGCAGAACTTGTTGTTGGCGACCACCCGGTTGTGCCGGACGTCCAGGTCTCCGGCGCGGGGCACGCCCTCGTCGCCGACCACGAAGACGCCGGCGCAGTTGCCGCTGATCTCGTTGCCCTCGACGGTCAGCACGCGCAGCCGGCGGACGGTGACGCCGACCCGGTTCCCGGTGAGCTCGTTGCCCTGGACGACGGTGCCCCCGGTGTCGGGCGCGCCGCCCTCGCGGTAGGCGTAGTTAGCGAGGAAGACGCCGGACTGGCCGTTGTCGATCGAGCGGTTGCCGATGATGGTGGCCTTGGTGGAGATCTCCTGGCTGATGCCCTGCTGGGCGTTGTCGTGGACGTAGGTGGCGCGGACGGTCAGGCCGGTGGTGCCACTGGCGTCGATGCCGTTCTTGCGGAAGCCGGTGACGGCGAGGGACTCGATGGTGACGCCGGACAGCGGGGCCTGCTCGGTGCCGACCACGCAGACGCCGTGCCCGGCGGTGGCGCAGGCGTTCTCCGTACCGTCCCCGGGGGTGATCACGCTGAATTCGCCGGCGCCGCGCAGGGTCAGGCCGGGGGTGGCGATGCGGACGCTGCCCCGGTAGGTGCCCGGGAGCAGCTGGACGGTGTCGCCGGGCTTCGCGGCGTCGACGGCCCGCTGAATCGATTCGCCCGGCTGGACGAGGTGCAGGGCGCCGTCGGCGGCGTGGGCCGCCGGGGCGGCGGCCAGGGTGGCGAGGACAGTGGTCAGGGCGGTGGCGGCGGCGGTGGCCGCGGCGAGGTGTTGGACCCGACGCGTGGGCATGAGTGGTGACCTGTCTTTCGGCGCGCGTGGTGGGGCGGGGTGCGGGTGCGGGTGCTCGCGGGACTTCGGGGAGCTGGTCCGACGTGGTGCGTCTGACACGGTGTGTGTGGGTGGTGACGTTCGGTGGGTACGGCCGAATCGACGGTATGGGCGCCCGGGTGAGCCCGCCACCAGGGCTGGGCTGCGGGACTGACGGGGCGTCGGCCGCCGGTGGGACGCTCCGGCGTGGCGTGCATGACCGCCGGGAGGTCGGGCCGCGAACCGGCCCGGTCCGGGCCCGTGACATCCTCGGGGTCATGAGCACCGCGTCCGTACCGTCCGCCGCCACCGTCCACAACCCGATCGGCGCCCACGTCCCGGTGGCCGCCCGCGGCCTGGCCGGGACGGGACTGGCGTACGCGCGGAAGGTCGGCGCGGAGACGGTGCAGGTGTTCGTGGCCAACCCGCGCGGCTGGGCCACTCCCCCGGGCAGTCCGGCGCAGGACGAGGAGTTCCGCACCGCCTGTGCCGAGCAGGGCATCCCGGCGTGGGTGCACGCGCCGTACCTGATCAACTTCGGATCGGACAATCCGACCACCCGTGAGCGCTCGGCGGACTCACTGCGGCACTCGCTGCGCCGCGGCCACGCGATCGGCGCGCTCGGCGTCGTCCTGCACACCGGCTCGGCGGTCGGTACGGCGCCCGGCGGCGGCTCCCGCCGGGCCGAGGCGATGGCCCAGGTCCGGGCGGACGTCCGGCCGCTGCTGGACGAACTGGACGCGCTCGGCGAGGACGCGCCCCGGCTGCTGCTGGAGCCCACCGCCGGTCAGGGCAGCTCGCTCTGCTCGCGGCTGGAGGAGCTGGCCGAGTACGTGGAGGCGCTGGACGGGCACCCCAAGGTGGGCGTCTGCCTGGACACCTGCCACGCCTTCGCCGCCGGTCACGACCTGGCCGTACCCGGCGGGGTGACGGCCGCGCTGGACGCGCTGGCCTCGGCGGCCGGTCCCGGCCGGCTGCGGCTGATCCACGCCAACGACTCGGAGGACGTGGTCGGCGCGCGCAAGGACCGGCACGCCAACATCGGTGCGGGGATGATCGGCGCGGAGCCGTTCCGGGAGCTGTTCGAGCACCCGGAGACGGCCGGGGTGCCGCTGCTGGTGGAGACCCCGGACCGCAAGCACGGCGGGGACGGCACCGGGCACGCGCTGGACATCGCGGTGCTGAAGGAGCTGCGCGCACGGGCGGCGGTCCGGGCCTGAAGCCGCCCGGTGGCCGGGGCGACCGTCCCGTTCGGCCGCTGTCCCCGATCCGCTGTTGAGCGGACAGCCGTGAGCCCGGGGGCCGACGGGCGGCCTCCGGGCTCGTAGTTCAGCGGGATCAGCAGCCGCAGTCGCTCTCACTGTCGCTGTGCTCGTGGAAGTTGAACCAGTTGGCGTGCGGGCCGAACAGACCGACGCCCGCGGAGCCGGCCTCCAGGCTCTGCGAGGACGACTGCTCCGACGAGTGGCCCCCCGCCATCGCCGAGGTCGGCGCGGCCGCGATGGCGGCACCCGTCACGACGGTGATCACGGCGAGCTTGCGGATCTTCCCACGAAGCGACATCTGATGTCCTTTTGGTTCGTCTGGTTCGTCTCTGTCCCTCAACCCGCGTCTCCGAACGGTCAGTTCGACCGCCAGGCGGACCGGGCCGCGCCCCACGGGGAGGCGCCGCGCCAACGTTGGCATACGAACCCGCACCGGCGGGCGCGCGCCGCAACCGCGCTGGGGCATCCGGGTGACACATCTCCCCCGCCCGGCCGAACCACCCCATTCCGGGTCGAACGGCCTCGCGATGGGCACCGGACGAGTGCCCGTCCGACCGGCGTACAGCCGTAAGTCTTGCGGCGATCCGGCGGGCTGGACGAACAAATCCCATCGATTTGGTGCTAGGTACCGCCCGGTCCGAGCATGAACGGTCGCTCCACCGAGCGCGAGCAGGACCACGAAAGGCGCACCACCCTCATGCAGACCAGCCCCGCCGAACCCCGGCAGGCGACCCGACCGAGCGACCCGCGAACCCCGGCCCCGGTCGATGCGAGACCCTCGAAGAACGGCCGCTTCGGGCTGCCGACCGCCACCGCCCTGGTGATGGGCAACATCATCGGCGGCGGCATCTTCATGATCCCGGCCGCCGTGGCGCCGTACGGGACGGTCAGCCTGCTCGCCTTCGTCGTCCTCACCGTGGGCGCGATCGCGCTGGCCCTGGTCTTCGGGCAGTTGGCCCGCCGCAACCCGCGCACCGGCGGGCCGTACGTCTACGCCCGCGAGGCCTTCGGGGACTTCGCCGGCTTCCTGTCGGCCTGGTCGTACTGGATCACCACCTGGGTCAGCAACGCGGCGCTCGCCGTCGCCGCCGTCGGCTACCTGGACGTACTGCTGCCGGTCGGCCACAACACCGCGCTGGAGATCACCGCCGCGCTGGCCTTCCAGTGGCTGCCCGCGCTGGCCAACCTGGCCGGCACGAAGTACGTCGGGGCGGTCCAACTCGTGTCCACCGTCCTGAAGTTCATCCCGCTGGCACTGGTCGCGGTGGGCGGCCTGTTCTTCTTCGACCCGAAGAACCTCGGGCCCTTCGACGGCAACGGCCAGGGCTGGATGGGCGGCATGACCGCCGCCGCGGCGATCCTGCTGTTCAGCTACCTGGGCGTGGAGTCGGCCGCGATGAGCGCCGGTCAGGTCCGTGACCCGGAGCGCAACGTCGGCCGGGCCAGCGTGCTCGGCACCTCCGGCGCGGCCGTGGTCTACCTGCTGGGCACCGTCGCCGTGTTCGGCACCGTCGCCCACGAGCAGCTGATCCACTCCGCCGCGCCCTTCTCGGACGCCGTGAACGCCATGTTCGGCGGCTCCTGGGGCGGCACGGTGATCGCCGTCGCCGCGCTCGTCTCGATGACCGGCGCGCTCAACGGCTGGACCCTGCTGGCCGCCCAGGCGCCGTACGCGGCCGCCAAGGACGGCCTGTTCCCGGCCGCCTTCGGCAAGGAGAAGCGCGGCGTACCGACCTTCGGTGTGATCGTCAGTGTCGCCCTGGCCTCGGTGCTGACCGTCCTCAACTTCGCCAGCGGCGCCAAGGGCGCGTTCGACATGCTGGTCCTGGTCACCACCTTCACCGCCACCGTCCCGTACCTGCTCTCCGCCGCCGCCCAGCTCTACTGGCTGGTCCGCGGCGCGACCGACAAGGTCGACACCCCCCACCTGGTCCGCGACGCCGTCCTCGGCCTCGGCGCCTTCGCCTTCTCGATCTGGCTCCTCGCCGGCGCCGGCTACGCCGCCGTCTACCAGGGCGTCCTCTTCCTCTTCGCCGGCATCCTGGTCTACGTCTGGCTCGCCGGCCGCCGCCGGGCCAGGCCGGAGGGCGACGCCCACTGACCCCTTGACGGCAGTGGCCCCGGCGTGCGGTGTACCGCGCGCCGAGGCCACTTCTCGTGTGCTGGGTCGAAAACGTCCGGAGGTGCTAGCCGGCCGGCAGTTCGCGGAAGCGGTTGATGGCGGGCAGGTGCTTCTCGCGCAGTTCGTGGTCGCGGACGCCCAGGCCCTCTTCCGGGGCCAGGCAGAGCACGCCGACCTTGCCCTGGTGCTTGTTGTGGTGCACGTCGAGGGCGGCCTGGCCGG
>NZ_JBIWPN010000023.1:0-122746 GCF_044768305.1 Kitasatospora sp. NPDC101155 | reverse complement strand
ACATTCCGAACCCGGAAGCTAAGCCTCACAGCGCCGATGGTACTGCAGGGGGGACCCTGTGGGAGAGTAGGACGCCGCCGAACAATCATTCAGAAGAGCCCCCATCCGGATTCCGAATGGGGGTTCTTCGCGTTTCCCCGCCAGAAGTTGGCCGAAAGCTCATGCGGCTGGAAGCTGTACCAGGGCGGTTCGGGCGAGCCGGGCACCCCGACGGACAACTGCACCGACAACTCGCTGATGTTCTTCGAGCGGTACCAGGCCGCCGAGGGCGCGTCGGGTCCGCTCGTCGACGAGGATGTTCTTCGCGGCGTTCACATCGGCATGGTCCCGGTACCCGCAGGCCGTGCACTCGAAGACCGCTTGGCTCTCACGGTTCTTCGGGTCCACATGCTTGCAGGCGTGGCAGGTCTGCGACGTGTACGCGGGGTCGACCAGGACGACCGTCGTCCCGGTGGTGCGCGCCGCGTTGCGCAGCGCGAGTTCGAGCAGGTGCCATCCCTTGTCGAGGATGGCCCGGTTCAGTCCGGCCTTGGCGCGGACGTTGCGGCCGGTCCGCTCGACCGTGATCAGGTTCCCGGCGGGGAACCGGAACGACGGCGACCAGCGGACCTTGGAACGCCACCGGACCCGGAATGTCCCGTGCTCACGGCACGCCCGGTCCAGATCCCGCGGGGTCTGCTGCAACACATGCGATGGCGCGTCCCTCAACCACGGGATCTCTCGCTTGGCCTCCGCCAGCTCAGCGGCCTGCGGCACGTAGTTCATCCATGCCCCACTACGCCGGTACTCCCGATGCTGCTCAAGAGCCGTGTTCCACACCGAACGACAGATGTCACCGAACGTCTCACACAACTCGGCCTGCTCAGCATCGAGTTCAAGCCGGTACCCGCGGCCGGACAGCATGGGAACACCCCCCATCAGTCGCTGAGATCAACATAGTGCACGTCACTGACGCTCGGTGCAGGAGTTCGAGGGCACGGCCGGGGCCCAGCTGGTCGCGCGCTTCGAGTCGTCGAAGGAGCAGGTGCGCGTCACGGTCTCCAACAACGGGTCGACGACCCGGACGGTGACCGCCGGGAACGCCTACGCGAAGGGCTCGCAGCAGAGCCGCACCCTCCGCCCCGGCGCCTCGGCCCGATTCACCTTCGACCTGCGCGCCGAAAGTCGCTGGTACGACGTCACCGTCGAGGCCCCGGACGGACCGGCGTTCCGCCGCCGCTGGGCCGGACACCTGGAGAACGGCCGCCCCGGCACCAGCGACCCCGGCCCGCGCTGATCACCACCCCCGTGGCGCCGGACCGCGAGTGTTCCCGGGGATCGCTCGCGGCCTGGCACCGCCTCAACCCCCGCCACGCTGACCAGGGCGTACGGCTAGGCTGACCCGATGATCGAGGACGGTGCGACGGACAAGGGCAGCGTGACCACGGTACGGCGGATCGGCGAGACGATCCGCCGGCCGGTCGGCGAGTGGACGCCTGCGGTGCACGCCTTGCTGACCCACCTGGAAGCGGTGGGTTTCACCCGGGCCCCGCGGCTCCACGGCATCGACGGCACCGATGAGGTGCTCTCCCTGCTGCACGGCGAACCCGCGTTCTCGCCCTGGCCGTCGGCTCTGCGCTCGACCGACGGAATCAGCGAGCTGGGGCACTGGCTGCGCGAGTACCACGAGGCCGTCCGGGACTTCCGGCCACCGGCCGACGCGCGCTGGCAGGGCCAGGAGGACGAGTGGCGGCCCGGCCTGGTCATCCGGCACGGCGACCTCGGGCCATGGAACTCCATCTGGGACGGCGACCGGCTGGTCGGCTTCATCGACTGGGATTTCGCAGCACCCGGCCACGCCCTCGACGACCTCGCGCAGCTCGCCTGGTACGCGGTGCCGCTGCGGCCCGCCGATCAGCAGCGGAGAGCCGCGATCGTCGGCGAGCACACCCTGCGGAGCCGCCTCAACGCCCTCTGCGCCGCCTACGGCGTGCAACCGGCCGCCGTGCTCGATGCGCTGGACGCCGTCCAGTCCCGCGAGGCCGAGCGCATCGAACGGCTCGGTGGGATCGGCCAGGAGCCGTGGGCGAGCTTCCTCGCCCGCGGTGACGCAGCCGAGATGGCGGCCGAGCGGGCCTGGCTCCGCTTGAACCGCGCGGCCCTCCTCCTCGACGGTTCGGTCGACTCGGACGGTTCGGTCGGCTCGGGCGGCTGAACTACCGCGCCCCTGGCAGCCGTGGTTCAGCCGGTCGGCTGCGCGGGCCGCCCCGGCACCCACAGCGGCACGGGCCCGCCGCGCGGCATGGCGCGCGCCGCGTCCTCCTCCAGCCACCCGTCCACCCGCTCGGGGTCGCCCTCGCTCAGGTCCACCAGCGCGGCGGCGGCGATCCGGGCGCAGCACAGCACGAGCGCGAGGGTGTCCTGGCGGCGGTGCCGCTCCCGTACGTACGCCGCACCGCGCTCCTCGATGCGCCGGCCGTGGGACGGCCCGTCCTCGGCGGCCAGCGCCTGCACGCCGTGCCACACCAGGGTCAGCGCGCAGGGCTCGGCCGGGTGCGCCACGCCCTCCCGGTGTGCCTGCTCGCGGGCCTCGGCCGACCGCTGCCCGAGCCACCCCAGGGCTGCCGGCCTGTCGTTCCCACAGGACCGGAGGACCAGCTCGGCGGCCTGTTCCGCGACGGCCCGCAGCACGGCCGGCGCGGGCACCCGCAGGCCGGGCGCCGGTGCGTCGCCGAACGACAGCCACGCATCCGCGAACGAGGCGGCCCGTAGACCGCCGACCCAGGCGGGTGCTCCGCCGGTGGCGCCCAGCCGTTCCCGTGCTCCCAGCCGGACCAGCCCCACCGCGACCAGTCGTGCCGCGTCCCCGTCCAGCCCCAGCAGCCGTCCACTCCGCACCACACACCCCCACCAGCACTCGTCACCCCGTGGGCACACATCCCACCACACCGGGAAGCGAACGAACTAGACAGGGGCACGTCACATCTCGGGGCCGAGGGGTTCGCGCCCGCCGGGCGCGGTGGCGCGGCGACCGACCGGGGGAGGCCGGGGAAACCCCGCGGCCGCGGCGGAGGACGGGACGGCCGTCCCGCGAGACCGGACGGCTCGGCTCGCAGGTGCCGACTTGCGCCGGATGCTCGTGCGGCGCCGGCGGCCCCTTGTCCGTCACGGCGGGGCGGGACGGCGGATCGTCATGGCGGCTTTCGGACAAGCTGATCCCCGCCGCCGATTTCCCGGGATCTCCACTGAATCCCCACGCCTTCACCACGCTAGGGTGACTCCCGTTCCGCCGCCGGAAGTCCGGCGGCGGAACGTTTCGCCGACCACCGATTCGACTGGAGTGAGCGGGATATGAGTGTTCATCAGCTGCTGAGGCGTGCGACAACCGCGGTCATCGGCAGGGGGATCGGGGCGGCCGCGGCGGCGTTCGCGCTGGTCGCGGCCGTCGTGCTGGGCGGTACGGTCTCCGGGATGTCCGTGGCGGAGGCCAAGCCCGCGTGGGGTGGTGCGGGCAAGTGGGCGTGCTCCGGGCAGCCGGTCTCGGCCGGGAACGTCATCACCGACTACGACGGCAAGGGCTGTGGCGGGTACGGCTCCTGGTACCAGCAGCCGGCGAAGGACGGGATCTGGACCTGCTCCGGCTCCCCGGTGGTCGCCGGTTACGTGATCACCGACCACACCACCTACGGCTGCCGGGGCATCGGCTCGTGGCGCCACAGCCTCGTCCACGACGGCATATGGACCTGTTCCGGTTCGCCGGTCGTGCCCGGGTACGTGATCAGCAACCACCTGCGGGCCGGTTGCGGCGGCATCGGAAGCTGGCAGCACAACCTGCCGCACGACGGGATCTGGACCTGCTCGGGCTCCCCGGTGGTGGCCGGTTACGTGATCACCGGGCACACCACCTACGGCTGCGACGGCGCCGGCTCCTGGCGCCACAACACCGCCCGTGCGGGCCTGTGGGCCTGCCCGGGCTCGCCCGTCCCGCCCGGTTTCCGCTCCACCAGCTACAACGCCGGCGCCTGCGACGGCCTCGGCGGCTGGCTGCTCGCCCGCGCCTGACGACCAGCCCGGTCCCCTCCCCGCGCCCCGTCCGCACCGGGGCGCGGGGAGGGTCTCGTTCGTCCGTGCGCAGATCCGTTCGTCCGTCGTCAGATCCGTTCGGCGGACCAGTACGGGTCGCGGCCGGTGAGGGCGAGCAGTTGGTGCTGGGCGTCGGCGCCGGGGGGTGTGGTGAGCGGGGGATCGAACAGGCCGGTGCCGGCCAGGTTGCGGTAGCCCTGGAACTCCGCGAGGGCGTAGCGGGCTGCGCCGGGCGGCATTCGGCCGTCCTCGCCGAGGGCCCGGGCCAGGTCCCAGCCGTGGACGACGGTTTCGGCGGTCAGTTCGCGGGCGTACCCGCCGACGTCGCGCAGGCCGTAGGACAGGTGCACCAGGAGGTCGGGGGCGCCGGGCTGGTGAAGCGCGCGGACGGCGGTGTCGGCGGCCAGGGCCCACACGCCGATGGGGTTGCGCCCCAGGACGTCGCCGTCGAAGCGGTGGCCGATCGCCTCGGGGGTGTAGCCGGCCACCGCCTGGCAGACCCAGAGGTGCTGCGCGGCGAGGTGGTTCACCAGGGCGCGGACGTCCCAGTCCCGGCAGGGCGTGGGTACCGTCCACCGGTCCTCGGTGACGGCTCGTAGCAGGCGGGTCACCTCCGCCGCGGCGGCGATGTAGCGTTCATGGACTTCGGCGTGGAACCCGGGTGGGTGCGGACATTCCATCGGAGGGCCTCCCTCCTGCCCTGCTCACTCTCAGTAAATCGCTACTGGGAGTGACCTGCCAGGTTTCCCGAGGCCGGACCCCTTGCGCAGGCCGGACAGGCCACCTGCGAGGGCCGGACGGCCACCGGGCGATCGCCGTGGGTGACCGGCGGGTGGCCGACGGGTGGCCGCCCGGCCCGTCAGCGGTCCGGGTCGGCCAGGACGGCCTGCGCCGCGTTGTGCCCCGGGATGCCGCTGACCCCGCCGCCCCGGACGGCCCCCGCGCCGCACAGCAGGACGTTCGGGTGGGTGGTGGCCACGCCCCAGCGGGCGGCGGCGCTGCCCGACGCCTCGTCCTCGGCGGTGAACGGGAAGGCGAGGTCGCGGTGGAAGATGTGGCCGCCCGGCAGGCCGATCTCCCGCTCCAGCTCCGGCGGGGTCCTGGCCTCGACGCAGGGCCGGCCGTCGGCGTCCGTGGCCAGGCAGTCGGCGATCGGCTCGGCCAGCACCGCGTCCAGCTGCGCCAGGCTCGCGGCCAGCGCTCGTTCCTTGGTTGCCGGGTCGCCGAACAGCCGGGCGGGCATGTGCAGGCCGAACAGGGTGAGCGTCTGGAAGCCCTGTCGGAGGGCCTCCGGGCCGAGGATCGAGGGGTCGGTGAGGGTGTGGCAGTAGATCTCCGACGGCGGCGCGGAGGGCATCCGGCCGGCCCGCGCCTCGGTGTACGCGGTCTCCAACTGGCGGTAGCCCTCGGCGATGTGGAAGGTCCCGGCGAAGGCCTCGCGCGGGTCCGCGGCGGTGTCCCGCAGGCGCGGCAGGCGGCGCAGCACCATGTTGACCTTCAGCTGGGCGCCCTCCGGCGCGGGCCCCGGGTCCTCGCCCAGCAGCCGGGCCAGGGTGGCCGGCGCGGCGTTCACCAGCACCCGGCGCGCCGCCGCCGTCGCCTCGCCGTCCCGGTGCCGGTAGGACACCTCGGCGTCGCCGCGGCCGTCGGTGGCGATCGCGGTGACCTCGCAGCCGGTCCGGATCTGCGCGCCGGCCGCCAGCGCCGCTTCGGCCAGTGCGTCGGTCACCGCGCCCATCCCGCCGACCGGGACGTCCCAGTCGCCCGTCCCGTTGCCGATCACGTGGTAGAGGAAACAACGGTTCTGCCGGAGCGAGGGGTCGTGGGCGTGGGTGAAGGTGCCGATCAGTGCGTCCGTCAGGACCACCCCGCGCACCAGGTCGTCGGCGAAGGCCCGCTCGACGGCCTCGCCGAGCGGCCGCTCGAACAGGTCCGTCCAGGCGGCCTCGTCCCCGATCCGTCGGCGCAGTTCGGCGCGTGAGGGCAGCGGCTCGGTGAGCGTCGGGAACACCCGTTCGGCGACCTGGCCGGTCATCCCGTAGAAGCGCTGCCAGGCCTGCCACTCCCGGTCGGTGCCGGTCAGTGCCCGGAACGAGTCCCGGGTGCGGCCGGGGTTGGCGGCCTCCACCAGCAGTCCGGTGGGCTTCCCGTCCCGAACGGTGGGCGTGTACGAGGCGATCCGGCGCCGTCGCAGGTCGAGCCGCAGCCCGAGGTCCCGGACCACCTGTCGCGGCAGCAGGCTGACCAGGTAGGAGTAGCGCGACAGCCGGGCGTCCACGCCCGGGAAGGCCCGGGTGGAGACCGCGGCTCCGCCGACCCGGGGCAGCCGTTCGAGGACCAGCACCCGCCGCCCGGCGCGGGCCAGGTAGGCGGCGGCGACCAGGCCGTTGTGCCCGCCGCCGACGATCACGGCGTCGTACCGGGAGGACGTGTGCGTGTTCATGCGGCCACGCTACGGTGTTTCGCCGGGGTGGGGAACAGCCCCGCACCGGGCGGCCGGCCGCCCGGACCCGTCCCGCCGGACCGGCTGTCGGTGCCGCTGGCTAGGGTCTTCGCCATGGCGACAGTGACCTTCGTCGACGAGACGACATCGGGGCTGCGGCGGGATGCCTGGCGGCTGTGGCTCCCCGTCGACGAGGAGCGGTTGACGCTGCGCGAGCTGATCCGCCGCCGGGTGCTCCAGGAGGTGGCCGAGCACAATGCCTGCCTCCCCGAGGTGTTCCACGGTCTGGTGCAGCCGACCGAGGCCGAGCGGACCCTGAACGGGTTCCGGATGCGGGCGCCGGGCCAGGTGATCGATCCCGAGCGGCAGTTCCTGAGCGCGGTCGAGGCGTTCGGCTGCAACGGGTTCCTGGTGCTGGTCGGCGACCGCCAGGTCGAGGAGCTGGACGCCGAGTTGGACCTGCGCACCGACACCGAGGTGTGTTTTCTGAAACTTGTTCCGCTGGTAGGTGGCTGAATGACAACGACGGATCTGCTCGACCCCGCCATCGGGCGGCTGCTCGACGCGCTCGACACCGGGCACGTGGACGCGATCGGCCGCGCGCTGATGGAGGTCGACACCGCCGTCGCGGGCGACTGGTCCGCCGAGCGCGTGGTGCCCGTTCGCGAGCGGGTGCTGGAGCTGCACCGCAACACCCGGGGTGCGCTGGTGGCGAGCCTGGTGCACTGGATGCTGATGCTCTGGCGGCCCGTGCAGACCGAGAAGGCGACACAGCAGCGCAGTGCGCTGATCAGGCTGGCCTCGATGGTCTCTCAGGGCTTTCCGCAGGGGCCGGCCCGCGAGCTTCGCGAGGACAGGCTCCACCTGATGGGCCGCCAGTGGTACCTCACCGAGCTGCACGAGGCCGAGCAGCTGATCAGCGACGAGCTCGCGGCCGGCCGCCCGGTCGACGGTGCGGTGGTCGCCGCCGTGCGCCGGTCGGCGCTGATGGTCCGGCCCCACTACAGCCTTGTCATCGACCTCGCGGCCGCGTTGCCCGAGCCGCTGCTCAGCCCCGGCGAGGCCTGGGCGGACCAGGTCCTGGCCGCGCTCGACGAGCCCGGTTCGCCCGCAGGCACCGATCGGCCGTGGGCGGATCTGGTCAAGCACGCCGTCGAGGCAAAGTCCGCCAAACCGACTGCCCGTTGGGAACGGACCGGGCGCGCCCTGATCGACGTGGTCGGCCCCGAGCGGGCCCGCGAGCGGATCACCGAATGGCTCTCGCTGGTCGGTCGCCCGCGCACCCTCGACCTGGTCGCGGAGCCACGCGGTGAGGGGGTCGACCAGTTCGACCCCCACAACCTGGACGCGCTGCGCGGACTCGCCCTGCTGCTGGCACTGACCCCGGCCCATCCCGACACCGCCCGGGTGTTGGCCCGGCTGGTCGAGTCCGCGCTGCGCAAGGCACCGGGCATCGGCCCCCGGGCGCCCAAGGTGGCCAACGCCGCCGTGCACTGCCTCGCCCGTCTGGACGGTGAGGACGGCCTCGCCCAACTGGCCCTCCTCACCACCCGGGTGACGTACAAGGGCACCGTCAGGGAACTGGACAAGGCGCTCCGGGACCGGGCTGCCGCACTCGGTCTCAGCCGGGCCGAGATCGAGGAACTCGCAGTCCCTTCCTACGGGTTGACCGAGATCGGCCGACGCGTCGAACGCTTCGGCGGCGAGGCCCGGGTGGAGCTGGTGGTGGAGGGCTCCCGCGCCCGCCAGACCTGGTACAACGAGGCCGGCCGTGCGGTGAAGACCCCGCCCGCCTCTGTGCGCCGTGAACACGCCGATCGACTCAAGGAGTTCAAGGCCACGGTCAAGGACCTGGAGAAGATGCTGACCGCCCAGTCCGAGCGGCTGGACCGGCAGTTCCTGGCGCGACGCAGCTGGCGCTACGGCCCCTGGCGGCAGCGCCTCCTGGAGCACCCGCTGGTCGGTACCCTGGCCCGCCGACTGATCTGGACCGTGGACGGCACCGCCTGTGCCTGGCTGGACGGCGCCCTGCGCACCGTGACCGGCGACGAACTCGCGCCCGCCGCCGACGCCTCCGTCGAGCTGTGGCACCCGGTCGCCTGCCCGCCCGAGAGCGTGCTCGCCTGGCGCGCCGTGCTGGAACGCCAGGGCCTCGTCCAGCCGTTCAAGCAGGCGCACCGGGAGGTGTACCTGCTCACCGCCGCCGAGGAGCACACCCGGGTGTACTCCAACCGCTTCGCCGCGCACGTCCTGCGCCAGCACCGGTTCCACGCCCTGGCCACCGCCCGGGGCTGGCACAGTCAGCTGCAACTCGCGGTGGACAACTCCTTCGCCGCCCCGAAGCGGCTGCTGCCCGAGTGGGGGCTGCGCGCCGAGTTCCGGGTGCACGGCATGGATGCCGACTTGTGGGCGAACTTCGAGCACCTGGGGACCGACCAGGTGCGCTTCTACCCGATCGACGCGCCGGAGAACGCCACCCACGCGGGCAGCGGCCAGTACGGTCCGGTGATGCGGCCCGGAGTGCAACTCGTCGAGCCGGTGCCGCTCACCGAGGTGCCGCCGCTGGTGCTGAGCGAAGTGCTGCGTGACGTCGACCTGTTCGTGGGCGTGACCAGCGTCGGCAACGACCCGGCCTGGTCGGACGGCGGGCCGGACGGCCGGTACCGCGACTACTGGCAGTCGTTCAGCTTCGGCGAGCTGTCGCAGAGCGCTCGTGAGCGCGGCGAGTTGCTGGCCCGGCTGCTGCCCCGGCTCGCGGTGGGGGAGCGCTGCACGGTGGACGGGCGCTTCCTGGAGGTCCGCGGCGAGCTGCGGACGTACCGGATCCACCTGGGCTCGGGCAACATCCTGATGTCGCCGAACGACACCTATCTGTGCATCGTTCCCGGCACCGACGGGCCGGCCGACGGCCGGCCTCAACTGCCTTTCGAGGGTGACCACATGCTGGCGGTCATCCTCAGCAAGGCGCTGCTGCTGGCCCGTGACAGCGCGATCACCGATCCGACCATCACCAGCCAGATCGCCCCGCGCTGACCACCTGAGACGCGAGCGGGCCCCGCCGACCGGACGATGCGCCGGGCGGCGGGGCGTCGGCAGGGGCCGTGGGCAAGGGGCTTCGGAAGCGGCAGTTGGGGGAATCCCGTCCGGGGGCCGGAGGCGACGGTGGTGCTGACGGCCCGCTACCCTCAACTCGCTTCCACCCGGAGGAGTTCAGCCGTGCACGCGCGTCCACGTCGCGCCGCGCTCAGATCCCTGATAGCCGGCCTCTGCGCCGGGGTCACCCCCGGCTATCCGAACAGCGGCGCAGACAGCGCGCCCGTCGTGGTCGAGCCGGACGGCTCGATCGACGTGCTCTACCAGGGCTACGTCGTCACCAACGTCCCCACCGACGACCTGACCGTCGCCTACACCTACGCGACCCGCTCCACCGACGGCGGCGCGACCTGGTCGCAGCCGGTGCGGATCGGCGGCGACGCCGGGACGATGAACAACGGCGAGTGGTGGATCGACGGCAGCGAGGCGCTCGGCCAGGACGGCACGCTGTACGCGACCTGGGACGCCCAGGGTTCGAACAGCGACACCGGATGGCTGTCGTACTCGCAGGACCACGGTGCGACCTGGTCCGCGCCGGTGCAGGTGCCCGCGGACACCCTGAACGTCCCGCACGTCATGCAGGTGGTCGCCGGGCCGCCCGGGATCGTGTACGTGGGCTGGCTGTCGAGCAGCGACCCGCGCGGCTACGCCCAGTACCTCCGGACCTACTCGACGACGAACGGGGGGCTGTCCGCCCCGGTCCGGGTCTCGCAGGGCTTCGGGACCGGCTCGGTGTGGCCCGGGGACACCTTCGGCTTCTCCGCGCTGTCGCCCACCCGGCTGGTACTGGCCTGGGGCAGCGCCGTCGCGCCCACAGCCTCGAACGACAACATCTGGACCGCGACCGTCGGGGTGACCCTGGCGTAAGGCGCTCGAACGACCTGCGGCGTGGTCGCCCGCGTACGTCACTGCACGCGGGCGACCCCGCCGCACCGGGGTCCCGGAGGGCATGACGAAGGCCCGGTCGGCGTCGGCGGACCGGGTTTGACGGCTGTTCGGACTTCCACCACCCTTCCACTAATCGAATAGTGAAAGGGTACTTTGCCGATGTCGCTGGCCCTCTCCCCGCTCCGTCCGCACCGCCCGCCCCGCCCCCGACCGCTGCCACGCGCGGTGCCGCTCCTGCACCGGCCCGCCGTGCTCGCCTGGGGCCTGGCGGCGGGGTTCGCCGCGCTGTACGCCTGCGTCGCCGTCAACCGGCACCGACGCGGCCTCACCAAGGCCTATGACCTGGGCATCTTCGAGCAGGCCGTACGGGCGTACGCCCACGGTCGGGCGCCGATCGTCCCGCTCAAGGGGCCCGGCTACCACCTGCTCGGGGACCACTTCCACCCCCTGATCGCCGTGCTCGCCCCCGTCTACCGGGTCTTCCCGAGCGCCCTCACCCTCGTCATCGCCCAGGCGCTGCTGATGGCGCCGGCCGTCGTCCCGCTCACCCGCTGGGCGCACGAGGTGGCCGGGCCGCGGGTCGCGCTGGTGGTCGGCTGCGCCACCGGGGCCTCCTGGGGGATCGTCCGGGCGGCGGCCGACGACTTCCACGAGATCGCGTTCGCCGTCCCGCTGCTCGCCTTCGCCGCCACCGCGCTGGGGCGCCGACGGCCGCTGGCAGCCGCGCTCTGGTCGCTGCCGCTGCTGCTGGTCAAAGAGGACCTGGGGCTGACGGTCGGCGCCGTCGGCCTGCTTCTCGCCTGGCAGGCCCGGCAGGACCGGCGCAGCCCGCTGCCCGGATTCGCCCTCGCCGCCGTCGGCGTCGCCGCGGCCGCGCTCACCCTGCTGGTCGTGCTGCCGGCGTTCAACCCCAGCGGGAGCTTCGACTACTGGCAGCAGCTGGACGGCGGCGGGCGGCCCTCGCCGTGGGCCGTGCCGCTGCGGCTCGGCTGGCCGCCGATCAAGTGGCTGCTGCTCTTCCTGCTCGCCGCCACCGGCGGGTTCCTCTGCCTGCGCTCGCCGCTCCTCCTGCTCTGCGCGCCCACCCTGGGCTGGCGGCTGCTCTCGACCAACCCGCATCACTGGGGCGTCAGTTACCACTACAGCGCGGTGCTGATGCCGATCGTGTTCGCCGCCCTGATCGACGCGCTGCGCGGCTCCGGCGACCTGCGGCGCCCGGGGGCCCTGCGCGGGCCCGACGCCCGCCGGGTCCGACGCGCGCTCGCCGTGAGCATGCTGGTGACGGCCGTGACGCTGCCGCTGTACCCGCTGCACGAGGTGGTGATGCCCGAGGCCTGGCGCACCCCGCCGAGGCTCGCCGAGACCCGGGCCCTGCTGCGCCTGATACCCGACGACGCCACGGTGGCCGCCTCCAACCGGCTGGCGGCCCAGCTCACCGGCCGGGCGGAGGTCACCCTGGTGTGCCAGGTGCCGGTGGTACCGACGCCGGAGTGGGTGGCGGTCGACCTGCGGGATCCGAGCGTCCAGTCCCCGTGTGCCGCCGCCGCCACCGCGAGCATGCTGGTGGTGTACCAGGACCTCGGCTACCGGCGGCTGGTGGACCAGGACGGTCTGCTCCTGCTGAAACGCCCCTGACCTCAGCAGTGGACCCCCTGGGTTCGGCTTGACCCGCGCGCCGCAGTGGGCCACCATTCCACTATTGAACTAGTGAAAGGCCGCAACGGGTGTGATCGAGTACCGCATCGATCGGCGCAGCGGCGTCTCCACGTACCAGCAGATCGTGCAGCAGACCAAGCAGGCGCTGCGGCTCGGACTGCTCCAGCCCGGGGACAAGCTGCCGACCGCCCGTGAGGTGGTCGAGCTCACCGCGATCAATCCCAACACCGTGCTGAAGGCCTATCGCGAACTCGAACGCGAGGGGCTGGTCGAGCCCCGCCCGGGGCTCGGCACCTTCGTCCGGCGCTCGCTCGCCCGGCCGGGGGCGGCGGCCGACGGGCCGCTGCGGGCGGACCTGGTCGGGTGGGTGGACCGGGCCCGGGAGGCCGGGCTGGAGCGCGAGGACATCGCCGCGCTGATGGCCTCCGTGCTGGAGCAGCGCTTTGACACCGGGGTCTCCCCGGCAACACCGAACTGAGAGACAGTGGGGGGACCGGGTGGACGACGACCCGACGACCATGACTCCGGCACTGGAGGCCGTCGGCCTCGGCAGGAGGTACCGGGGCGGCTGGGCCCTGCGCGGCTGTGACTTCACCGTCCCGACCGGGCGGATCTGCGGCGTGGTGGGCCCCAACGGCGCGGGCAAGAGCACCCTGCTCTCCCTCGCCGCCCGCCAACTCGACGCCACCGAGGGTGAGTTGAGGGTGTTCGGCGAGTCGGCCGCGGCACCCGGACTGCGTGCCGAGGTCGCCTACGTGGCGCAGGACAAGCCGCTCTACCCGGGCCTGACCGTCGCCGAGACACTGCGGATGGGCCGCGAACTCAACCCCGTCTGGGACGACGGAACGGCCCAACGCATCGTTGACCAGGGCGAGTTGCGGCTGGGAGCGCGGATCCGCTCGCTCTCCGGCGGCCAGCGCACCCGGGTCTCCCTCGCGCTCGCCCTCGGCAAGCTCCCCGACCTGCTGCTGCTCGACGAGCCGATGGCCGACCTCGACCCGCTCGCCCGGCATCAGCTCATGGGCACCCTGATGTCGGTCGCCGCCGAGCGCGGCACCACCATCGTGCTGTCCTCGCACATCCTCCCCGAACTGGACGGCGTCATCGACCACCTGCTGCTCGTCCAGGGCGGGCGGATCCGGCTGGCCGGTGAGCTGGACGACATCCTGGACGGGCACCAGCTGCTCACCGGGCCCGCCGAGGCGGCCGGCCTCCCGGCCGAACTGGTCGTCGAGCAGCGGGTCGGCGGGCGCCGGGCCACCGCGCTGGTGCGCACCGGGGAGCCGCTGGACGGCCGGTGGGAGAGCGAACGGCCCAGCCTGGAGGACCTGTTGCTCGGCTACCTCCGGGGGCCGGCCGACCCGCGGCCGGGTGCCGCCCGGAGCCAGAACCGACCCGAGGAGCACCGACCCGACGAGCACCGGAACGACGAGGCCGCCGCATGAGCACGAACGTCCTGACCGATCGGTCCGCCGCGTCCGCCGGCGTCAAGCGCTCCGCGACCCCCCGACTGCGCGGCCTGCTCTGGCTGGTGCTCCGTCAGGACCGCTTTCTGCTCTGGAGCTTGGGCGCACTGCTGGTCCTGGCGATGGCCGATCTGCTCTGGATCCACATCGCCTGCCACCACGTCGTGGGCGTGCTGCGGCGGACCGGTTGCTACAGCCCGGAGACCTGGGGCAGCACCCAGTGCTGGACCCTCCTGTCGCCGATCGACGAACCGGACTTCTGGTACCTCCGGGTCCTCCAGCCCGCCGTCACCGCCGTCCCGCTGCTGATCGGTGTGTTCATCGGCGCGCCGCTGCTGGCCAGGGAGTACGAGCGTGGCACGATCCGGCTGATCCGCGCGCAGTCCGTCAGCCCGGTGCGCTGGCTGGCCGCCCGCCTCGCGGTGCCCGGTCTCGCCGCGCTGGCCTTCTCCGGTGTGCTCGCCGCGCTGATGAGCTTGGTGTGGTGGGTGGACATCGTGCACGGGCCGGTCGCCTTCGATCCGCCGTTCCAGTTCTTCACCTACCCGGCCCTCGGGATCGCGCCGGTCGCCTGGTCGCTGTTCGCCCTGGCACTGGGCGTCCTGGCCGGTCAGCTGGTGCGCCGGACGCTGCCCGCGATGTTCATCACGGCCACGCTGGTCGTGGCCGTCCACGGCCTGATCCGCTGGGGCCGCCCGTCCTTCTACCCCGTGGTGGACGAGGTGGCCGGCCTGCCGGACAAGATGACCGGACTGGGCGCCGCGCAGCCCACCAACGCCTGGCTGATCGACCGGGGTGCCATCATGCCCGACGGCAGCCGGATCGGCGGCGACCAGTGCCAGTTCGCGCACCGGTGCGACGAGGCCACCGCCTCCTGGCTCCGGTACCACCCCGCCGGCCACCTGGTGCCGATCCAACTGGTCGAGGCCGGAATCCTGTTGGGGCTCACAGCGCTGATCCTGGTCGCCGTGTTCCGGCGGATCCGGGGGTGACCGGTCAGCTGAGCAGCGGGACCTGGCCCACCTCGCGGCCGAGGACTTCTACGCGCTGGTGTACCGGTCGCTGGAGGAGGAGTTGGGCCTGCTGCCGGAGGACGTCGGTTCGCCGGTGATCGGCTGGTTGGGCTGGAGTGAGCCGGCCTCCTGCTACACGCTGGTCGCCACCGTCCGGGCGCGGCTCGACGCCGCCGAGATCGACCGGCGGCGCGAGGCCTGCCACAGCACCTTCGAGCACGACATGGCGGTGTGGCTGCCGTTCACCCGTCGGGCGGTGTCGGCGCTGGTCGAGGGCCGGGTGTGTCCGGACGGTTCGCGGCGGTGGTCGTACCTGGCGCCGCTGGTGGCGCGGGAGGCCTGGCGGGCGGCGCAGCAGGTGCGTGCGTAGCAGCGTGCAGGGGGCGTAACGGGCCTCAGCGGTCAGGGGCGGACGGCGAAGACCCAGCGGTTGGCCGCCAGGGTGCCGTCCGGTTCGGGGAGCGGGCCGCGGCCGTAGTGACGGGTGAACTCGAAGGGGGTGTGGGCGGTGGTGGACCAGCCGCGGGCGGTGAGGTCGGCGAGGGTGTCGGGGCGGGGCTCGGCGTCGAAGGGGGCGAGCAGGTCGACGCCGGTGCGTTCGCGGGTGGCGGTGTGGACGGGGTTGTCGCGCACCGCTGCCGACTCCACGCCGATCTCGGCCTCGTAGGCCAAGGTGCTGCCGGAGCAACTGAGTTGGTCGACGGCGGCGAAGAGGTCGCGTTCGACGGCGCCGGGCAGGTGGAGGAGCAGACCCTCGGCGAGCCAGGCGGTCGGTTGGTCCGGGTGGAACCCGGCGGCGGTGAGGGCGGCGGCCCAGTCGGTGCGGAAGTCGGCTTCGACCGGCACCCGGCGCGGTACCCGGGGCCGGGCGTCGAGGCCGTCGAGCACCCGTTGTTTGAAGGCCAGCACCCCGGGGCGGTCGACCTCGTAGAGGACGCAGTCGGGCGGCCAGTCCAGCCGGTACGCGCGGGCGTCCAGGCCGGCTCCGAGCAGGACCACCTGGCGGGTGCCGAGTTGGACGGCGCGCAGCAGTTGGTCGTCCAACGCCCGGGTCCGCAGGGCGAAGTAGCGGCCGAGCCGGCCCCAGAGCGGATCGGCGTCGCCGTCCGGGACGTCCCGGGGGTGGACGGGCCACTGCGCGGAGGCGGGGGCGGCACGGACGAAGTGCTCGGCGTACGCGTCCCGGGCGAGGGCGTCGGGGCGGTGGGTCTCGATCGCGCGGGCGGCGGCGACCAGGAGGGCGGCGAGTGCCACGCCCTCGTCCACACCGGTGATCTCGTCTACGCCAGCACCCATGGGCTGCTCCTCAGGTCTCGGGATGCCGTGTCCAGACGGCGAGTCGGTCGTGCGTGGTGACGCGGGCGCCGTAGACCCGGCGCATGAAGTCCAGGATCGCCTCGTCCGGCAGGTGCAGCGCGGCCGTGCAGTCCGTGAGCAGCGTGACGTGGAAGCCCTTCTGGAAGGCGGTCCGGGCGGTGCTGTCCACACAGACGTCCGCGAACACTCCGGCCAGCACGAGGTGTTGGACCCCGCCGCTGACGAGGTGCGCCTCGAAGCCCTCGCTCAGGAAGGCGTCGAAGCAGGCCGCCTTGGTGAACACCGCCTCCTCCGGCGCCGGGGTCACGGCGTGGAACTCGGCGCCCCAGCTGCCGTCCAGACATTTGGGCCGCTTGCCGAGCACGGCGTCGCGGTGGCGCCAACTCGCACCCTGGTGGACCGGATCGCCGATGAAGCGGACGAAGACCACCTCGGTGCCGTGCACGCGGGCCGCCTCGACGGCCCGGGCGGTGTTGGCGGCGACAGTGGCGAGCCGGGTCGGGTCGCCGGGGTAGCGGGCGGCGGCCACCGGGCCGGCGCAGAAGTCGTTCTGCAGGTCGACGACGACCAGTGCGGTACGGCCGGTCGGGGCGCCCGTGGGGGCACTCATGCGCCCGGGCCCGGCAGCGCGCCGATCGGGGCGCGGTTCGCGAGCGCGTCGCGGGCGGCGTCCACGGCGGCGATCCGGTGCGGGGCGCGCCCGAAGGCGGTCGCGGGCTCCGCGCCCGTTCCCCGGCCGGCCGCGCGGGCGACGACGGGTGTCACATGGCCTCCTCGATCCAGCTCGGCTCGGGTGTGGTCGGACCGGGCGTTCCGTACCCGATCGGTCTCCCACTATTGACCATGGTGGAGCGACGGGCGAGGCATGATCGCGGGGTTCACCTGATGGAGTGAAGTCGGTTCAGCGATACGGACGTTGGACGGGCGGGTCAGCGCGCCGCGAGCTGCCAGTCGGCGGGACCGGACGGCGGGAGGTGCTGGGGCAGGCCGGGCGTCCAGCGCTTCGTCCCGTCCGGCAGCACGGCCAGCGCCTCGATGGCCGGCCGCCGGGTGGCCCAGGCCAGCGCGCGTTCGGGGCCCATGGCGAAGGCGGCGGTGGCCCAGGCGTCGGTGCGGGCGATGCCGGTGCCCGGGGCGCCGACCAGGGTGAGCGAGGCGAGTCCGTCCGCGGGGCGGCCGGTGTGCGGGTCGAGGATGTGGGCGCCGCGCTCGGCGGTGCCGGAGGTGGCCACCGCGAGGTCGCGGCCGCTCAGTACGGCGACGAGCCGGCCCGGGTCCGCGGAGTCCTGCCGGGGGTCGGCGATGCCGATCCGCCACGGGCCGCCGGAGGTCTGCACGTCCCCGCCGCCGCTGACGCAGTACTGCCGGGCGCCGGAGGCGCGCAGCAGCGCGGCCGCCTCCTCGACCGCCCAGCCCTTGACCCAGCCGCTGGGGTCGAGTCGCCCGCCGGGCTGCTCGGTGAAGTAGCCGTCGGTCTCGGCCGCCACCTCGCGGCAGGCGGCGAGCACCGTGCGGACCTCCGGATCGCAGTCCGCGAGGGCCAGTTCACCGCGCCCGAGCCGGCTGATCTGGCTCTCCGGCCGGTACGTCGAGAACACCGCGTCGATCCGGTGCAGCCGCTCGACGATCCGCCGCAGCGCCCCGGGCGTGTCCGGGCCCGGGTCGCGGACGGCGATCGAGAACACGGTGCCCATCACGGGCTCGGCGTGGCGCAGCACCGGGCCTCAGCTCTTCGCCCGGTCGAGCGCGCTCTGCAGCGAGCGGACGTAGCCGTCGCTGGTGTAGGTCGCGCCGCTGACCACGTCGATCCGGGCGCTCTGCGCGGAGATCGCCTCCTGGTTGAGCACGGGCAGGGCACCGCTGTTGATCTCGCGGTCCCGGCGTTCCTCGTTGGGGTACTTGACCACGTCGACGGTGGTGATCCGGCTGCCGGCGAGCGTGACCTGCACCTGCACCGGGCCGTACCGGGTGTTCACGGTGTCCCCGCTGATCTTCCGGGTGGTGCCGCCGGAGGAGGCCGGCGCGGGCGCGGCCGAGGGGGCCGAGGCAGCACCGGTGGACCCGGACCCGGCCCCGGAGGTGGAGGCGGAACCGGAGTCGGATCCGGAGGAACCCGCCCCCGAACTGATCACCGGCGCGGGCCCGGCCGCCTGGTGCGGTTTGAGTGAGAGCAGCAGCACCACCCCGGCTGCGGTGGCGGCACCGGTGACGACGGCTCGGCGCATGAGCGGAACAACTCCTCAGGTACGTAAGCGGATTCAGAAGGCGGGACTCAGAAGGCGAAGGACTCGTGGTGGATGCGCCCCGGCCGCACGCCGGCGGCCCGAAGGGCGCGTACGGCCTCCTCGGTGAGAGCCTCGGGCCCGCACAGGTACACCTCGTGCTCGGCCAGGTCCGGGACGAGCCGGCCGAGCGCCGCCCCGAGGTCCCCGACCTGCTCCCGCGAGCCGAGCAACTCGTGCACCGCCGCGCCGCGCTGCCGGGAGACCTCGGCCAGCTCGGCCCGGAACAGCACGTCCTCCGCGCGCCGGGCCCGCTGGACCAGCGTGACCTGGCCCGGCAACGTCTCGAACAGCGCCCGCAGCGGCGTGATCCCGACGCCGGCCCCGAGCAGCAGCACCCTGCGCTGCCGCTGCTGCCGCCCGGTGAACGCCCCGTACGGCCCCTCGGCCCGTACCCGGGTGCCCGGGCGCAGCCCGGCGACGGCCGCGCTGTGCCCGCCGAGGTCCTTGACCGTGAACCGCAGGAACTCCGGGTGCGGCGGAGCGGACAGCGAGTACGGGTTGGCGGCCCAGCGCAGCCCGGGCGCCTGGAACTGGAGCCGGAAGAACTGGCCCGGCTCGGCACGGAGTTCGTCCAGCCGCCGGCCGGACAGGAACAGCGAGACCACGCCCGGGCCCTCCGGCCGTACCTCGGCCACCCGCAGCGCGTGCCGCCGGTCGAGCAGCCAGGGCCACAGCAGGCGGAACCAGCCGACCAGTGCCGCCGTCCCGAAGTAGAGCGCGTACCAGGCGGCCTGGCCGGGCCCGCCGCCCAGGTCGGCGCCGGTGGTCAGCTGGTGCGCGAAGGCCAGCGCCACCGCGAGGTAGGTCGCCAGGTGCAGGTAGTACCAGGTCTCGTAGGAGAGGCGGCGGCGCGCGGCCCGGGCGGAGACGGCGCCGGTGCCGAGCATCAGCAGGGTGCCGAAGGTGGCCTTGAGCATGTCGGGGTAGTGGAAGACGATCTCCACGCCCTCGTCGACCAGCCCGCGCCCGTCGGTGAGCGCGTAGCCCCAGATGACGGTCAGCAGGTGCACCGTGACCAGGGACACCAGCCACCGGCCGCCGAAGGCGTGCCAGCGGGCCAGCCGGTCGGCGCCGACCCCGCGCTCCACCGGCGGCAGCCGGGCCATCAGCAGGAGCAGCACCGGTGCCGCGTATCCGGCGAGGAGTCCGGTGATCCGCCCGGCGCCGGTCAGCCAGCCGGCCGCGCCGACCACCTCCGGCGTGTTCACCCACCACAGCCCGAGCACGCCGAGCGCCCCGGTGGCGATCAGGCCGAGCGCCGCGCGCGGCGGCAGGGCGAGCGGCGGGCGCGGCGCCGCCCGGTGGCGGGGGCCGGCGGCGCTCGGCCGGGACTTCGGCACGGTGGCAGTGGTCATCGGGGATCCTCCTCAGCTCCCGGCGGTGGCACGGCCCCGCCGAGGCGGTCCACGATGGCACCGCAAGCTCTGAGCCACCTCTGAACCGGAGCCGCCGCGACACCCGCCGGTGACACCATTGCCGCAGGTCGGAGCTGATAGGCAGGCCCACGAACCGATCCCGGTGATCTCACGGGTTTCTCATCGCGGCAGGCCAGAATGAACGTCGCCCCATCGCCGACCCGAGGAGCCCCATGGACGACACCGCCACCGACCGCCCGGACTGGCGCGTCCTGGTCGTCGACGACGAACCGGACGTGGTCGAGGTGGTCTGCGGCGCCGTCCGCTACGAGGGCTGGCAGGCCCGGGGGGCGACCACCGGTACGGAGGCCGTGGCGGCGGCGGCCCGATGGCGTCCGCACGCCGTGGTGCTCGACATGATGCTGCCCGACCTGGACGGCCTGGAGGTGCTGCGCCGCGTCCACGCCGGGCAGCCCGAGGTGCGGGTGCTCTTCCTCACCGCCCGGGACGCCGTCGAGGAGCGGATCGCGGGCATCGCGGCGGGCGGCGACGACTACGTGACCAAGCCGTTCAGCCTGGCCGAGGTGGTGGTCCGGCTGCGCGGGCTGCTGCGCCGTGCCGCCCCGCCCGCCGGGCCGCGCCCGGTGCCCGCGCACGCGCTGGTGCTCGGCGACCTGGTGCTGGACGAGCGGGCTCGCGAGGTGACCCGGGGCGGCGAGACCGTCGAGCTCAGCCCGACCGAGTACGCGCTGCTCGCCTATCTGATGCGCCACCCCCGGCAGGTGCTCAGTAAGGCGCAGATCCTGGATGCGGTGTGGTCGTACGACTTCGGCGGGCAGGCGCACATCGTGGAGCTGTACATCAGCTATCTGCGCAAGAAGCTGGACGCGGGCCGCAGCCCGATGATCCACACCGTGCGCGGCGCCGGCTACCTGATCAAGGCCGCGCCGTGAAGCGCGCCGTGAATGTGGCTCGGAAGCTCCTGCCCCGCACCCTGCGCGCCCGACTGATCGCCGGCCTGCTGGTGCTGCTGGTGGTCACCTGCGCCGCCGTCGGCCTGGCCACCGCGGCCGCCCTGCGCCACTTCCTGGTCGACCGTCTGGACCAGCAGCTCACCGAGGCCGGCGGCCGCTACGCCGCCAGCCTGGAGCACACCGGCACGGGCGCCGGCCCCGACACCCGGGCGCAGACCCCCGGCACCCTGGGCGTGCGGCTGCTGGACGGCCGGGTCACCGCCGCCGGTGTGGTCGACGGGGACGCCGACGACGCCGACAACCCCGACGACGAGGACGACCGGGTCGCCTTCTCGCCCGCCCAGCAGCACGCCCTGGCCGCCCTGCCGGTCGGCGGCCCGGCCGGCACCCTCGACCTCGGCCGGACGCTGGGCCGCTACCGGGTCCGCGCGGTGGCGGGCCGGGACGGCGACGTGCTGGTCAGCGGGCTGCCGCTGCGCCCGGCCGAGGACACCGTGGAGCGGCTGGAGACCCTGGAGCTGACCGTCTTCGCGATCGCCGTCACCGCGGCCGGCGCCGCCGGGGCGGTGTGGGTCGGCTGGTCGCTGCGCCCGCTGCGGCGGGTGGTGGGCATGGCCGAGCGGGTGAGCGCCCTGCCGCTGGCCAGCGGCGCGGTGATGCTGGCCGAACGGGTGCCGGACGACGACCCGCGCACCGAGGTCGGCCGGGTCGGGGCGGCGCTCAACCGGATGCTCGGGCACGTCGGCGACGCCCTCGCCCGCCGGCACGCGGTGGAGGAGCGGCTGCGCGCCTTCGCCGCCGACGCCAGCCACGAGCTGCGCACCCCGGTGGCGACCGTGCGCGGCCACGCCGAGCTGGCGCTGCGCCACCCCGGGGACGTGCCCGCGCCGGTGCGGCACTCACTGGAGCGGATCGACGCCGAGGCGCTGCGGATGGGCGCGATCGTCGAGGACCTGCTGCTGCTCGCCCGCCTGGACGCCGGGCGCCCGCTGGCCGAGGCGGAGGTGGACCTCACCCGGGTCGCGCTCATCGCCGTCGCCGACGCCCGGGCGGCCGGCCCCGGGCACCGCTGGCGCCTCGCCCTGCCCGAGGAACCGGTGCTGGTGTCCGGGGACGAGCACCGGCTGAGCCAGGTGGTGGCGAACCTGCTGGCCAACGCCCGTACCCACACCCCGCCCGGCACCGGGGTCGAGCTGAGCCTCGAACCGGCCGACGGACACGTCGAGTTGACCGTCACCGACGAGGGCCCGGGGATCGCTCCGGAGCTGCTGGACCGGGTCTTCGAACGCTTCGTCCGGGGCGACCGCGCCCGTTCGCGCGCCACCGGCTCGACCGGGCTCGGGCTGGCCATCGTCCAGGCCGTCGTCCAGGCGCACGGCGGCACGGTGACGGTGGCGAGCCGGCCCGGCCGTACGTCGTTCACCGTCCGGCTGCCGGGGGCGTGACCGGCGTGAGCGGTGTGAGCGGCGCGACCGTACGGAAGTGCCGGCGGTAGTCCGTCGGCGTGGTGTCCAGCCGGCGGCGGAAGGCGCGCACCAGGGTCGGCGACCGGCGCAGTGACTTCCTGCACAAGCTCACAACCCGACTCGTCCACAAACCAAGTGGTCGTGATCGAGGACCTGACCGTCCGCAACCTCCTCAAGAACAAGAAGCTCGCCCGAGCCATCTCGGACGCTTCCTGGACCGAGCTGCGGACCATGCTGGAGTACAAGTGCGCCTGGTACGGCCGCGACCTGATAACCGTCGACCGGTGGTTCCCCAGCTCCAAGCTGTGCTCGGCCTGCGGAACCATTCGCGACACGATGCCGCTGAACATCCGCGAGTGGGAGTGTGACTGCGGAGCGGTCCACGACCGGGACGTGAACGCGGCACGCAACACCCTGGCCGCCGGACTGGCGGTGACAGCCTGTGGAGACGGTGCAAGACCTCAACGGAGCACTCCGGGCGGGCGGTCGTCGATGAAGCAGGAAGTCGTCCCACCGCAGCGCTCACGCGCAGTGGCTCAGCCGCGAGGCTGAGGGGAATCCCCCTCCTTCGAGGAGGGGGAGGAGGTCAAGACCCACATGTGCGTCGCATTCACCACCGCCGGCGCCTTCCTGCGCGGCAACCGCCCCGCCGTTGTCGCCGACGCCGGCGCGACCCGCCCGCTGCCCTCCGCCGGCGCGGAGCTGACCGCCGATCAGGTCCACCGGAGCGCCCTGGCCACGATCGGGGACCTGTACGGGGTGGTGGTGGAGCCGGCGGCCGAGCTGGCCTGACCTCAGCCGGGGGAGCGGGCCCGGGCGCACACCCCCGCGCCCCGGGCCCGCTCCCCGGCGGCCGTCCGGTCCGTCACCCGGGCGCCCCCTACGAGCCTGGCCGGGCCCCGGACCGCCCGCAAACGATTCGGTTCTCGCCGAACTGCCTTGCGGCCCGGGCGGTTCCGGGGCGACGATCGGCACCGTGCTGCGAATCTTCTTCGGTAGGGACGACCTGGAACGCCTCCGGGTGGCCGCGCGTCCGGACATGTCGATGGAGCTGTCACTGAGCGTGCACGCCCTGGTCAGCGGGCACCGCGATCCGCGCTTCAAGCCCTGGCGGGACCGGCTGCGCTCCTCCTGGAACCCGCGCACCGCGCTGCTCTTCGACCTCTACACCCGCTCCGCGATCCCGGAGTTCCTCACCGTCCGCCGCGACCCCGGAGCTACCGAGTGCGCCACCGCAGAGGCGCCCGAGGAGCCGCTCCGCGAGCATCTGCGATCGGTCGGCGGGGAACGGCAGTTGAGCGCCTTCGCCCGGGGTGTGGCGACGGGGGACCGACGGGCCAGGAAGCTGCTCGGCAACGTCACCGCCGAGTACCAGACCCGGGCGATCGACCCCTACCGGCGGCAGATCGAGACCATCGTCACCACCGAGCACGGCCTCCGCCGCAGGATCACCGAGCCGGACCAGGTGCTGCGCTCGCTGCACCCGGCGATCTCCTGGCGCCGCCCGGTGCTCACCCTCCCGCTGGTCGGCGGCTGCCGGCACGACCTGCGACTGGACGGTCGCGGACTGCTGCTCCAGCCCTGCGTGTTCGGCGTCCGCCGCCCCGTCATCGCCCGCTTCGAGGACCCGGGGCAGCAGCCCGTCCTCCTCTACCCCGCCAGGATCAACGGCCCCTTGTTCGCCGAAGCCGAACCCACCCCGAGCCGCACCCTCACCGCCCTGCTCGGCCAGACCCGGGCCGCCGCCCTGGAGGCGATCGCCGACCACGGCCCGTGCTCCACCAAGGACTTGGCCGCCCTGCTCGGCATCTCCACCGCCTCCGCGAGCGAACACGCCACCGTCCTCGCCGAATCCGGCCTCAGCGCCAAGGAGCGCGACGGCCGCACCGTCACCCACCGGCCCACCCCGCTCGGCCGCGCCCTCCTGGCCGGCCGTCTCCCCGCGCCCCCGGCCGCTTCCTAGCAGCCCCGGCGGTTCCGCACCCGCATCCGCACAGGTGCACCCGGCTACGCGCTCACCCGCCCAGGCGGTCACCGCGCCGGGGTGGCGGCCTCAGACGTTCGCCGGCAGGTTCGGCGCGACCCGGGGCTGCCGGGGCAGCGGCAGCGTCAGCGCCTCCCGTGAGGTGGCCGGCAGCGCCAGCGCCGAGGCGGTCTCGGCCGGGAGGGGGCGCAGGCCCAGGAGCGCGGTGGTCAGGCGCGTGGTGGCGCGGTGCCAGTCGGGGATGCGCTGGAGCATCGCGTGGCCGCTGCCGGTGACGGTGTAGCCGCAGACGCGGGCGCCGGCGGCGCGGCTGCGGGCGGCGAAGGCGTGGGTGTCGGCGGGCGGGGTGACGGTGTCGCGGTCGCCGTGCAGCAGCAGGACGTCGCGGCCGGCCAGGTGCTCGCAGGGGTCCTCGGCCGGGCACCAGGGGGCGAGGGCGACCAGGCCGGTGACGGAGGGGTGGCCGCCGGCCCGCAGGACGGCGCGGCCGCCCATGGAGTGGCCGATCAGGACGGTCGGCACCGGGCCGAGCAGCGCGGCCGCCTCGTCGAGGGCGGCCAGGGCGTCCCGGGCGGCGTCGGCGCGTTCGCCGTTCCAGCCGCGGTGGCGGTAGCGGACGGTGCCGACGGCGATCCCGGCGCCCGCGGTGTCGTGGCCCAGCGAGCGCAGGAAGCCGCGCATCCGCAGCAGCGGCAGGTTGAGGCGGCCCGGCCGGGAGAGGTTGTGCTCCTCGCCCCCGTGCAGAACCAGGACGGCGGCCCGGGCCCCGGAAGGCCGCACCCGCCATTGCAGCACCCGGTGCGCGGCCGCACGGCTGTCCGTACCGCTGTCCGTACCGCTTCCGATCACCTGCGCACCCTCCCGCCACACGGCCCGATCCTCCGGGTCGCCACTGTACGCGTGCGGACGGCCGGAGCGTTCACCCGAAGGAACCATCCCGGACAACCGGGCGCGCTCGGAACCGGTAGCAGAGCTCAGACCTCCAGCAGGCCCTGTTCGCGCACCAGCCAGCAGATCGCGGTCAGCCGGAGAACGGCGTAGTCGTAGCCCACCGGCTCCCGCCAGCCGATCTCGGCCAGCGCGTCCAGGAAGCCCAGCGCGTAGTCCGCCAGTTCCGCACGGTCCAGGGGCCGGGGCGCCAGCTCCGGCCCCTGCGCATACAGCAGCTCCCGCAGCATCGCCACGTGCTGGTCGACCGCCGCGACGAAGCCGGGCTCGAAGGCGAGCTCGGCCAGCCGGGGCGTGAAGGAGGCCACGATGCCGGGAAGCGGGCAGCCGTCCGGCCTGTCGGGGGAGGGCTGAAACGATTCGTCGGGGGTCGCGAACATCCGTCCAAGGTAGGCGAACCAGCGGGTGGGCAAGCCGACCCGTGACGGTTCCGTGGTGAGACCTTGGCCACCTTCGGAACGTTCCGTGGCATGGCCGGTTCCCTGCGCTCACGGGCGGGTGGTCTGTACCAGAATGGCCCGCATGGATCTCCGCATCTTCACCGAGCCCCAGCAGGGCGCGAGCTACGACACCCTCCTGAAGGTCGCCCGCACCGCCGAGGACCTCGGCGTCTTCAGCGCCTTCTTCCGCTCCGACCACTACCTGAAGATGGGCGACGCCGACGGCCTGCCCGGCCCCACCGACGCCTGGATCACCCTGGCCGGCCTCGCCCGCGAGACCAGCACCATCCGCCTCGGCACCCTGATGACCGCCGCCACCTTCCGGCTGCCGGGCGTCACCGCGATCCAGGTCGCCCAGGTGGACGCGATGAGCGGTGGCCGGGTCGAGTTCGGCCTCGGCGCCGGCTGGTACGAGGCCGAGCACACCGCCTACGGCATCCCCTTCCCCAAGGAGAAGTTCGGGCGGCTGGAGGAGCAGCTGGAGGTCATCACCGGGCTGTGGAAGACCAAGCTCGGCGACACCTTCGACTTCTCCGGCGAGTACTACACCCTCACCGGCTCGCCCGCGCTGCCCAAGCCCGCCCAGGAGCGCATCCCGGTGCTGGTCGGCGGTTACGGCCCGAAGCGCACCCCGGCGCTGGCCGCCCGCTTCGCCGACGAGTTCAACCTGCCGTTCGCCTCGGTGGAGGACACCGCCGCCCAGTTCGGCCGGGTCCGCGAGGCCGCCGAGCGGGCCGGGCGCCCGGCCGACGGGCTGGTCTACTCCAACGCTCTGGTCGTCTGCGTCGGCCGGGACGACGCGGAGGTGGCCCGCCGGGCCGCCGCGATCGGCCGCGAGGTCGACGAGCTGAAGGCCAACGGCCTGGCCGGCACCCCGGACGAGGTCGCGGAGAAGATCGGCCGGTACGCGGCGGTCGGCAGCGAGCGGGTCTACCTCCAGGTGCTCGACCTGGCCGACCTGGACCACCTGGAGCTGATCGCCTCCCGGGTCGCCCCTCAGCTGGGCTGAAGGTCCGTCCTGCGGGTCCGCGCCGGGTCCGCCAAGGCCCACAAGACAGGCCCGGCCGCCCGCACCGGCCCTCCGTACCCGCCCTGACCACGGGTCTTTACTCGTTCTTGGGAATACGCCATGCTCCTGGGGGAGGAACCAGGAAACGGTGGGGGGCGGGCCGGTGGCCGGGACACGAACAGCGAGGGCGGCGGTGCCCACGGTGCCGCCGCCCCGCACGGCCGACGGCCGGGCGATCCGAGCAGGCCTGTACGAGCTGCGCGGCCCCGGCCCGGCCGTCCTGCACTACCCCGCCGGCGATCTGCTGGTGGTCACCGGACTGCCCGGCAGCGGCAAGAGCACCCTGATGCGCCGCAGCGTCCGCGCCCCGCTGGTCGACTCCCAGCAGATCCGCGAGGAGTACGCGGCCCGGCTGCCCGGCCGCCTCCCGTACGCGCTCTACCGCCCGCTCGCCCGGCTCGCCCACTACCGGCGGCTGCGCCGCGCCGTCCTGGGCGGCGGGCCGCTCGCCGTCCACGACTGCGGCACGCTCCCCTTCGTCCGGTCCTGGCTCACCCGTGCCGCCGCCCGGCAGGGCCGACGGGTGCACCTGCTGCTGCTCGACGTCGACCCGGCCGAGGCCCGGGCGGGCCAGCGGCGGCGCGGACGCGGCGTCTCCCGCTACGCCTTCGCCCGGCACCGGGCCGCCGCCGACCGGCTGCGCCGGCTGTTGCTCGGGGCCGGGCGGCCGCCGGCGGGCTGTGCGTCGGCCGTGGTACTCGACCGGGCCGCCGCGCGCGCCCTGCGGGAGATCGACTTCACGGCGTCGTAATCTCGGCGAATCCGCGCCGGGCACCGCCGGTGGGCTTTCGTCGGTGGCTGCGCCCGGTGGTCAGCGGCCGGGTGCCGACGGGCGGGCGCGTGGCGCGGGCGACACCCGGTCACCTTCCTTTCCCGTCAGGAGCGCTGATGCGCCGTACTGCCCGGGCGCGCTCGCGTGCCGCCCGCCTGTTTCCCTGCGCCGCCGCGCTGGTCGCCGCCGCCGGACTGAGCCAGCTCGCGGCCCCGGCCCCGCGCCATGCGGTGGCCGCCGCAGCGGTCTGCGACGGCGCCGACGCCGCCGCCCGCAAGCCGGCCGGCAGCCGGGCCGGGAAGGACCCGAACGCCGTCAGCGCCGCCGAGGCCCGGGCGATGCAGACGGACCTGGACGACCGGCTCGCCAAGCTCGGCTCCGCCCACGTCCCGCTCGCCGCCGTCCCGACCACCGTCCCGGTGTACGTCCACGTGATCCACGCCGGGGACGCCGGGCGGCTGGACCAGGGCGTCGTCGCAGCCCAGATCGACCACCTCAACGCCACCTACGGCGGCCAGGGCGCGGGCAACACCCCCACCCAGTTCCACTTCGAGCTGGCCGGCACCGACTGGACCGACAACGCCGCCTGGTACACCGGCATGACCCCGGGCTCCGCCACCGAGCGGGCGATGAAGACCGCCCTGCGCAAGGGCGACCAGGGCACCCTCAACCTCTACACCGCCCACCTCGGGCAGTCCCTGCTCGGCTGGTCGACCTTCCCGAACGTCTACCGCTCGAACCCCACCGACGACGGCGTGGTCGTCCTCGACGACTCCCTGCCCGGCGGGCCCGCCACCCACTACAACGAGGGCAACACCGCCACCCACGAGACCGGCCACTGGCTCGGCCTCTTCCACACCTTCCAGGGCGGCTGCCTGCCCCCGGGCGACTACGTGGACGACACCCCGCCCGAGGGCACGCCCGGCTACGGCTGCCCCGAGGGCCGCCACAGCTGCCCGGGCTCCGGGCTCGACCCGATCCACAACTTCATGGACTACAGCTACGACTCCTGCATGACCCAGTTCACCCCGGGCCAGGCCCGGCGGATGGCGAACTCCTGGGCCGCCTACCGCAGTTGAGTCAGCAGAAGACGTCGAGGTAGAGCAGCGTCCGGCCGCCGGCGGCGCGGAACTCGTACGCCTGGTGGTCCTCGGCCGAGGCCTTCCGCCAGGCGGCCGGACGCTCCTCGGGGGCCAGCAGCACCGGGACCAGGGCGTCCGGGAAGTCCTCGTGCCAGCAGTCCCAGTCGCCCAGCGTCATCTCGTCGGCGCCGACCGCCAGCCGCTTGGCCAGCCGGCGCTCCAGCGGGCCCCGGGCCAGACGCCAGTAGCAGCCGTCGGCGTCCAGGAAGCCGCCCGCCGCGACCGGGTGCTCACGGCTCCGGGGCGCGTGGGCCTCCCTCGATGGCAGGGCGGCGAGGACCTCGGCGAAGCCGCCGGTGCGGAGGCGCGGCTTGCTCGGCATCCGGCGATCCTCTCAGAGGCGCCGGTCGGTCGCAGTCGAATTACCCGGCCGACGGTCAGTCGCCCTCGCTGGGAGGTGTCCGCCGCTGGGAGGTGTCCGTCGGTCGGGGCGGGGTGGTGGTGGCCGTGAGGCCCCGCATATGAATGCGGAATGCCGCGTACGGCGCGGCAAATACCGACCATTTGTCCGATTTGATCTATGTTTGGCGGGTTGGTGCCGAGCAGGAGCAACCGAAGGAGACACGGCATGACTGCCAACCCCCGGATCGTCGTCGGTGTGGACGGCTCGCCCGCCTCGGAGCAGGCGCTGCACTGGGCGGTCGACTACGCCAAGGCCGTCGGCGGGACCATCGACGCGATCGCCGCCTGGGAGTACCCGGCCTTCTACGGCTGGGGCGGGACGAGGGTGCCGGAAGACGTCTACAACCCGGAGGAGCTCGCCGGCAAGGCCCTCGCCGAGAGCGTCGTCAAGGTGGTCGGCGACGACCCGGGCGTGCGGATCAACCAGAGCGTGATGCCCGGCAACGCGGCCGGGGCCCTGCTCCAGGCCGCCAAGGGCGCCGTGCTGCTGGTCGTCGGCAGCCGCGGCCGGGGCGGCTTCTCCGGCGTACTGCTCGGCTCGGTCAGCCGCCACCTCACCGAGCACGCGCCCTGTCCGGTGGTCGTGGTCCGCGAGGGCGTCGCGGCCGAGTCCGAGTAGCGCCCAGGGCCGGTCGGCAGCCAGGGGCGGCAGCCCGCCGGGCCGGCATGCGGACCAGAATGGAGTCATGCCAGAAGGTGACTCCATCTACCGCGTGGCGGCCCGGCTGCACGAGGCCCTCGCCGGGCAGCTGCTGACCAGCGCCGAGCTGCGGGTGCCCGCGCACGCCACCGCCGCCCTCGCCGGCCGCCGGGTGCTTGAGGTCCGTCCGCGCGGCAAACACCTGCTCACCCGCCTCGAAGGCGGCCTCACCCTGCACACCCACCTGCGGATGGACGGCCGCTGGGAGGTCTACCGCCCCGGCGAGCGCTGGACCGGCGGCCCGGCCCGGCAGATCCGCGCCGTCCTCGACACCGAGCGGGGCACTGCCGTCGGCTACCGGCTGCCCGTCGTCGAGCTGCTGCGCACGACCGACGAGCAGCGGGCCGTCGGCCACCTCGGCCCCGACCTGCTCGGCCCCGACTGGGATCCGGTCGAGGCCGTCCGCCGACTCCTCGCCCACCCCGGCCGCCCGCTCGTCGAGGCCCTGCTCGACCAGCGCAACCTGGCCGGGATCGGCAACGTCTACGCCAACGAGCTGTGCTTCACGGCCGGCCTGACGCCGTGGACCGCGATCGGCGAACTCCCGCACCCCGACCGGCTGGTGGAACGCGCCCGGCAGATGCTGGAGGCCAACAAGCTGCGCCCGGGCCACGTCACCACCGGCGACACCCGGCCCGGTTACCAGCACTGGGTGTACGGCCGGGCCGGGCGGCCCTGCCCGCGTTGCGTCACGCCCGTCCGGTCGGGACGTCAGGGCGAACCCCCACGGGACCGGATGGTGTTCTGGTGCCCCTACTGCCAGCGCGGCCCGGCCCCGGCGGGCAGGGCCTGACCGGCGGATCCCCGCCGGGTCCGCGGCGAGACCCGCCGGTCAGGCCCTACGGCCGCTCGACCAGGGCGGGGTGGCGCGGGTCGTCCACCCGCACGGTGACGTCGGCGGATTCGGCGGGCCCGGTCTCCGCCTCGTAGCGGGCGAAGGCGGGCAGCGTCCACTGCTGGTCGGCGGGGGTGCGGCGGGCCAGCGCGGCCGGGGTGAGTGCCAGATGGACGGTCAGCTCCAGCGGCAGCCAGCGGCCGAGCAGCAACGCGCCGTCCAGCACCAGCACGCCCCCGGGCGGGATTCGGGTGTACGGGGCGCGGGTGGAGCGGTCGGTGACGGGGTCGCGCAGCGAGGGCAGCACCCGGCCGCTGCCGCCCGGCTCCAGCGGGTCCAGCACCTCGCGCAGCAGGGCGCCGTCGTCCAGCCAGAGGTCGTGGAAGGCGTCCGCGTCGTGGTGGCCGTACTCCAGCCGGATCGAGGCCGGGCGCAGGAAGTCCGCCGCGGACACGCGCAGCGCGGGGCGGCCGCGCAGCCGCAACGGCTCCACCAGGGCGTCGGCCAGCACCTCGGGCCGGGCGGGCCCGGCGCCGTCCACGGCGACCCGCAGCCAGCGCTCGCCGGCGCCGGGCAGCGCGGTGATGCGGTCGGCGAGCAGTTCGGCCAGCTTGTCGGGGGAGATCGGGCGTACCTGCATCAGGCCATCCTGCCGTGTCGTCCGGTCCGCCGGACAGGCCCCAGCTAGGACAGCGGGAGGGCGTGCAGGATGTCGTCGTGGCCGGCGTAGAGGTGGCTTCCGTCGGCGGCGACGGTCCAGACGTCCCGGCCCGGGCCGGAGTCGTGGAAGGTCCACGCGGGCACGCCGGTCGCGGTGTCGATCGCGCTGATCCCACCCGCCGCCGGACCCGGGACGTACAGCGTGCCGCCGACGACCAGTGGACGGCTGCGTCGGTCCAGCAGGAACGGCAGGCGGTAGGACCAGAGCACCGCGCCGGTGCCCGCGTCGTGGCAGGTGACGAGGCCGTTGTCGCGCGGGACGAACACCCGGACGCCGTCCGGGACGGGCGGCAACGCCCGCCAGGACTCGCCCCGGGCGGGGGAGTGGGTCCAGCGCGGCTCGCCGTCGGGCCCCAGCCCGCGCACGCCGCCGTTGCCGTCCGGGACGAGGAAGTTCTCCCGAGCGGCAGCGCACCAGCGCAGGTCCTCGTCGCCGGGGGCGGTCCACAGCTCGCGACCGGTGGCGGCGTCCCGGACCACCAGCTCGGTGCGGTCGCCGAGGGAGCGGGCGCAGGCCACCAGGCGGGCAGTGCCCCTGGTGGCGGGGGCGACCGGCTGTTCCTGGTGGTCGCCGGCGACGGACCAGAGCAGGGAACGGCCGTCGAGCTGCAGCGCGAAGACCCGGTTGCTCGGCGCGGTGCCGTCCGCGCGGGGTCGGCCCCAGACGTAGCCGTAGAGGACGCCGCCGCCCATGCAGGTGAACAGGAGCTGGTCCTGCAGTTCATCGGGCAGTGGCAGGCTCCAGTCGCGGGTGGGGTCGGTGAGGTGGCGGGCGTCCAGGTGTCCTCGGGAGGTGGCGGTGAAGAGGTACTCGGGCCCGACCGCGACCTTCCCGACGGGCGGCTCCAGGTCGCTCGGCCAGCCCGGGGGCGGTGGCGGGTCGAACACCAGCAGCCGCTGGGGGGCACCGCTGGCCGGGTCGAGGACCTGCAGCCCGGCCTTGGACAGGAACACCGGGCGGTCCGGCGGGGCGACCAGCCGCTCGGGGGTCATGGCCTGCGCGCCCCGGTACGTCCACAGCGGGGTCGGCCCGGACAGCGCGGTCGGCGTCGGCTTCGTCGGCTCCGGCACCGGCCGGTCGGAGCCCGAGCTCGCCAACGCCCACGCCGCCCCGCCGGCCGCCAGCACCCCGGCCCCGATCAGCAGCCCGCGCCGACTCAGCCGAGGCCCGTCCCCGCCCGCGCCGATCACGTCCCCGGGTGCCTCGGCCGCGCCGTCCGCCTCCCTGTCCCACTGCCACGACTGCTCCCGGGCGGCCCCCTCGGACGACGGCGACTGCATCCCGCTCTCGCTTCCACCCCCGGCGGCCTCGGTGCCGCCACTCGCCGGGAGGATATCGAACAGTCCCCGAACCATCCGGAGCCGCCGCTCAGCCGTACTACTCTGTGGGCCATGGCACAGGCCCGCCCAGGAGACCGGGGGAGGTGCACGATGACGGCCGAGATGATCGCACCCGAGTGGATGCACCGGCAGATCACCAGTGAGCAGTACGACTCCTGGACCGAGGAGCAGTGCGCGGGCGTGGAGATCGTTGACGGGATGGTCGTGGTGAGCCCGAGCGCCTCCATTCTCCACAACCGGCTCGCGCGGTTCCTGGCGAATGCTCTGGACCAGTCGGGCGGCGAGGGCTGGAACGCCGACACCGACTTCGACGTGCGGCTGCAGGACGTGCCGCTCAACAACCGCCGGCCGGACGTGGTGGTCTACCGCGCGGACACCGTCGACGAGTCGCCGACCAGGCCGGACCACGTGCTGCTGCTGGTCGAGGTCGTCTCTCCGGGTTCGGAGACCACCGACCGGGTGGTCAAGCTCGACCAGTACGCCAAGGCCGGCATCCCCTTCTACTGGCGGGTCGAGCAGGCGGCCGGCCGGGTGCCGATCGTCCACACGTTCGTACTGGACCAGGGGAGCCGGTCGTACCGGGCGGGCGAGCTGTTCACCGGGCTGGTGAAGGCCGTGGTGCCGTACCCGGTGGAGGTCGACCTCACCGAGCTGTAGGGCGTCACCCGCCCGGCGGGCGGCCCAGGGCGGTGGGGGCTCGCCTTGACACGCTTCCGGGGCCGACGTAGCAAGGGAGCATGCGCCGTCCGCATGCGACCGGGGCCGCTGAGCCGGTCCGCGAGGAGGTCCCGGAGACCCTGCCGGAACCGGTCCTGGACACGGCTCCGGATACGGGCTCGGGCGCGGTGCCGGGGGCGGTCTGGGAGTCGGTCGTGGAGGCTGCCCTGGAGGCGGCCCCGGAGGCGGTCGGCGAGCGGGACGAGCTGCTGGCGGAGGCCGTCCGCCGGGTGCTGGGGTCCACCGGGGCGCACGGGGCGATGGCGTACCTGCGTTCGCGGGACCGTCGGTCGCTGGTGCTGTGCACCCTCGCGGGGGTGCCACTGTCGATCATGAGCTCGTTCCGGCGGGTCGCCGCCGCCGGGCCGCTGCCGGTCGCGGTCTGCTTCCGGACCGGCCGGACCATCGCGCTGGCCGACACCGAGGACACCATGCGGCGATTCCCGCAGCTCGCGGTCGGCCTGCCGTACGACTTCGTCTCGGCCTGTGTGCCGGTGGGGCACGGCGAGGACCGGTTCGGGGTGCTCAGCGTGCTGTGGCCGGCCTCGGACGAGGGCGTGCCGGAGCAGGCAGCCGGTCAGCTGGACGCCATCGCCTCCCGACTCGCCTCCGGGCTTGCCGAGCTGGCCGGGTCCGGGCAGCCGGTCGAGCCGGCCGGGGACGCCGCCGTGGTGGAGCTTCCGCCGCCGGCGGTGCCCAGCACGAGGGTCGGGCTGTTCGACTGGAACACGGCCACCGGGGCGCTCGCCGCCGACGCGGTGTTCCGGGAGATCTTCGGCTTCGCGCCCGGCGAGTTCGACGGCACGGTGAGCTGTCTGACCCGCCGGATCGCCCCCGGGGACGTGCCCGAGTTCAGGGCCGCCGCCCGCACCGCCCTGGAGCGCGGCGAGGTGCTGGCCGCCCGGGTGCGGGTGCTCGGGCCGAACCGCCGCCCGTACCCGGTGGAGCTGTGGGCCCGGGTGCCCGGCGCGATCGTCGACGGCCGGACCCACCTGGTCGGCGCCGTCCTGGACGTCCGGACCCTCACCGCCGCCGCGGCCGCCGTCGAGCGGCTGCGCGAGGGCGTCTTCTCGCTCGACCCGGACGGCCTGATCACCTACGCCAACCGCGCCAGCGAGCCGCTGCTGCGGGCGAGCCGGGAGGAGCTGGTCGGCCACCGCCTCTGGGAGGTGCTGCCCTGGCTCACCGACCCCGTCTACGAGAACCGCCACCGCGCGGCCCTGATCTCCCAGCAGCCCACCGCCTTCCTCGCCGCCCGCCCGCCGGACGGTTGGCTCGCCTTCTCGCTCTACCCCGACATCCACGGCGTCACCGGCCGGGTGGTCGCCGCCGAGGCGCCGCCGGGCGCGGCCGAACCGCCCGCCGCCCCGCCGCCGCCCACGACCACCGGCGTGGGCGGCACCCACCACCTGCTCCAGCTCGCCAGCGCGCTCACCGAGGCGGTCACCGTGCGCGACGTGTGCCGGGCGGTGGCCGAGGAGATCCTCCCGGCCTTCGGCGGCCAGGAGCTCGCCATCTACGGGGTGCGCGAGCAGCGCCTGCACCTGGTCTCCCAGTTCGGCTACCCGGACGGCTTCCTGGACGGCTTCGAGGGCACCCCGCTCGACGCCCGCGTACCCGGCGCCGAGACGCTCAGCACCGGCACCCCTATCTTCTTCGAGTCGGTGCGCGAGCTCGCCGCCACCTACCCCGGTCTGGCCCTGGACGAAATGGGTGCCTGGGCCTTCCTGCCGCTGATCGCCTCCGGGCGCCCGGTCGGCAGCTGCATCCTCGGCTTCGACCTCCCGCACCCGTTCACCGCCGAGGAGCGCGGCCTGCTCACCGGCCTCAGCGGCTTCATCGCCCAGGCCCTGGAGCGCGCCCGGCTCTACGACGCCGAGTTCGCCCTGGCCCGCGGCCTGCAGCAGGGCCTGCTGCCGCACCGCCTCCCGCAGGTGCCCGGCATCCGGATCACCGCCCGCTACCTGCCCGGCACCCAGGGCATGGAGATCGGCGGCGACTGGTACGACGCGATCGTCACCGGCGCGGACCTCACCCTGGTGATCGGCGACGTCGAGGGCCACAGCGTCGGCGCCGCCGCCGCGATGGGCCAGCTGCGTAGCGCCGTGCGCGCCTTCGCCAGCGGCGGCGAGCCGCCCGACCAGGTGCTCGCCCGCACCAACCGGCTGTTGCTGGACCTCGACCCCGGGCTGCTCGCCAGCTGCTGCCTGGTCCGCCTCACCCCCGCCGACGGCACCGCCCGGATCGCCCGTGCCGGGCACCTGCCGCCGGTGCTGTGCCACCCGGACGGGCGGGCCGAAGCGCTGTACGTCCCCGGCGGGCCGCTGCTGGGCGTGGACGAGGAGGCGGCGTACCCGGTCAGTGAGCTGCGGCTGCGGCCCGGTTCGCTGCTCGTCCTCTACACGGACGGACTGGTGGAGGACCCGGCGCTGGCGATCGACCAGGGGGTGGAGCGGCTGCGCTCCGCGCTGGACCACGGCCGGGCCGGGGAGGAGATGGAGGAGCTGGCCGAGCGGCTGCTGCGGGAGGTCGGCTCGACCGGGCGGGTGGACGACGTGGCGCTGCTGCTCACCGCCTTCGGACCGGCGACTTTCGTCGGTGCGGAGGGCGACGAAGGGTGACCGCGGGCGCGGTGACCGCCCGGTTAGCCTCGACGGGTGGAAGCAATCGCGCGGGCCTGGTCGAAGGCGGTACGGACGGCGCTGCCCGGGCCCTGGCCCCGGCGGCGGGTGGTGGGCGAGGCCGCGCAGGCCCTGTTCATGGGGGTGGTCGCCGGCCTGCTGGAGCTGGTCAGCCGGACCGGTCTGGCGGTCCCCTTCGGGATCGCCGTCGCGGTGCTGTGGGTGCTACGGCGGGGGCTCCCGGCCACCGTGCTGGTGCTGGCCGGGGCGATGACGGGCTGGTCGCTCGGGCCCCTGCCGATGCTGGTCTGCGCGGGCTGGGCCGCCGGGGCGCGGATCCGCCGGGTCGGGCAGCTGCTCGGCTCCTTCGTGCTGAGCTATCTGCTGTTCACCGTGACCGGGACGCTGAAGGACGGCACCCTGGCGCCGCCCAAGCTGATCATCGGACTGTCGCTCGGCATGTTCCTGGTCTTCGTCGTCCTGCCCGCGCTCTACGGCCGCTACCGGGCGCAGCGCCGTGCACTGCTGGACGCGCTGCGCGAGCGCAACGACCAGTTGGTGCGTGAGCGGGTCATGGTGGTGCACCAGGCGCGGCTGCGCGAGCGGCACCGGATCGCCCAGGACATGCACGACAGCCTGGGCCACCAGCTCGCGCTGATCTCCGTGCACTCGGGCGCGCTGGAGGTGGACCGCACCCTCACCGACCGGCAGCGGGAGGCGGTCGGCGTGCTGCGGCAGGCGGCGGTCACGGCGATGCGCGAACTGCGTGAGGTGGTCGGGGTGCTGCACGACGATTCGACGGCGCTGCCGCCGACGGTCGGGGCGCAGGGCACGGCGCCGGTCCGCGGCGGGGTGGACGGGATCGTGGAGCTGGTGGAGTCCTCCCGGGCGGCCGGGACGGAGGTGGCCCACTCGACCGAGGGCGAGCGGCGCCCGCTGGCGGCCGCGGTCGACAACGCGGCGTACCGGATCGTGCAGGAGGCGCTCACCAACGCGCACAAACACGCCCCCGGCGCACCGATCGCCGTCGCGCTCCGGTACGAGCCGGACGCGCTGGTGGTCGAGGTCACCAACCCCCGCGCGCCGGAGCTCGTCGGCGTACGCGCCGGCGCGGGGTCGGTCGTCAGCGGCGGGCAGGGGCTGACCGGGTTGCGGGAGCGCGCCCGGCTGGTCGGCGGCATGGTGCACGCCGGAGCGACGCCCGAGGAGGGCTTCCGCCTGGCGGCCGTCCTCCCGTACGAGGGGGCGGAGAGCGAGGGGGCCGCCGCCCTGGTCGGCGAGGAGGACTGGGTCCTCGACGGCCTGCCGCCGGCCGACGGGATGGGCGACGGGCGGCGCAGCCCCGCGATCGGCTGCGCGGCCGGGGTCGGCGCGGTCACGTTGGTCGTGGTGGTCCTGGTGATCTGGGGCGTGATGGCCTTCGTCCGCGGCACCACCGACTCGACGGTGCAGATGTCGGTCTACGACCAGATCCGGCCGGGTGAGTCGAGGGCCGAGGTGATGCGCCGGCTGCCGCCCGGCAACGACTTCTTCACGTCCGGCTTCGAACACGACGGACCGACCCAGCCGGAGGGCTCGCACTGCCGTTGGTACTCACTGGAGAAGGGCGACTCGGACGAGTCCTGGTCGGAGACCCACGTGGCGAGGTTCTGCTTCAAGGGCGGCGTGCTGGTGGACAAGGTGGAGTACGTCACCAAGAACTGACCGCCTGGCTCGGCTCCCCGGCTCCCCGGCTCCCCGGGGCCTGGGGAGCCGGGGCGGGGCCCGGCCGGGGTGTGCGTTCGGCCGGGATGTGAGGATGGTGCCGCAGGTGCAGCACTGTTCGAGGGGAATGACCACCAGTGATCCGAGTCCTCGTCGCCGACGACGAGCCGCTCATCCGGGCCGGGATCAGGATGATCCTGGGTTCGGCCGACGACATCGAGGTGGTCGCGGAGGCCGCCGACGGCCGGGACGCACTGGAGCTGGCCCGGGCGCACCGGGTGGACGTGGTGCTGCTGGACATCCAGATGCCGGTGATGGACGGGCTGACGGCGCTCGGGGAGCTGGCGAGGGTCGCACCCGGCGTACGGGCGATCATCCTCACCACCTTCGGGGAGCGCGAGAACGTCCTGCGCGCCGTGACCGCGGGCGGCGCCGGATTCCTGCTCAAGGACACCGCCCCTAACGAGCTGATCCAGGCCGTCCGGGCGGCGGCCAGCGGCAACGCCTTCCTCTCCCCGGCGGCCACCCGGCACATCGTCGACTCGCTGGCCTCCGGCCGCAGCGGCTCGGCGGCCGCCCGCAGCGCGCAGGCCCGGCGCCGACTGGAGGTGCTCACCGAACGTGAGTCGGAGGTGCTGGCGCTGCTCGGCGAGGGCCTGTCCAACGCCGACGCGGGGGCGCGGATCCACATGAGCGAGGCGACGGTGAAGACGTACGTCAGCCGGATCCTGGCCAAGCTGGGCTGCGAGAACCGGGTCCAGGCGGCGCTGCTGGCGCGGGACGCCGAGCTCGACGGCCGTAGCTGAGCGCGTTCGCGTGGTTACGACGGGTAGCGGGTGTGGCGGATCCCACCCGACCGGGTCGCTGAACGGGGAACTCCGGATTGCCCGATGACGGTGCGTCAGTTCCCGATTGCGGTGGGTGGATGGTGTGCCCGAGTTTACGGCTGGACAGATGTGAGTGAGGGCACGGAAATTGATCGTTTCGTCCCGAAAATGCGGTCAAACCCGGTCGAACCGGGCGCCCTTTCTTGATCGATACCGCCGGTAACAGTCAACTGACCTGCGACGACCAAGAATTGCTTGCTGCGCCCCGGACATGCCCCTAGCTTTCTTGGCGGCGCAACGAGCGCCACCCGGGTTCACCCCGACGCACTGCCCGCCGACCGACCCACGGCGCGAGGGCGGTGCCCGCCGACGAGACCGGCTCGAACAGGCCGTCGGCGAGCGGAGGTGGCCGGGGCGGTACGGCACGTCCGACACGTGCTCGGCCGCCCGACGAGTGAGGCAAGCGCGACCGACCGGCCCATGTCCCGGGCCTGGTTCCGGCTGCCCGCCCGGGGCTTGTCGAGAGGAATTTCATGACTTCCCGTCACGAGACCGCCGCTGCCACCGACACCACCGCCGGCACCAAGCGCAACCGCGTACGGATGGCGGTCGTCGCGGGTGCCGCCGTCGCGGCCCTGCCGGTGGCCGGCCTCGTCACGGCCACCTCGGCCTCTGCCGCGACCACCTCCGCCTGGGACGCCGTCGCCCAGTGCGAGAGCGGCGGCAACTGGAGCATCAGCACCGGCAACGGCTTCCACGGCGGACTGCAGTTCACCCCGTCCACCTGGGCCGCGTACGGCGGGACCGCGTACGCCTCCCAGGCCAACCAGGCGACCAAGGCGCAGCAGATCGCCGTCGCCGAGAAGGTCCTCGCCTCGCAGGGGCCGGGCGCCTGGCCCGTCTGCTCGCAGAAGGCGGGCCTGAGCAAGGGCGGCGCCCCGGCGGCCGTCGACACCTCGGCGGACAGCGCCGCCGCGGCCAAGCCCGCCCCGCGGGCCGAGAAGCCCGCCGCGACGCCGAAGGAGGCCCCGAAGGCCGCCCAGCCGGCCGCGCCCAAGGCCAAGCAGACGCCGAAGGCTGCCAAGGGTCAGCCGTCCGCCAAGCCGGCCCAGTCCGCGCCGGTCGTGGAGAAGAACGCCACCGGCGGCAGCTACACCGTTCGCAGCGGTGACACGCTGAGCGACATCGCCGCCAAGTTCGGCGTCGACACCGACGGCCTGTACAGCAAGAACGCCCGCACCATCGGCGGTAACCCGGACCTGATCTTCCCGGGGCAGACCCTGACCGTCTGACGCCTCCCGCGTCCTGACGCCGCCTTAGCGGCCGCTCCTGCGCGGGGTGGCCGCTCGGCGCGTTCGCGGTTCCCGCGCGCCGGGTCCGTGCGTCGGGCTCCCCGCGGGGGATCCCGTCGTGGGTTCCCGCGCCGGACTTCTCGGGCCGGGGGCGCGCGGGGTCGTAGTCGAACGTTGAACGCAACGTCTGAATACCGCCGGAGTCGGGGAGGGTGTCGGTCGAGGATTGCCTCATGTCCGAGACCGGAGCAAGGAGTTCTGCAGATATGACGATGAACGGTACGGCGGCGCTCGACGGCAAGGTGGCCCTGGTGACCGGCGGCAGCCGGGGGATCGGAGCGGCGGTCGCGCTGCGGCTGGCCGAGGACGGCGCCGACGTGGCGCTGACCTACCAGGGCGCGGCCGACCGGGCCGAGGAGGTGGTCGCGAAGATCAGCGCGATGGGCCGGACCGGATTGGCCGTCCGGGCGGACGGCGCCGACCCGGCGGCGGTGCGCGCCGCGGTGGCGGCGGTCGCCGAGCGGTTCGGTCGGCTGGACATCCTGGTGAACAACGCGGGCGTCGGCGCCGGCGGGCCGATCGAGGAGATGGCGCTGGCCGAGATCGACCGGGTGCTGGACGTGAACGTCCGGGCGCCCTACCTGTTCGCGCAGGCGGCGGCCGCCCACCTGGCGGACGGGGGACGGATCGTCAGCATCGGCAGCTGCATCGCGCAGCGCGTCGCCTTCTCCGGCGCCACGCTCTACGCGACCAGCAAGGCCGCGCTGATCGGTCTCACCAAGGCGCTGGCCAGGGAACTCGGTCCGCGCGGGATCACCGTCAACCTGGTCCACCCGGGCCCGATCGACACCGACATGAACCCGGCCGACGGTGAGTCCGCCGACTTCCAGCGCGGCTTCACCGCGCTCGGCCGCTACGGCACGGCGGCGGAGGTGGCGGCCGCCGTCGCCTACCTGGTCGGCGACGAGGGCCGGTACGTCAGCGGCGCGGAGCTCGCGGTGGACGGCGGGTTCGCGGCCTGACGGACGGTCGGGGTCGGTCGGGGGGCCGGTGTCGTGCCGGGCGGTCGTGGGCGCACGTGCTTACGATCACCCGGCACGACCCGTCCCCCCTTCCCGACCGAGAGGTGTGCCATGACCGCTCTGGACGATCCGATCGAGCTGCTCGCCCGGGCCCTCGCGCAGACCGCCGGTCTGATCGACGGCGCCGGCGTCGAGCTGGCCGGGCACCCGACCCCCTGCCGCTCCTGGGACGTCGGCGACCTGATCAGCCATCTGCTGTTCGACCTGCGGCAGTTCACCGTTCGGGCGCAGGGCGGGCAGCCGGACTGGTCGCAGCCGTTCGAACGGGTGGAAGAGGAGTGGCTGCACGCCTTCGAGGCCGGCGCGGAGCGGCTGGTCGAGGCCTGGCGTGCGGCCGGGGACCTCACCGGGACGGTGGAGGTCCCCGGCGTCGGCGCACTCCCGGCACGTTTCCCGGTGGACCAGCAGGTCGCCGAATTCGCTGTCCACGCCTGGGACTTGGCCAGAGCCACCGGCCAGTCCACGGACGGTCTGGACCACGAGGTCTCGGCCGCCGCCCTCACCTGGGCCCGTGGCGCGCTCAAACCCGAGTACCGCGGTGAGGAGTCCGACCACCACGTCGTCGGCCCCGAGGTCCCCGCCCCGGCGGACGCCCCGCCGTACGACCGGCTCGCCGCGTTCTTCGGCCGCGACCCCTGGGCGGGCTCCGGTTCGTGACGGCGGTCCGGGACCGCGGGTCAGCGGAGGACGGCCAGGACGGCTCCCCATTGGGAGGTGGTCCGGCCGGCGGCGACGCAGTGCTCGGCGCCGGTCGCGATCCGGTGCGCGGTGGTGAGGCGGTAGGACGAGAGCTGGAGGGCCGGCAGGGTGGTCCAGCCGGTGCCGAACTCGGGGGCGGTGCCGGTGTTGCTGCCGACCGCGCTCACCAGGAGGTCGCCCGGGTCGCAGGTGGTGGCGGTTGCCGCGGTGGTGAAGTCCGTACCACCGGCGTCGCCGGAGGCACGGGTGACGGCCCGGACGGTGGTGACGCCCCGGAACTCGTCCACGGTCATGTGGTACTCGCCGGCGCGCGGGTAGTCGGCACGGATCGAGTCGGTGGTGGTCAGGGCGGTGGCGTCGAAGGCGGCGAGGACGAGCACCCGGTGGCGCAGCGAGTCGGTGACGTCCCCGAGGACCTGGAAGCGGTCGCCGTGACTGTCGGTGACCTTGACCGGGCCGGGGCAGGTGCTGGTGAGCATCATCGCGACGACCAGGGTGTCTCCTGGGGTGACCGCGACGCGTACGGGGATCGCGAGTCGCGTACTGGAGGCGGCCTGTTGGTCGTAGGCGGTCCGGGCGATCCAGGACCGGGCCTCGGTGCTCGGGGTCGCGCCGTCCGGTGCGGGCGTCGGCTGCGGGTCGGGGGTGTCCGGTTCGGCGGACGGACAGGTCCGCGCGTCGGGCTGGGCGGCGGGCGCGCGGATCGCGAGCAGGCCCAGCGTGCCGAAGACGCCGAGCAGCAGGCCGACGAGCAGGCTGAGCGCGTGGGTCCAGATCCGACGGCGGTGCGGGTGCGGTACGGCCGACGGTAACGAGGGCGCGGACGGTACCGACGGCACCGGCGGCGCGGCCGGGGGACGGGACGGCCGCGGTTCCGGGTCCGACGTCACAGCAGGTGCGGGGACCGCGGGGACGGCGGGCGGCTCCCCGTTGACCGCCGCGCTCCAACGGCGGTGCCACTCCTCCTCGTTGCCGCCACAGGCCTGGACGAAGGCCCTGGTGGTGGCCCAGGACGGGAGCCGCGAGCCGCAGGCGGCCTCGTAGAGCGTGGTGTGGGAGATCGAGCCGGCCGTCCTGGCCATCGTGCGGAACGAGGGCTGGCCCGCGTCCAGCCGGAGGGTGCGCAGCTCACCCGCGAAGCTCTCGGCGGCAGTGGGCGAGGCTGCCCTTTGCCCGGGTCGCGGGTCACGTGCGTGCTCCGCCATGACGCCCCCTGTTGTCAGATGTCAGATCCCTTGGTGGCGCTGCTTGCTTGTTGCGTACGGATCATAGCGGCGTGTGACGGCGGCGATCAGAGGTCTGGCGACTTTCCTCGGGGGATGGCGCGTTCGGGGTGGTCAGCCGCCCGTGTCAGCTGTTGTCAGATCTCGGCGGCCCGTATCGAACACCACCGCCTGTCGGGTCAGCTGGCACCACCGTCGAGGTCAAGCGGACGGCACAACGGTTCGACAGGAAGGGAGAATCGACATGGTCAAGAGCCTGCTCGGCAGGATCGGACGGCGCGGGGCGACCGCGGCGGCCACGGTGGCGCTGGCGGCCGGTGGGGTCGGCCTCTCGGCGGGCGAGGCGTCCGCCTATGGGTGGGTCACCATCAGCGGCCCGATCCCCATCGGCCAGGGGGTGGGCGTCTACGCGCAGCCGACCACCATGTCGCCGAAGGTCACGGGAGACCTGCACCCCGGGGACTTGGTCGACGTGGTCTGCTGGACCAGGGGTCAGGACATCAACAACGGCGGCAACGTCTGGTACCGGGTGGACGCCGTGCACTCCGCCTACTACGGCGACTGGCACGGGGTCGGCTACGTCTACGGCTCCTACGTGGACGGCGGCCTCCTGTGGCACCAAGGCGCCGTGCCGCCGTGCTGAGGTCCCGCTGAACCGGATGTGCCCCCGTCCGCCGGACGGGGGCACGTCGTGTTGTCAGCTGTCAGACGGCCTGTTCGGCCGACGCTGTCAGCTGTTGTCAGTTCCTGTCAGGCGGTACCGAACACCGGCGGTGATCGGGTCAGCTGGCTCCGCCGTCGAGGTCAACGGAACGGCACTGAAGCGGTTCGACCGGACAGGAGAATCGGCATGGTCAAGGGCATCCTCAAGAAGATCGGGCGCCGGGGCGGCACCGCGGTGGCCGCGGTGGCGCTGGCGGCGGCCGGGGTCGGCCTGTCGGCAGGCGACGCGAACGCCGTCGGCTGGTACTACCTCAACAACCACCCCACCGGCCACGGCGTGGGCGTGTACTCGCAGCCGTACTCGTGGTCGGGCAAGGTCGCCGGCGACCTGTGGTCGACCTCGTCCTCCGGGGACGCGGTCGACATGGTGTGCTGGACCACGGGTGAGGACATCAACAACCAGGGCGACGTCTGGTACCAGGTGACCACCGTGTACTCCGCCAGCTACGGCTACCACGGCCAGACGGCCTACGTGTACGGGGCCTACACCGACGGCAACTGGAACTTCCACGTGCCGACCATCCCGCAGTGCTCCTGAGCTGACCCGGTGTGCCCCGCCCGTCCGTCGGGCGGGGCGCACCCGCGTCAGTGCGTCTGCTGGGCCGCCGCCGCGCGCTTGATCGCCTCGCGGATGCGCGGGTAGCTGCCGCAGCGGCAGATGTTCTGGATCTGGTCGATGTCCGCGTCGGTGGGGTTGGGCGTGCGGCGCAGCAGGGCGACCGCCGTCATGATCTGGCCGGGCTGGCAGAAGCCGCACTGGGCGACGTCGCAGTCGATCCAGGCCTCCTGGACCGGGTGCAGGGTGTCGCCGTCGGCGAGGCCCTCGATGGTGGTGACGGTGTGGCCCTCGCAGTCCTTGACGGAGCGGGTGCAGGGCTGGAACTCCTGGCCGTCGAGGTGGCTGGTGCAGGCCCGGCAGACGCCCACCCCGCAGCCGTACTTGGGGCCGGTGACGCCGAGCTTGTCGCGCAGCACCCAGAGCAGCGGCATGTCGTCCGGGGCCTCGACGGTGACGGGCTGCCCGTTGAGGACGAAGGTGTGGGTGGGCATGGGGAGTTGTGATCCTCGGGCTCTGGATGATCAGAAGTTGATGGGGAAGGAGCGCGGGCTGGTGCCGGTCGCGCGCGCGTAGGCGTTGGCGACGGCAGCCGAAGCCGCCGGGACGCCCAACTCGCCCGCGCCGCCCGGGGCTCCGCTCGGCGGCATCAGGTGGATCTCGACCACCGGCGGGGTGTGCCGCTGTCGGGCGTAGTGGAAGTCGGCGTAACTACCCTCCCGTACCGCGCCGTTGTCGATGTGGTTGCCCGCCTGCAGGATGACCGAGATGCCGTCGATCAGCGCGCCGTTCAACTGGGCTTCCAGGCCGCGGGGGTTGATGACCTGGCCGACGTCGGCGGCGACCACCGCCTTGGTGACCCGGGGATTGGCCCGGTCGGAGGCGTCCAGCTCGACCAGGTAGGCGACCCGGCCGCCGTTCTCGTCGTGGTAGCCGACGCCCTGGGCGTGGCCGGCCGGCATCGGGCGGCCCCAGTCGCCGGCCTTGGCGACGGTGTCCAGGACGGCCTGTCCGGCGGCGCCGCGCACCCGGGCGCGGCGGAAGGCGACCTCGTCCTGGCCCATCCGGCGGGCGAGTTCGTCCATCATGATCTCGTCGGCGACCCGGACCATGCCGGAGTAGACCGAGCGCCAGCTGCCGGTGTGCATGGCCAGCGGCAGTTCGGCGAGCAGTTGGGTGGGGATGCCGACGTTGTACGGGTTCTTCTCGGTGAGCAGGAAGAAGGCCTGGGCGAGGCTGAGCCCGGCCAGCGAGAGGTTGAACCCGGCCCCGGTGAGCGCCTCGCCGAGGCCGTGCGAGAGGTCGGTCCGGACGGTGGCGGCGCGGTGCTCCCAGGTGAGCACCTGGCCGAGGCCGTAGGTGGCGCGGATCCGGTGGTGGCTGGCGGGGCGCATCCGTCCGTGGCGCATGTCGTCGTTGCGCGTCCACATCAGCTTGACCGGGCGGCCGGCGGCCTGGGAGATCTGGGCGGCCTCCAGGGCCGCGTCGAAGAACAGCCGGCGCCCGAAGGAGCCGCCGCCGCGCACCACGTGGACGGTGACGGCGTTCTGGGGCAGGCCGAGTTCGGCGGCGATGGTCTGCTGGGCGATGATCGGGCTCTGCGCGGCGAACCACAGCTCGGCGCGGCCCGGCCGCACGTCGGCGACGGCGGTCAGCACCTCCATCGGGGCGTGGTTGACGAAGGCGAAGTCGAACTCGCCGTCCAGGTACGGGGTGAGCAACGGCGGCAGCAGGAACGGCGCGTGCGCGGCGCGCAGTTGGGCCTGGATGTCGGCGGTGGACAGGTCGGCGACCGGACCGGGGTTCCAGGTGGTGCGCAGGGCGTCGCAGGCCTTGAGCGCCTGGTCGAAGGTTTCGGCGAGGACGGCGACGCCGCTGGGGATCTGCACCACGGCGAGCACCCCGGGCATGGCGCGGGCGACCGAGGCATCCAGGGACTTGAGGGTGCCGTTGATGGTGGTCGGGCGGGCGACCACGGTCGGCGCGGCGCCCGGGATCTGGAGGTCCCCGGCGTACTTGGCGCGTCCGGTGACGATGTCGCGGGCGTCGATCCGGCCGGTGGGCGTGCCGACCAGGCGCCGCTGGTCGGCCGGCTTGGGCGTGCCGGGCACGGCGGGCAGCACCACCGCGGCGGCGTCGGCGGCGAGTTCGCCGTAGCCGAGGCGGCGGCCGTCGGGGGCGAGGACGGCGGAGTCGGCGGTGCGCAGGGTGGTCGCCGGAACGTTCCAGCGGTTGGCGGCGGCGGTCACCAGCCGGGCGCGGGCGGCGGCCGCCGCGGCGCGCACCGGGTCGTACAGCGAGCGCACCGAGTTGGAGCCGCCGGTCAGCTGGTTGAAGAGCAGTTCGGGGCGGCCGTCGGAGAGCGGGACGTCCACGTCGGTGAGCTTGGCGTCGAGTTCCTCGGCGACCAGCATGGCGATCGCGGTGGTGAGGCCCTGGCCGACCTCCAGGCGCGGCAGGTGGAGCGCGGCACGCCCGGCGGGGGTGATTTCGAGCACCAGCAGGTGCGAGGTGGGCAGTCCGGCGAGGATCATCGCGTCGCCGAGGTCGAGGACGTCCGGGATGCCCGGCAGGCCGAGCAACTGCGGTGGCGCGGCAGCGTCCTGGGCGGCCGCGGCGGCTTGTACGGCGGCCTGTACGGCGGCCTGGGCGGAGGCGGGTGCGGCGGCGTCCAGGCCGAGCCGGGCGGCGACGGTGAGGGTCGGGGCGGCCAGCAGGTAGGTGAGGAATCGGCGCCGACCGGTGCCCTCGGCGGCGGCCGGCTCGGCTGCCTCGCCCGGGTGGCCGGCGGAGTCCGAGGCGGTGGCGTTCGAGGCGGTGGAGTCCGGGGGCGCGATGGAGGTGCTGATGGGAGGAAACCCTTCGAGCCGGAGACGGCGCCGGATCGGGCGGGCACGGACGGCCCCGGCCACGGTGCCGGATCGCGAACGCCGTTGAGCATAGGAGGGCGTTACTGACGGGTCAACACGGCCAATCTTGGCCCTCCGGTCGGGTGGTGGAGGTGCTCCGTCCGCCCGGGGCGGGGGAGTCGGAGCGGGTACGGACGGCGCTTCGGCCGCGCGGGCGGCGGCCGGGACGAGCCCGGCCCGGCGCGAATATTGGATCAACAACCCATTGTCGTACAGGAGTTCACCGGTCGCCCGATGGTGCGGCGAAGCGCGCAATTGGACCAGGAAAATTCAAGATCAATGGACCTGTCAGGGGGTCCACTTGTTCCCTAGGCTGGGCGGTGCCCCGCTGAGAGCCGCCCCGAGCGGTTGTGAACGTCCGGCCCGCGCGCCGGCCGTCCGACAGGAGAGAAGTGCCGAATCAGAGCGTCGCCAGGTCCGCCCTGCTGCCCCCCGCCGGCCCCCAGCGCACCCTTGCCGCCGCCCAGTTGGCGAGCGCGTTGGGAGACGGCGCCTACTACACCTGCTCCGCGCTCTACTTCACCCGCGTCGTCGGCATGTCGGCGACGGCCCTGGGCATCGGCCTCGCCGTCGGCTGGGCGATCGGCTCGGTGGCGGGCGTCCCGCTCGGGCACGTCGCCGACCGTCGGGGCCCGCGCCGCACGGCGGTGGCGCTCGCGCTCGGCGCGGCGGCCGTGGTCGCCGTCTTCCTGGTGATCCGCTCCTACCTGCCGTTCCTGCTCGCCGTCTGTCTGTACGCCACCGCTCAGTCCGGACTCACCGCCGCCCGGCAGGCGCTGGTCGCCGGCCTGGTGCCGCGCGCCGAACGGACCGGACTGCTCGCCCATCTCCAGTCAACCCTCAACGGAGGACTGGCCGTTGGCGCCGCAATCGGCGGCATCGCGCTCACCATCGGCACCCGGAGCGCCTACCTCGGCGCCTTCGTCGTCACCGTGCTCGGCCTCCTGGCCGGTGCGCTGCTGCTCCGTCGGCTCCCCGAAGTCCCGCCCGCGGAAGCGGAGTCGGGCGCCGGCCCGCGCCTGGCCGTGCTGCGGGACCGCCGCTACGCCGCCGTCACCCTGGTCAACACCGTGCTGCTGCTGCGGATGCCGCTGCTCAGCCTGATCTTCCCGCTGTGGATAGCCCAGCGGGCCCCCGGGCTCGGCTGGCTCGGCTCGGCTTTGTTCGTGCTCAACACCGGGGCGGTGCTGCTGTTCCAGGTCCGGGCGGCGCGCGACGTCACCGGGCTGGACTCGGCGGTGCGGGCCGTCCGGGCGGCCGGAGTGCTGCTGCTCCTGTCCTGTGCGGTCTGCGGGCTGTCCGCGCTGGACGTCCCGGTGTGGGCGGTCGGCGCGCTGCTGGTGGGCGGGGCCGTGCTGCAGGTGGCCGGTGAGATGCGGCAGTCGGCAGGCTCCTGGCAGCTCGGCTTCGACCTCGCGCCGCCGGAGCGGATCGGCCAGTACCAGGGCTTCTTCGGCACCGGCGTCGCCGTCGCCCGCACCCTCGGGCCGCTGCTGCTCACCACCCTGCTGCTGGACGGCGGGCTCGCGGGCTGGCTGGTCTTCGGCGGGGTGTTCCTCGCCGCCGGCTACGCGATGGGCCCGGTCGCCCGCTGGGCGGCGAGCGACCGTGACCGCGTGGCGATGGCTCCGGCGGTCGCCACCGCCCAGGGCTAGTGCTCCGACCGGCGTGGCCGCCGTTGCACGACGTCGGCGAGCACCGTGGTCACCAGCTTGTTGACGGTTGCCGTGGTCGGTGGGTCGGGGTCGCGGTCTGCGAACAGGAGATGCCCGCCTCCGACCAGTGAGAGGGTGAGTGAGTCGATGTCGGCGTCGGCCGCGATACGGCCCATTGCGCGCTCGTCGGCCAGGTAGGCGGAGACCGCGGTCGCGACCTGGGCGAGGATCGTGATGCCGCCGCCGGGCCTGGCTTGCCGCAGCCGCGCGCGCAACTCGTCCCGGAAGTGATGAGCGGGATGGCAGGCCCGCGGTCTGCGGGTCGAAGTGGCCACCTTCGAAGCCTGGGGGCCGGCCGGCCGAATGTTCGACACATTGATCGCCGCCCAGTCGTGGCACTGGGTGGACCCGGTCGTCGGCGCCGTGAAGGCGGCCCGGGTGCTGCGTCCGAACGGGCGCCTGGCGATATTCGGGCAGGTATTCGAACCTCCTGTTGAGGTGGCCGAGCCGTTCGCCGAGGCTTGCCGGCGGGTGGCGCCCGACTCCCCGTTCAGCAACCAGCCGGCTCGACGTCCGCTGGAGATGTACCAAGCGGGGTACGCGAAGACCGCCGACAAGATTCGCGAGACCGGGCAGTTCAACGACCCGGAACAGTGGCGATTCGACTGGGAACAGTCCTGCACGCGCGACCAATGGCTGGACCTGCTCCCCACCACCGGCAGACTCACCCAGCTCGGTCCCGAGCGGCTGGCCGAGATCCTGGGCGCGGTCGGCCGTGCTGTCGACGCTCTGGGCGGCCGCTTCACGATGCACTGCACCACTCTGGCGACCACCGCTGTACGTGCCGCCACCCCTTGATCCGCTGAACGCCCGGGCGGGAAGCCATGCCGGCAGTGCGAACGCACGACGCCTGCCACCCGCTCGGTGAGTGGATCGCCGGATGCGGTGCCGGCGGCCTGGGCGGGGGTCGGGAAAGCGGTGGCCCCCGCCCACCGTGCCCTGGCATGCTGGCCGCGTGGACAAGCCCCAGATCTGGCTCGACTTCGCCCCTGAGCTGCACCTCTTCGTCTCCGCGCCCCGGCGGGCCGGCCGCACCTCGCTGCGCACCGACGGCACCTCCACCCTCGGCCACGTGGTCGAGTCCCTGGGCATCCCGCGCACCGAGGTGGGCGCCCTGCTGGTGGACGGACGGTCCGTCCCCGACTCGTACGTCCCGGCCGACGCCGAGCACGTCACCGTCGAAGCCGTGACCAGGCCGCAGCCCTCGCCCACCCCGCCGCGCTTCCTGCTGGACGTCCATCTCGGCACCCTCGCCCGCCGACTGCGCCTGCTCGGCGTCGACGCCGCCTACGAGAACCCGGACATCGGCGACGCCGCCCTGGCCGCCCGCTCCGCCGCCGAGCAGCGCGTCATGCTCTCCCGCGACCGCGGCCTGCTGCACCGCCGCGAACTCTGGGCCGGCGCGTACGTCTACAGCCACCGCCCCGCCGAGCAGCTGCGCGACGTGCTCTCCCGCTTCGCCCCGCCGCTCGCCCCCTGGAGCCGCTGCACCACCTGCAACGGCACGTTGCGCACGGTCACCAAGACCTCGGTGCGCGAGCAGCTCCGGGACGGCACCGAGCGCTCCTACGACGCCTTCGCCCAGTGCGAGGACTGCGGACAGGCCTACTGGCGCGGCGCTCACCACGCCCGGCTGGAGGCCATCGTCACCGACGCCGTGCGCGAGTTCGGGGGCGTCCCGGGGTAGCGGCTCGGGGGTCCCCGCGGGGTCGGCTACGCGTCAGTGGGTATGGCGGGCCCTCGGACGGTCGTGGTCTCATCGGTGGTGGGGGACGAGCCCAGGAACTCCGTCATGAGGAGAGAGGCCGGGTCGTCGGATGAGCGATCAGCCAGTGCCCCACCCCTTCGAGACCGCGGAGGTCGATGACGCCCCCGTGGTGACCGCCCCGGACGGGGCCGAGGTCCGCCCGCTGCTGGTCCTGGACGGGCAGGGCAGCCTCGCGGTCTTCGTACTCGCCCCCGGGCAGGTCAGTCGCGCGGTGTCGCACGCGACCGTGCAGGAGCTGTGGCAGGTCACCACGGGCAGCGGCGAACTGTGGCGGCGCCAGGACGGCCGGAAGGAGACCGTCCGGCTCGTGCCCGGGACGGCGGTGTCGATCCCGCTGGGCACCGCCTTCCAGTTCCGGGCCGACGCGGACGGTGACGGCCCGCTGCGGATCACGGCCGTCACCATGCCGCCCTGGCCGGGGACGGACACCGAGGCGCGGCCCGAGGACGGCCCCTGGAAGGCGACCGGCCGCTGAGGCGGCGGACGCTGATCGGAGCCGGTTGTCCCCGGCCGTGCCGCCGCTCCTCAGAACCGGGCGCTGCGCAGGATCGCCCCGACCTGGTCGGAGATCGCCGCCTCGTTCCGCTCGAACTCCGGCGAGGTGACCTGCGCCTGGTCCGCCGGGAGTCCGGCGAGGACCGGGGTGTGCAGGTGGCCGCCGGGCAGGTCGGGGGCGAGGTCGAGGCGCAGGCGGCTGGAGCGGTAGGCGACCTCGTTGGAGAGGTAGCCTCCGCCGCCTCCGGCGACGGCGCGGGAGCCGGGGGTGGGGCCGTCGGGGCGGGTGACGGGGGTGGTGGCGCCCTCGGGGATCTCGGTGACGGGGGTGTTGAGCAGGACCGGATAGGGCTGCTGGACGGCCGTCATGGCGTCGGTGGGCAGGGTGGTGTGGATGAACTGGGGGCCGTCGGCCAGGCCCGGGGCGTCGACCGGGTGGTCGCGGGTGCCGCCGGAGAGGGCGCCCACGTTGTCGGTGGCCGGGTCGGCGGAGCGGGCGCGGCCGGCCCAGGCCTCCAGGGTGAACTTGCCGGGGTAGCCCTGGCTGATGCTGGTGATCAGGTCGGCTGACTGGGCGCCGGGCACCAGGTGCGGGCCGAACGCGCGTTCCACGATGCCGTCGTCGAAGTCGCCGTAGCGCACCGGCAGGACGACGGCCCGGACCTCGGCGGTGCTGCCGTCGGCGAGGATGATCCGCTGTCCGTGCAGTTGCAGGACGGCCGCGCCGGAGGGGTTGGCGCGGCGCGGTTCGGTGTCCAGGCCGTACGGGTCGAAGCCGCTGACGAAGATCCGCCGGATGCCGGGGTCACTGCTGAAGCCGTCGTCCAGGCCGCGTGAGGCGTCCTCGAAGCGGGCCCGCAGATCGGCGCGGTCGACGTCGAACTTCGGTTGCCAGCGCGCGAGTTGGACGGTCATGGCGAGCCTGGTCCAGTACAGCGGCCGGTCGTCGCGGGCGGGCAGTGCGCCGCCCGGCCGCCGGCCCTGGGCGCGGTCGACGCCGGCCTGCCACAGCGCCCGGCCCCAGGCGTCCACCACCCGCTCGGCGCGGTGGGCGTTCCGGGCGGCGCAGAGCGCGGCCGGGAAGCCGGCGAGCAGCTCGTCGAAGCCGGAGTGCTCGGTGAAGGCGGCGGTCCGGGCGTCCTGGAGGCGGGCCTGTTCGGCGTCCACGGGCGCGGTGGCGACGGATCGGCAGCCGGCCCGTTCGGCGTGGGCGGTGGCCGGGGCCAGCAGGGCCGCGAGTGTCCCGGCGAGGGCGGCGGTCAGGGTGGCGGCACGTCCGACGGTGCGTCCGGCACGGTCGATGGTGTGTCTGGTGGCACGGCGAAGCTGTGTCATGTCCACCGACAATAAGTGCCGGGCTGACGCGCCGTCGAGGAGTTCGCCCGTTTCGACGGCCCCGCCCCGCTGTCCATCCGCCGCTTCCCCGAGCTCGCCCTGGACGTCCCGGTCGGGCAGCTGCGCCACCGGCCCACCATGCGGGCCCGTGGCCTGCTGGAACTCCCGGTGCGGTACTGGCGCGGCACCGGCGGGTACCGGCCCGGCGCTGACCCGGCCTTGACGCGACGGCCGGGAACCGGCTCGATCTCCACAGCGTTGTCGTGGTCGAACAGCGTGTTTCGGACGGTGGTGGAGGAAACCCCATGAGTGTGGCCCTGACGAAGGGCGGCAACGTCTCCCTGGGCAAGCGGGCCCCCGGGCTGCGAGTGGTCCGGGTGGGCCTCGGCTGGACGGCCGGCGGCGGGTACGACCTGGACGCCAGCGCGCTGCTCTGCGGGGCGTCCGGGAAGGTCCTCACGGACCAGCACTTCGTCTTCTTCAACAACCTGCAGAGCCCGGACGGATCGGTCCGCCACCAGGGCGGCGCCGGCGACGGTGACGACCGCGAGCGGATCGAGGTCCGGCTCGCCGACGTCGCCGCCGACGTGGAGAAGATCGTCTTCTCGGTGGCGATCTACGACGCGGCGCAGCGGCGGCAGACCTTCGGGCAGATCCACGGCGCGTACATCCGGCTCAGCGACGCGGACGGCGGCACCGAGGTGGCCCGCTACGACGTGCGGCCGGAGGCGGGCAGCGAGACGGCGATGGTGTTCGGCGAGCTCTACCGGCACGGCGCGGACTGGAAGTTCCGCGCCGTCGGGCAGGGGTACGCCGTGGGCCTCGCGGGCATCGCCACGGACTTCGGCGTCGACGTGCTGCAGCCCGCACCCGCCGCCGCGCCGACGCCCGCCCCGGCTCCCGTGCCCGCCGTGCCCGCCGTGGCGCCCGCCGTTCCGAAGACCCAGCCAGCAACAGGGAGTTCCCCCGTGACGTGTTTCTTCGACCCCTCGCACGGCTACGGCTCGACGGCCGTGCTGTGGCAGCCGCAGTGGGGCGTGCCGCGCCAGGTCGAGGCCTGCGCCGCCTGCGCCCAGCGGGTGCAGACCACCGTCCCGCCGTTCTACACCCCGCCGCAGGCCGGCTACCCGCAGCAGGTCCAGCAGGTCCAGCCCGTGCAGCAGGGCCGCCCGCAGGTGCCCGGCCAGCAGGACCAGGGCCGGCGCTTCGGCACCGGCGCGATGATCGGCGCGGGCGCGGCCGGTCTGGTCGGCGGCATGCTGCTCAACGAGGCGCTGAGCGACGACGAGCCCCACGTGGTCGTCAACAACTACTACGAGGACGATGACGACTCGTTCTTCTAGAGGTCGTTCTTCCGGTCGGCTCCTCCCGTCGCAGGCGCCCTGGCCGTCCTGTCCGTGAGGAGCTGACCCGGTGACACCTGCCGTCGGTGCGGTGCGTTTGAATGGGGCCCTTGCGCCGCTCTGACCGGGGGAGATGTACCGATGACCGCGACCGACGCGACCGACGCGACCGCCGCCACCGATGCTGCGGACGTGGCCGACGGGCCGCACGCCGAGCTGCTGGCCGCCGCCAGGAACCCCACGGCGGCCTGGCTGGAGTCCTGCTTCGGCGAGGGCACGCTGTGGCGGCCCGAGACGCTGCCCGAGGGGCTGGAGTCGGGTGCGGCCCGGGCGTTCCTGGCCGAGGTCGGCATCCCGGCCGTCGAGTTGGACTTCGTCGGCTACGACTCGGCGGACCTGCCCGAGCGCGGCATGTGGGAGGCGGACACCGATGAGCTGTACGCCCGCGACCCCGAGGACGACTCCCCGGCGGGCCTGGCCTACTGCGTCGGCAAGTTCGACGACCGGCACCTGATGGTCGACGCCGAGTGCGGTGTCGTCGAGATCTACAACTCGGACGGTTGGACCACCGGGCAGGGTCACGGCGGCTGGGCGGCCGACTCGCTGCCCGAGGTGATCGGCGCGCTGGGGCTGCTGGCCGGCTTCGAGGAGCGGATCGTCAACGGCGACGCGCAGGTCGCGCTGGACGAATTCGAGGCGCTGGTGGCGCAGTTGGGCCAGGGGCCGGACAAGTCGGACCTCTGGGTGGGGCTGCTGGAGAACCTGCGCGAGGAGTACGAGGAGTTCGACGAGGACTGACCGGTCCCGGTCCCGGTCCCGAACGGCCGCACGACGCAGGCGCGTCGTGCGGCCGTCGGCGTTCCCGGGTGCGCTCGGGTGCCTCAGCCGCCCTGCCGCCGGTACGCCCCGGCCCGGGCGGCGGCCTCGGCGGCGGCCGCGGCGCGGTCGGCGGCGGACTCGTCGAGCGGCTCGGCGGTGGTGAGCATCCGGTAGTAGAGCGGCGCCGAGACGGCCCGGATCACCTCCAACGGGTCGGTGTCCGGCGGGAGTTCGCCGCGTTCGACGGCCTCGGTGACGCACGGTGCCCACTCCTCGACCCGGCGCCGGTAGAACAGCTGCAGGGCCTCGGCCGTCCCCGGGTCGCCGTTCGCCGCCACGAACGCCGCACGGAACAGCGCGCCCTGCCGGTGGTCGGCCAGGGTGCGTTGGACCAGGCGCGCGTTGGCCCGCAGGTCCTCGGCGAGCGTGCCGCTGCGGGTGCGCGGCAGCGACTGCTCGGCCATGTCGGCGAGCAGGTCGGCGACCAGGGCGGTGGTGCTGCCCCAGCGGCGGTAGACGGTGGTGCGGCCGACCTCGGCCCGCTGGGCGATGTCGCCGAGGTCGAGGCCGCCGAAGCCGTGCTCGACCAGGGCGTCCTCGGCGGCCCGCAGGACGGCGGCGCGCACCCGGGCGGTCCGGCCGCCGGGACGGACCGTGCCGGGCGTGGAGGACTCGACGGGGTCGACAGGTTCGGCAGCCATTAACGGGATTCCTGTTCCATTAGGCGGGAGGAGTCTGCTAGCTTCGAAGCATCCTAACGGAATGGGAGTCCCATTAGGGGCTTCGAGGGGAGTGCTGTCATGACAACCGCGAACCCGGCCGACACGAACACGGCCACCACGGAAGCGGCCACCACCAGTGCGGTCGGCACCGGCATGGAGTGGCGCCGGCTCGGCGCGTCCGGACTCAAGGTCCCCGTGCTCAGCCTCGGCACCGGCACCTTCGGCGGCCGCGGCCCGCTGTTCGGCGCCTGGGGCACCACCGACGTCCAGGAGGCCCGCCGCCTGCTCGACATCGCCATCGACGCCGGGATCACCCTCTTCGACACCGCCGACGTCTACTCGGACGGCGCCTCCGAGGAGGTGCTCGGCCAGGCCGTCCGCGGCCGCCGCGACCAGGTGCTGATCTCCACCAAGGCCGGACTGCCGCTCGGCGACGGCCCCCAGGACGCCGGCACCTCCCGCGCTCGGCTCATCCGGTCCGTGGACGACGCGCTGCGCCGCCTCCGCACCGACTACCTGGACCTCTTCCAACTGCACGCCTACGACGCCGGCACTCCGATCGAGGAGGTGCTGGCCGCCCTGGAGGACCTGGTCCGCGCGGGCAAGATCCGCTACACCGGCGTCTCCAACTTCTCCGGCTGGCAGCTGATGAAGTCCCTCGCCCTCGCGGACCGCTACGGTCGCCCCCGCTACGCCGCCCACCAGGTCTACTACTCCCTGGTCGGCCGCGACTACGAATGGGAGCTGATGCCGCTCGCCCGGGAGGAGGGCGTCGGCGCCCTGGTCTGGAGCCCGCTCGGCTGGGGCCGCCTCACCGGCCGGGTCCGCCGCGGACATCCCCTCCCGGCCGGCAGCCGGTTGCACGACACCGCCGACTACGGCCCGCCGGTCGAGGACGAGCTGCTCTACCGGGTGGTCGACGCGCTCGACGGGGTCGCCGCCGAGACCGGGCGCACCGTCCCGCAGGTAGCGATCAACTGGCTGTTGCGCCGCCCGACCGTCTCCTCCGTCATCATCGGCGCCCGCAACGAGGAGCAGCTGCGGCAGAACCTCGGCGCGGTCGGCTGGTCGCTGACGCCGGAGCAGGTCGCCCGGCTGGACGCGGCGAGCGCCCGCACGGCGCCGTACCCGTACTTCCCGTACCGCCGCCAGGCCGCGTTCGCCCGGCTGAATCCGCCGATAGCTGGCTGACCTGCGAAAACTGTATTCGCTGGTTTTCACTGGTCAGCAGCTTTTTTACCCCCCATGTGCCCTGAATGTGCCCTCCGAGGGCGGCTGGAGGACGGGCCATGACGTGCTCTCGGCAGGTGCGGTTCTCACTGAGAGCCCGCGTGTCGAGCTCACCTGTGCGGGTCCATCCCCACGGGATCCGGCCGGCCGCTCGTTGACTTCGGTGAGCGATCTCTCGCGCTACAACGGCCACCGGCGACCGCTTGCACGAGTTCTGGGGGTCACTTCCCGTTTCGCACCAGGTGGGCGGTCTACCCGGCGGCCATCGGCGAGGCTTTCATTCACACGGTCCACTCCGAGTGCGGCAGGTACTGGCACTGATGACGATGACTGGGTGGCAGCGTGCGATGCGTCCTCAGGGCCGGTAAGCGGTTCACGTGCTCGGTGGTTCCTAGTTGAAGAGCGTTTGCGAACGGTCCCCCGGCCCCCAGCCGCCGCAGTCGCCAGTTCTACCGACAGCGCTGGCGTCCCAGCCCCAGCTGTGGGCGGCCCGACGTGCCCAGTACCGCCCGCTGTCGTCTGAGAGACCCGAAGGCCCATGTGTCGACGAGTGCGACGGGGTGAAGGAGGAGATTGTGGCAGCTCTGGCCCGGATGCCGTTGGAGGGCGGGGGCTGCGTCCTGATCGAGGCCCCGGCAGGGCTGGGGGGGCCGGTGAAGGCCGGTCGTGTCGGCGATGCCATCCATGAGCTGCCGGAGAGTCTGCAGGGGGCTCTGCAGCCGGTCACCGAGGCGGCGCGGGCCACCCTCGACCAGCTGCGCAAGGCCTGCCCCGACGAGATCACGGTCGCGTTCGGCGTCGACCTCGCGGTCGAGGCCGGGGCCGTGATCACCAAGGCCGGTGCCACCGGTCATCTGATGGTGACCATGACGTGGAACAGGAATACGGCCGGCCACCCGGGCGCGGGCGAGAGTCCGGGGTGACCGGTGGACATCGCTGGCAAGGGGCCGGACGGCGACCGTGCGCCGGGGCTGCTTTCCGCCGTGGCCCAGGTCCTCGGAGCGGGCGGTGAGGTGGTCGGGGCGGGCTTCCTGGTGGCCGAGGGCCTCCTGGTCACCTGCGCGCACGTGGTCGCCGCCGCCGGAAGCGGGCCCGGTGAGCGGGTGCGGCTGGTATTCCCACACGCGGACGATGCGCCGCGGGTGGAGGGCCGGGCCCTGGACGAGGCCTGGCGTGCCCCGGAAGGCGACGACATCGCCGTCGTGCGCCTGAACAGGACCACTGCGGGTATGGAGCCGTTGCCGTTGGGCGCGGCGGCGGGCTGCCGGGGCCACCGGGTGCGGTCGTTCGGGTTCCCCGCGCAGGCCCCGCCGGGCGGGCACTTCGGCTTCGGGGTGGCCGGTGATCTGCTGCCGCCCGGCGCGGGCAGGGGAGCGCTGCTGCAGTTGACCGATGCCAACGACCTGACCACCGGGTTCAGTGGCGGCCCGGTCCTGGACGAGGTGACCGGCCTGGTCGTCGGCATGGTCACCGAGATCACCGCCCCCGACGCCTTTGAGCGGGGGCAGGGCATCGCCTATGCCACACCGACGCGGACACTGCGGGAGATCCGGCCCGACCTGGCCGAGCGGGACGTGTGCCCCTACCGGGGACTGGAGCCCTTCACCGCGGAGCAGGCTCGGTGGTTCGAGGGCCGCAGGGACGCGGTACGGCAGGTGCTGGCGAACCTGGCCCGGCACAGGCGGCTGACGCTGCTGCTCGGGCCCTCCGGATCGGGCAAGTCGTCCCTGATCCAGGCCGGCGTCCTACCCGCCCTCGCCGCGGGTGAACTACCGGGCAGCGAAAGGTGGTTACCCGTGCTCGCCAGACCGAGGCAGGATCTGGTGGCCGAACTCGAACACGCCGGGCTCCCCGGGGCCTCCACCGACGGGATCGCCACCGCCGTCACCCGCAGACTCGCGGCCGACCCCGGCTACCAGCGCATCATCCTGATCATCGACCAGTTCGAGGAGTTCCTCGCCCAGCCGGCCGACGGCCGACGGCCGGACCGCCGCCTGGCCATCGCGGACCAGCTCACCGCGGCGGTCGACTCGATCGCCCGGCTCCAGGTGATCCTGGTCATGCGCGATGACTTCTACCATCAACTCGCCGCCCTGGCACAAAAGTTGCTGCACGCAGCGATGCCTGGGCTTCTCAACGTGCCGGGCAGCCTGAGCCAGGACGACCTGCGCGACATCATCACCCTGCCCGCCCAGGACGTGGGCGCCCGCTTCCAGCCCGGACTGCCCGAGCAAATCGTCACCGACGTCCTGGCCACCACCCCCGACGGGACCGCCACCCGCCAGGCTCCCGTCACCGTCCTGCCCCTGCTGGAGCTGGCCCTCAGCCAGCTCTGGCAAGGCCGCCAGGACGGCTACCTCACCCACGACGCCTACCGGCGCATCGGCGCGGTCACCGGAAGCCTGACCACCTGGTGCGACACCGCCCTCGACCAGCTAGCCCCCGGCCACCGGTCCATCGCACGGCGGATCCTGACCTCCCTGGTTCGCCCGGCCGACCCGAGCCACCAGATTCCGGCCATCCGGGCACAGGTGCCCCTGCGGGAGCTGCGCGAGCTGGCAGCCGACCCCGACGCCGTTCCGGGCAGCGAGCGAGCTTTCGACGCCGTCCTCGCCGCCCTCACCGGCCATCGGATCATCACCACCTACACGCCCCGCGCGCCCGTAGGATCCGACGCCCCGGCCGGGCAGCCGGTGGCCGAGCTCATCCATGACGCGCTCATCCGCGACTGGGGCACGCTACGCCAGTGGGTCAACCAGGACCATCGCTTCCAGGAGTGGCTCGAACACACCCGGGAACGGCGAGCCCGCTGGGCCGAGCAGAAGGACCCCGGTGACCTGCTCGGCGGGACGGCGCTCGCGGAAGGCCTCGAATGGTCCCGACACCGCCGCCTACCGAGCGGGATCGCCGCCTTCCTCACCGCCAGCAGGCAGCGCCAGCAGGCCGTCATCCGGCGCAGCAGACGCCTCAATGCGATCCTGGCCGGGGTCCTCGTCCTCGCACTCGCCGCTGCGGGATACGCCGTCTGGCAGCAGCGGACGGCCGTCGCCGAACGGCAGACGGCCCTCTCCCGGCAGCTCGCCCTCCAGGCCGGCACCCTCATCAGCACCAACCCCGACCTCGCCTCGCTGCTGGCCGTTCAGGCGTACCGCACCGGCCACACTCCCGAATCCGTCGAGAGCCTGGACAATGCCGCGTCCCTTCCACTGCGGCGACGCCTGTCCGGTCACACCGACTCGGTCTACTCGGTGGCGTTCAGCCCCGACGGCCACACCCTGGCAACCGCCGGCGCCGACGGGACCGTTCGGCTGTGGGACGTGACGACCGGCGCGAACCGCACCACCCTCACCGGCCACACCGGAGAGATCAATTCGGTGGCGTTCAGCCCGGACGGCCACACCCTCGCAACCGCCGGCACGGACAGGACCGTTCGGCTGTGGGACGCGGCCACCGGCACTGTCCGAGCCACCCTCACCGGCCACGCCAACGAGGTCTACGCGGTGGCGTTCAGTCCCGACGGCCGCATCCTCGCAACCGGCAGCCGCGACTACACGGCACGGCTGTGGGACGTGGCCACCGGCACGACCCGCTTGACCCTGACCGGCCACAGTGACGCGGTGGTCTCGGCGGCGTTCAGTCCTGACGGCCGCACCCTGGCAACCGGCAGTGCCGACAACACCGTACTGCTGTGGGACGTAACCACCGGCGCCACCCGCACGCCTCTGACCGGCCACACCGGCGAGGTGTACTCGGTGGCGTTCAGCCCCGACGGGAAGACCCTCGCGTCCGGCAGCGGAGACAAGACCGCGCGGCTGTGGGATGCGGGTACCCGCTCGATGCTGACGGGCCACACCGGACCGGTCTGGTCGGTGGCGTTCAGCCCCGACGGGAAAGCCCTCGCCACCGGCAGTACCGACCGGACCGTGAAACTGTGGGACGTGGCCACCGGCGCAGCCCGCTCAACCCTGACCGGCCACACCGGCGAGGTGTGGTCGGTGGCGTTCAGCCCCGACGGGAAAGCCCTCGCGTCCGGCAGCGGCGACCGGACCGCGAAACTGTGGGATCCGGCCACCGGCGCGGTCCGTGCCACCCTGACCGGCCACACCGACATGGTGATGTCGGTGGCGTTCAGCCCGGACGGGAAGACCCTCGCCACCGCCAGCCGAGACCACACCGTGAAACTGTGGGACGTGGCTACCGGCGCAGCCCGCTCAACCCTGACCGGCCACACCAACACGGTGTTCTCGGTGGCGTTCGGTCCTGACGGTCACACCCTGGCAACCGGCAGCGCGGACCGGACCGTTCGGCTGTGGGACGTGGCCACCGGCAGGAGCCTCAGGACGCTGACCGGCCACACCAGTGCGGTCTGGTCGGTGGCGTTCAGCCCCGACGGGAAAGCCCTCGCCACCGCCAGCGGCGACAACACCGCACGGCTGTGGGACGTGGCCACCGGCAGGAGCCTCACCACCCTGACCGGCCACACCAACACGGTGTTCTCGGCGGCGTTCAGCCCCGACGGGAAGACCCTCGCCACCGCCAGCCGCGACCACACCGTGAAACTGTGGGACGTGGCCACCGGCGCAGCCCGTGCCACCCTGACCGGCCACACCGACATGGTGTTGTCGGCGGCGTTCAGCCCCGATGGAAGAACCATCGCCACCGGTAGTTACGACGACACCGCACGGCTGCGGACCATCGTCCTCCCCCGACCCGCCGCAGCGGTCGAGCGGATCTGCCGGGCCGTCAGTCGAGGTCTGACCCGGGAGGAGCGGGCGGCATACCTGCCGGACCAGGCAGCCGGTCCGGTATGTCCGCCGGGCTGAACCCAGGGGATCGGAGAGCGACCGCCGGTGGCCCCGGGACGTGGACGCCCCCCCCGGGGCCACCGGGTCACTCCCGTACCGAGCGGACGCTCTGCACGCCGGCTCGGAAGGGTCGACCACCCAGGTCGCGAGGAGGGTCTGCAGCTCGAGGACGATTCGGCACATGCCCGCCGTTCGGCCATCTGACATATACCCAACCGCACCCCACCTGAACGGGCGACCGGCTGCGACGCATGTGCTTAGCCCAGACACGGTGCGGATACAGACGGTTGGTCGGGTTCTGGATCGGGCCCGATCTCCAGGGACCAGGTGAAGGGAACGAACAATGCCTCAGCAGCATGTGGTACTGGCCGGAAGCAAGCGGCCGGTCAAGAGCGACGCGAGACGGGTGCAGGACGCCCGCGCCGAGGACAAGGTCAGCGTGACCATCTCCCTGCGGGGGGCGGGGACCAACAAGGACCCCGAGCAGAGGCGGGCGGACGCCGAGACGACGAAGGCCGTCCTCGGACAGCTGGGGCTCGAGACCGCCGACGAGAGCAAGCTCGCCCAGGGCAGCCTCGGCATGAGCGGCACGGTCGCGGCCATGAACAAGGCCTTCCAGACGAATCTGGGGGTCTACCACAGCGACCACCAGGGGGATTTCCGCGGCCGGGAGGGCGAGCTGAAGATCCCGGCCGAGCTCAAGGACATCGTGACCGGTGTCTTCGGTCTGGACCAGCGGCGCGTAGCCCGGCGCGCGGTGTTCCCCGGGTCGGGAGCGCACGGCGCATTCACACCGGCCGACCTGGAGCAGCAGTACAACTTCCCCGACGGCGATGGCAGCGATCAGAAGGTCGGTATCGCCGAGTTCGGCGGCGCCTACCTGGACGCCGATCTCCAGGCCTTCGCCACGAAGCACAACCTGCCGCAGGCGCAGGTCGACGTGGTGTCCCTGGGTTTCACTCCGGCGCGGACCCTGCAGGAGATCCAGCGGCTGCCGCTTCAGGACCAGAAGACGGTGGAAGCGTTCCTCCCCGAAGTGATGATGGACGTGCAGATCGTCGCCGGTCTCTGTCCGGCGGCCCGGATCTCGGTCTACTTCACCACCTGGGACCAGAAGGGGTGGATCGACCTGCTCGACCAGGTCCTCCAGGACCGCCCGGTGACTCTGTCGGTGAGCTACGGGCTGGCCGAGGACGACCCCGACTGGGCGGATGCCGCGGTCACCGAGATCAACAAGCGCCTGTCCGCCGCGGCGGATCTGGGCATCACCGTCTGCGTCTCCTCCGGCGACGACGGGTCGGGCGACCAGGTGATGGACGGGCTCTGCCATGTCAACTTCCCCGCCTCCAGCCCCTTCGTGCTCAGTGTGGGCGGCACGATGATCGACGACAGCGGCGAGCAGTCCTGGTGGGTGTCACCCGGCACCCGCGCCGGAGGGGGAGGCGCAACCGGTGGTGGCGTCAGCGTGAGGTTCGACCCGCCGGACTGGCAGCAGAACGTGTCGGTGGAATCCCGGAACCCGGGCGGCAAGCCGGGACGGGCGGTACCGGATGTCGCCGCGCTGGCCGGCCCGCCGTTCTACGACCTGACACTCTTCGGCCACTCCGCGCCCAACGGTGGCACGAGCGCCTCCACCCCGCTGTGGGCCGCCCTCATCGCGCGGATCAACGCACTACTGCCGGGGAACAAGCAGAATCGCTTCCTCACGCCCCTGTTCTACCAACGCGGCACGAACGGCCGGCCGATGGGCCAAACGGCCCTCCGAGACATCACCACCGGCCACGACAACGCCTCCTTCCCCCAACCGGGGATCGGCTATCCGGCCCAGCAGGGGTACGACGCAGTCACCGGCTGGGGCGTGCCCGACGGAGTCGCACTGCTGAAAGCGCTCGAGTAGCCGTGCTCCCCCCGGGCCGGGGCCACCGCCCCAGGCCACCCCGGCCCGGGCAGACAGGAGGTGGCCGTGCTCAGCGTGGAAGCCTGCCGCGCAGGTGAACGCGCGGCGGCCCGCCGACAGGCCGACAGGCTCATCGGGCGCTGGTGTGGTGTCCCGGTTCAATGAGTTCCCCCCCATGTCCCGTTCTGCTCCGGTGGTAGGCGGAAGCCGAGGCATCGGCCTGGCCGTCGCCCGGAAGCTCGCTGCGGACGGACACCGTGTGGCGGTCACGTCCCGCAGTGGGCAGGCGGTTGAGGGACTCCTGGCGGTGCAGTGCGACGTGACCTCACCGGAGTCGGTTGACCGGGCCTTTGCAGAGGTTGAGGAGCAGCATGGACCGGTGGAGATCCTTGTCGTCAACGCCGGGATCACCCGGGACACCTTGCTGCTGCGGATGGCCGAAGAGGACTTCGATGCGACGCTGCAGACGAACCTAGTGGGTGTCTACCGGGCGGCAAAGCGGGCCTCGCGAGGGATGCTCCGCCGCAAGTACGGCCGACTGGTCTTCATCTCCAGCGCCGTCGCCATGACCGGCGAGCACCACACGATCACGCCTTGGTGCGGCCGGGACGCGTTTCACGTCCCGGCCGCACCAACATCTCAACCTCCGGGCGGCGGCACCCTGGGGCGGGAGTTGACGATGTTGACGACATTGAGGTCCTCGGCTCGGTCGGCGGCGGCCAGCAGGACTTGGGGGACCAGTACATCGTCGACGGCGTTCCTGGTCGACGAATTCGGTGAAATGGGCGCCCATTATCAGACATAAGCGGCACGGCCAAAACCGGCGAGTCCTCGATGATTGCCACGGATCAGCCGAACAGAGGAGAAAGCCGTGCCCGAGCAGTTCATGAGTGCAAAGCAGACGGCAGAGTATCTGAACATGTCTCTTGCCCGGGTCTATCGCGAGGCTCCTCGGTTGGGTCTCTCCGCGTACAAGTTCGGAAGCGGGAGGAACGCGAAGCTTCAGTTCAAGGTGTCGGAGGTGCAGGCGTGGGTGAAGCAGCAGAAGATGCCTGCACGCTGAGCATGGCGTCATCAAGCGCTGAGAGGACCCGCCGACGAGACACTGTTGGTAAATAGCCGCCCTGGCCGTGACGTCGGTCTTCTCCACCTGGTTGTGGGTGTGAAGGCCGACGTAGCGTTTGGGGAGGGTGTCGGTGTCGCTGCGGGAGAGTGGGCTGGGCGAGATCCCGGCGGAGACGGTGCGGGTGGCGCGGGCGGTGTGTCCAGAGGGCACGTTGGCGATGAGGCTGCGCGATGAGTTCGGGGAGGTCCGGTTCGGGCCACATGGCGGCGAGCGTCAGACGAGCCCTGCCGCACTCACCGCGGCCCAGAGGATCTCCGCATGGCAGATGTCACTGTGCGCACCCGAAAACCTCGACTGGTCCGCGTTGATCACCGCGTTGGCGTCCAGCCGGTAGAAGCCTCCCCTGGCGAGGTCGTACCGGCTGCCCTGCCGCTGCAGCGGCCTGGTCACCGCCGTCGCCTGCTGGAAGCCGTCGTGGCCCATGGCACCCCATCGGTAGACCGGGTGGTCAAGGAGGGCGAGGTCTTCGTGCTGGAGCATGCTCGCCATCGGGTACCACTCGCCGAGCGCCCGGTCGGCTGCGGAGAAGGTCGCCAGCAGCGGACCGTCCACCAGGCCGGCGAGCGGGGCGAGTGCCCCGGCCGTGCCCGGTTCGGGGCAGTAGATGATCGCGGACGCGAACGAAAAATGCGAGAACGCCCCCTGAATCAGCACCAGTGACTTGATCGGAGTGTCCTGCGCATCCTGGGCCGGCCCCAGTCCGGCAAGCGAGTGCGCGACGAGCCGGGCCCCGAAGCTGTGGCCCATCAGATGAATCCTGACCCGCGCGTCCTGGCCCAGGCGAAGGAGCAGCGGGCCTAGCCCAGCCTGGCCCACGACACCCGCTCGGTTCTTCATCTCGGCATAGGTGAACAATCGCAGTACATCCAGGGCGCTACCGCATACGTGCTCCGCGAGCTTTTCGATGTCCACACCGATCCGGTCCGGCCTTCCCAACGGTGCGTCCTCGTCGTAGTCGGCCTTCTGGGGGGTCAACAGGGCACCAGCCTCGTTGAAGATGCCTCCGGCACCTGACACCGGCGCTCTGGGATTGTCCACCGCATCGCCGATCACCTGGAGGGTCTGGCACTGATCCGCACCGGGGAAGACGGCGGACAGCTGGGCGGCCAGGGCCGCACCCGAACTCCCGCCGGGTACCGTCCCGGCGGTCGCTCCGTCGTCCTCCGGGAGCACACGGGCCGGCCAGAACACGCCGACCGCCATGGACGTGGCGAGGTGGGGGCCGAGCATGCCCGCAGTAAATCCGGCTTTCGAGTACTCATTGACCGGGAGGCAGCAAGTGGATCGGAAGTTCCCGGCCGCTGTCCGAAAGAACAGGTCTGCGAGGCCGAAACGATGGTATCGGCGCCATTTCCTCTGGACGGTCATTCAAATCATCATCTATCTAGCAGGGTTCCTCGTATTCGCCTGGTCGGTGTATTTCTTCCTCTTCGTCGAAGCGTTAGGCTGGAAGCTCCCAGAATTCCTCAAGAGCGCCGAGACCAGCTGCGCCGAAAACGGCCTCACCTGCGCGCTCACCTCTGGATTCGCGGCACCGCTGCTATCGCTCGCACTGACCTCCGCGATTTTCGTGCTCATCAGAATCCGCCGGGTGACGCAGCACATCATGAAGCTCGCCCGGAAGAGACCGAGTGACCTGGTGGAGACGGCCGGGAAGATCGATCGCGTGGTGGGCCGCAGGGACCTCTGTCAGGTGATCATAAACAACATGCGCGAGCGTCGGATCCGCCGTCCGCACCTGCTCGTGGGCGGTGTGGGCGCAGGGAAGACCGCCGTCCTGGTAGACCTGACGAAGCGCCTGGCCAAGCACGGCGCGGTCCCCGTGCCGATCCGGCTCCGCGACGTTCAGGATCCGAACCGACTGGTTTTCCGTGAACTGGCTTACAAAAGGTTCCTCTCGGAGGTTGAGCCCAGGCTGCTGTCGACTAACGAAGGTGAACGGGTATGGCGGAACCTCTGCCGGGACAGCAAGATCGTCGTGCTCGCGGACGGCCTGGAGGAATGCCTCAGCCGGGACGCCGCCAGCAATCGCGACACCGTCATCCGCCTCGCCATTCACAAAGCCGACGAAATGGCACTGCCGCTGATCATCACCTCCCGGCCGCACGAGTCACTCCAGAGCGCAAGTGCCGTGATCATGGAGCTGGAACCGCTGAGCCAGCAGGCCGCACTGAGCTACGTGAGCAGACCTGGCACCCGCGGTGAGGACCAGCACCGGCTGGGCTGGATCGTGGCGACCGCCGAAGTGGCGGAGGCCCCGATCTACCTCAAGATCACGCATGAGCTTCACGAGAACGGGCTGGACCGCACCGCCGCCGCGTGGTCCGAGAACGCTCTGGACACGCGCTGTGCCGACCGCTCACGGCTCCGGTGGCTCCTGCTCGACACCTGGATGCAGGCAGTACTCGAAGGCCACCTGCACGGGGACGTCTCGCTGGAGCGGACACAGCGAGAGCAGGCCGTAGCGCTGCTCTCAGCATTGGCCTGTGTGGGGCTGAAGATGGACACACTGGATGTCCGCTTCACCGACCTCGTCGGCAAGCCCGGGAGCCCGGACAGGCCATGCGTGAAGCTCCGTAACAGGCTGGAGACCGAGCTCGGGCATCCGCCGTCCCGTCCGGAGCTGCTCTGGGCCGCGTCTTTCGGCGAACGGCTCGACCTCGTCGAGGTGCATCAGAGCGGGGTGCGCTTTCAGCACAGCGTCATGCAGGCCTATCTCGGATCCCGGCTGCTGGAAACGGCTCTCGCGGACCCGGGGTACCTCAACGACGCGCTGTGCGATCCGGCGGACCGGGTGGATCCTGGCAAGGAATTCCTGATCGCGCTCGTACTCTGCTCCCGCGCGGCACCGGACCCCGACGGGCAAGCCAGAAAGCGAGCCAACACGGAGCTCACGAGGCGGCTTCTCCGGCGGGCGGCGACTCCCGATGGCACCAAGGCCATCAAGCTGATCAATGCTTTCGCCGCGGCATTCGAGATCGACAGCGCCAGTGACCAGCCGAGAATCCACGACATCGCGGACCAGCTGAAGAAGAGGTGGAACGACCTCAAGGAGGCGGCGGACCCGCGCAGCCTTGAGGAAGCCAAGCTCCAACTCGTAGTTCGCTTCGGTGAAGCCGCTCGCGCCATTTCCGAGCGCGGCACCCGGGATGACTCCACTGATCTGAACGAAGCGGTTCAGCGCGCATACCGTGCGCTCTTCAAGATCGGCGTGACCGAGAGATGCTATGCGGTGCGCTTCGCAATGGCGCAGCAACTCGGCGCGGGTGGCGCCGATGCGTTCCACGCTCTCCAAGACGACCTCGTTCGGGCGTGGACGTCGCGCGCCGAGGAGGTGGAGAGCCGCGGCCCCGAGGAATGGAGCAGCCTCGTCACGTGCGCCTGGATCACGCCACTCCTGGTCGGCTCCATGCCGGAGTATCCCGCGCCAGGTCAGGGCGACGGACTGTCGCAGCTGAAGCGATGGCTGCGTGGCTGGGGGGACTCTCCCCAGGAGCAGGCCTGTCGGTCGATCTCCTTCGAGATGGCACTCGCGCAGGGCTTCAAGTACGCGGCGAACAGGGGACCGCGCCATCCTCGCGCCCCGAAGTGGGCCCGGGACGTGCTGTCCGAGACCGCGGCTGGGATGCTCAAGGGGGCCCGTTTCTGGTTCTCGCAGCTCACGCTCGTTCAAGCCCTCGTGCTCTACACCTTGTCCGAAACCGGAGGAAGACCGCCTCGCCGCGGTCACGGATCACATCCCAAGCAGACCGTCCGCCACTGGCTTGAACTCGCGGCGACGGGAGCCGCAGTCGAGCGCCCCGAACACCTCCATCCGTTCGTGTGTCAGACCGGCAGACTGGCCGTGCGGGCCCTCATCAAAGCCGAACCAGAGCGATTCCTCTGGATCGACGAAGCGGGCGTCGTCGCCCATGTCGGGTCGCGCGCGACCGCCCCGGCCGAGGACCGCAAGCTGTGGATTCCGCCGTCCACCGGCTGGGTCGTGCTCGACCACAGAGCTCAGCGGCTGGTCGCCGACGTCTTCGTCCTGCTCAATCTGGCCGAACGCGGGGGCGGGATGAGCGACCGTGAGGGGCACCTCGCCCAGACGGCCACCGTCGGTGTGCCGCCATGCCTTACGGAGAGCCGCGATCCGCTCCGTCTCGACCTGACGGTCGGCACCGGGACAGCCCCGGTGGCCGGATCGACCTGCAAGGACGGCTGCCCGTTCGAGCTCTGCCCCTACCCTCCGAGGGGCGGGGACTCCGTCCGGGCCGAGCTCAGCGAGGCGTTCTGCCACCGGCAGCAGCTGCTCACGCTGGGGGTTCTTCGTGCCTGGCCGAAGCGTCACCTCAGGCCGTCTGGAGGGCGATGGCTACCCGGGCGAGCACCACGATCCGCCCGAAATAGGAGCAGGGCGGTCACCGTCGATGACTGCTGCGACACTGCATCGGATCAGCACCACGATCCAATCACCAAACTTTCGGCACCAGCACGCCCACCCGGAGACGGTCGACTCGGTGCTCCGGAAGCTACTGCGGAAGCCCGGGTTCACCTGGAGCGAGCATGGCGCGGAACTGCTGCGCCGGCGCAAACCCCTGGTACTACGAGCAGGAGCTCCGCCCTGGCGTTTCCGTGATCGGCGAGCGCCTCACCGAGCTTGCTGCGGGCGGCCGACGGCGAAGCTTCACGAGAGTGCGACGCGCCTGAGGTAGGCGCCGGCAGTCAGTAACGCCCGCCCCATGTACGGGATCGCCCTCTCGGTCAAATCGGTGATCGCCTGGTCGACAGGACGCTGAGGAACGGTCGGACCCGCTCATCTCGATTCAACGGCAATGCATCCAACCTGGTGCGAGATGTCGGCGGTGCCTGGTATTAACTGTGTGCATCCTTCACATAAACCACCTGGTCGGCGGGCTTGACTAGGTGGCGTGTCCGGCCTACGGAGGTATCGCTGAGCATGCAGGACCGGTCGACATCGCGTTCCGTGCCCACCAAGCCCGGCGACCCCGGCCTGGACCGGCTGACGACAGTGCTGGGGAGTTGGCGGAACTCGCTGCTCGACATGGGCGGGCGCAACCGATTGCTCAACTTCCGGCACACGAGGTCGTCCACGCTCGAACTGCTGTCCCCGGATGTCTCCGCCGTACTGGCCGGGCTGGCCAAGGGGTGGGACTTCGCGCCGGTCGACGAGGAGGCCGCGGCGGAGGAATCGGCGGTGTGCGTACCAGCCGACGCGATCCCCGGACTGGTCACGCAGAAGGCCACTCAGAGGTCGCTCGACGGCGCACTCCACCAACTGCGCGGCAAGTCCCAGCAGATGTTCAACGACTACGGCCTGTGGGTGCTCTGGCTCGGCGTCGGGATCCTGGACTGGTGTGAGGACGGGGCGAGCGAGACGAGTTCGGCACCCCTGCTGCTCGTTCCCGTCGAACTGCGCCGGGACGGTCGAGGACGGGTCCAGCTCTGGCTGGGGGAGGACCAGGACAGGATCCACAACCCGGCGCTTGCCGTGCGGCTTGAGCGCATGGGCATCGACTGGAGCCCCGTGACCGGCACCGACGTGGGCGATCCGTCCGCCGTGCTGGCCGAGGCTCGGCAGATCGCCGCTGAGCGCGAGGGCTGGCAGGTCGAGGAGCGGCTGGTCCTCGGCCTCTTCGCCTCGTACAAGGAGGCGATGTACCAGGACCTCCAGCAGAACGAGGCCCAGATCTCCGCCCACCCTCTGGTGCGGTCTGTCGCGCTGGGTCCGGACTCCGGCTTGCCCCCCGAACTGATCGACTTCACGCCGGCGGACCTGGACCGAATCGATGAGCTTCAGCTCCCCGAGCGGACGCCGCTGGTCCTGGACGCCGATGCCTCGCAGCGCCAGTGCATCGCCGCCGCCCTGGAGGGTCGTTCATTCGTCATGAGCGGCCCACCCGGTACGGGCAAGAGCCAGACCATCACCAACATGATCGCCGCCCTGATACACGCGGGGCGCAGTGTCCTGTTCGTCAGTGAGAAGGCAGCGGCACTCGACGTGGTGCGCAACCGCCTGCGCGGCGTCGGCCTCGGCGACTTCGTGCTGTCCCTGCACAGCGGCGACACCTCCCGTAAAGCCGTGGCGGTGGAGCTCGCCAGGGTACTGACCACCGAGGCACGGGTGACGGGCGCGGCCGAGTACGAGCTGGACCGGGCCCGGCAACTGCGCGAGGAGCTGTCCGCCTACGCCGCGGCCATGAACCAGACCCGTGGGCCGCTCCAGCGGTCCCTGCACGACGTCCTCGGCCGGTTGGTTCTCCTGGAGCGAGCCGGTACACCGCAGGTGCCGCTGAACGCCGGGAACGTCGGCTCCGTGCGGGCGCTGGAAGCGGGGGCCCTCCAGGCTATGCTGGCCGCCGCCGAGGCCATCGGCCGGGCCTGGCGTCCGGTTGCCGAAGGCGAGTCGTTCGCATGGCGCGGGCTGATCGGGGCGGCGGCGCTGGCCGCCGCGGAGGAGGCCGCCGACGCGCTGACCAGCATCGGTGCGGCCTCCGCGTGCCGGCCGTTCGCGACGACCGTCCCGGAACCGCAGACGTCTGATGCGCTGAACCAGCTTGTTGGGGAGGTGCGAGCTGGTCTGCCGGAGCGGGCTTCCGGCGTCGGCGCCGCTCTGCCTTCCGCATGCTCCGCAGCGCTGGCTCAACTCGCCGGTCTTCTCGGGATGCCCGAGCCGGCCACACCCAGAGCCGCCTTCGCGCTCCTTGAGCTGGCCGATCTCGCCTCCGCGGCACACCGCCCGCCGCGGGAGTGGTTCGACGCCATGACCCTGCGGCAGGCGCGGCAGGCCGAGCAGGCGCTCGACGTCGCGATCACCACGGCGACGCACGCCCGCAGCGTCGCCGAGGACGTTTTCGGGGAGCAGGTCCTCACCGCCACCGAGCTGCCGGAGCTGGTCCGGCGCTTCGCGGAGGAGCACCGCGGTCTGATGGGTCGGTTCTCCGCCCGGTACAAGGCTGATCGGGCGGCCGTGAGCGCGCTCGTCCATGACGGGATCCCGGCCCGGACGGGCATCGGGCGCCTGCCCCAGGCACTGGCCTGGTACTCGGCCTCGGCTGAGGTCGAACGGCTCACCCGGCTCCACGGTGCGCTGTTGGGCCGGTACATGCCCCGTGTGCCGGGCGACCAGCCGGCGCTTCGTGAGGCGCTGGCCACCGCCGCCCGCATCGGTGAGTTGACCCACAGTGTCGAGTACCGGGACCGGTTGGTCGCGCAGCTCGCCGACGGGGCCCAGTCGGGTGAGCTGGCGCGAATCGCGGCCCGGGCCGCCCGGGAGGCGCTCACCGACTGGTGCGAGGCGACGCAGGAACGGGTCACCCGCTGCTCCAAGGCGTTCGCAGCGCTGCTCGGCCTCTTCGACAACTCGCGACAGATCGAACTGTCGCTCCAGTTGTCGAGCTCGCTCGACCAGGCCCGGACGGTGGTGGACGCACTGCTCGCCGACCGCGACGGCCCCGAGGAGTGGCGGGCCTACCAGGACGGCCTCGCCGTGCTGGCACGCCACGGTGCTGATGACCTGGTGGCCAGGACGGCCGAGCGCGGCGGGCTTCCCCGGCAACTGCCCGATGTGGTCGAGCAGGCCGTACTCAAGGTTTGGGCGGACGACGTCCTGTCGACCGATCCCCGGCTCCGCACCACCCGCTCGGCCGACCTAGATGCCAGAGTCGCGGACTTCCGGGATGCCGACCGCCGGCTGGTCGCCGCCGCGGCCGGTGCCGTGATCGAGGCCTGCAACAAGCGGAGGCCGCGGCAGCTGGCGAGTGGAGCGGCCGCAGTGATCGTCCGGCAGGCCGAGCTGAAGACCCGCCACATGCCGGTGCGCGACCTGCTCGGACGGTCGCGCCAGGTCGTTCCCTCGGTCAAGCCGTGCTTCATGATGAGCCCGTTGACCGTCAGCCAGTACCTGCCGGCCGATTACCACTTCGACGTCGTCATCTTCGACGAGGCGTCGCAGGTGCGTCCGGGTGACGCGATCAACTGCATCTACCGCGGCGACTCCCTGGTTGTGGCGGGTGACGCCAAGCAGCTTCCCCCCACCTCGTTCTTCGATTCCTCCGTGGAGGAGGAATCCGACGAATACGACGAGGACGTGCCGGACTCGTTCGAGTCGCTGCTGGACGCCTGCAAGGCCGGTGCCATGCGGGAGCTGCCGCTGCGGTGGCACTACCGCAGCCGGCACGAGGATCTGATCACGTTCAGCAACCGCTCCTTCTACCAGAACTCCATGGTGACGTTCCCCGGAGCCGTGGAGGCGGGAAACGACGTCGGTATCGAGTTCTTCGACGCTCAGGGCCGCTACGACCGGGGCGGCCGTCGCGACAACCGGACGGAGGCCGAGTTCGTCGCCCAGCGCGTGATCCACCACTTCGACACCCGCCCGGGCCGCACTCTCGGCGTGGTCGCGCTCTCCCAGTCCCAGGCGGCGGCGATCGACGAGGCCGTCCAGCAGGCGCGCCTGCGACGACCCGACCTGAACGGCCACTTCACCGAGGACCGACTCGACGGCTTCTTCGTCAAGAATCTCGAATCAGTCCAGGGCGACGAGCGCGATGTGATGATCATGTCGATCGGATACGGGCCGGACGAGCACGGCAAGCCAGTCGGCCTGAACTTCGGTCCGATCAACAAGGACGGTGGCTGGCGGCGTCTGAACGTGGCGGTGACCCGGGCCCGGTACCGGATGGAGGTGGTCGCCTCCTTCCGGGGTTCCCACTTGTCCGACAGCCCGAACCCGAGTGTCCAGCACCTGAAGCGGTACCTTGACTACGCCGAGCACGGTCCGGCTGTCCTCGCCCGCGATCTCGTCCAGGAGCAGGCCGAACCGGACAGCCCGTTCGAGGAGTCCGTTTTGCAGGTCCTGCGCGGCTGGGGCTACCAGGTGCAGCCACAGGTCGGCGTCGCCGGCTACCGGATCGACCTGGGCGTCCGCCGGCCTGACGCTCCTGGTGCGTACGTCCTTGGGATCGAGTGCGACGGCGCGATGTACCACTCTTCTCGGGTGGCACGCGACCGGGACCGCCTGCGTGAGGAGGTGCTTGCAGGGCTGGGCTGGCGGCTGCACCGGATCTGGGGGACGGACTGGTACCGAGGGCGCGCCGCGGCCGAGTCACGGCTGCGCGAGGCGGTGGAGCAGGCCATTGTACTGGCGTCGCTGAACGCGCCGGTTCGGGGGGACCACTCGGCTTCCGGTGTCGCGGCGACCGGTGCGCAGCCGTCGGGCGAGCATCGAACGGAGGGGGCCCGTTCGGACGGTCGGCGACTCGACCACGTTCCCCCGCAACCTCCGGCACCGGTCGAACACGAGCGGGTGCCGGTCGCCGCCCCGGACCGCGAGTGGAGCGTGCCCTACGAGACCTACCAGGTCTCGGTCACCTCGTCGTACGACCTGCACACCCCGGAAGCCCGGCCCGCCGTCGAACGCGTCCTGCTCGCGATCATTGAGCAGGAAGGGCCGATCCACGAGGAGATTCTGGTACAGCGAGTGCGCGAGGCCTGGGGAGTCGGGCGGGCGGCTTCGCGCATCCGGGACAACATCCGTGTCGTGCGCGACCGTTTGGTCCGATCGGGCCGAGCCACGCTGGACGGTGACTTCGTCGACCTGGTGCGCGATGGCGACCCGGCGGCGCGCCATCCAGGGCGCCACGCGGCGCGGAAGCTCGTCCACGTCGCACCCAGGGAACGGTGGCGTGCGTTGGTGGAGCTGGCCAACGAGTGCCCCGGCATGTCCCAGGACGAACTGGTGCGTCAGGCATGCGAGTTCTTCGGCTGGCAGCGGGTGACCAAGGAGACCCGGACCGGCCTGGAGGCCGATATCGCGAACCTGCGTGCGCAGGGCGTCTTCGACGTGACTTCCGGACACATCGCGACCACGGGACAGGGGGCGTGATCAGCTCTCCCGGTAGCGCGCGAAGACCCGGGCCCGCTCCTGCTCCCAAGTCCAGTCCGCTGCCGTGCGGTGGAACGGGGCCCCCTTGGCGAGCTCGAAGAACTGCCCCGCGGGCCTGCCGGTTGCCTTGAGGATCACGATGGCGGAGAGCATGGGATCAAGGCCCTGGCTGTCACTGCGGCAGGCGTCACCGAGCAGGAGGCTGATGATCGGGCCGCGGTAGTGGACGCCATGCCCCTTGGCCTTCAACTCCTCGCTGAGCGACTTGTACCAACCGTCGGAGCGGCCTTCTCGCGCCCAACGCCGGAGAATGTCCACCGTCTCGTCGAGTGCGGCCAGGTACTCGGCGTCGCCCTGCTTCATCCCAACCCCCTGTGTCCGACAACTCGCCTACCCTACAGGCGGCTTCATGATTGACTGCGCGCCATGCGGACAACGATCAAGTCTCCGCGGGGAGTCACCGGCTACGGTGCGGCAAGTGTGCAGGCCGCGCCGGATCTCGCCCGGATCCGGCTCGGCGTGGAACGGACCGAAGCAACGCCGCAAGAGGCCTTCACCGCCGCTCGCGCCGCGATATCCAGCCGTCCGACCTGGACGCCGCCGTGTGGACCGGAGTGGGCACCTTCCTGCGGGCCTTCGGTCCCGCCCGCCGGCGGGCCGGCCGCCGCGGCTGACGCTGAGATGTCCATCCGGCGGCGCGGGGATACGCTGAAAAAGCCCTGCGTAAAGCCAACACATGTCGGGTGGGCATCATGACCGAGATATCACGCAGGAATACCAAGAGCAACGACAAGACGCACCGTCGGATCGCGAGACCCCTGGTGGCGGCTGTGGTCGCCGCGGGGCTCGGCGCGCTCGGCGCCGGGGGCCCGGCGGCCGCACAGTCGCACGGGGTCGCGGCGTCCGCGGTGTCGCAGACGGTCCTGACGGCCGTGCCCAAGGCCCCGGCCGCCGGAGCACAGAAAGTCACCATCGCGAACTTCGCGTTCTCGCCCAGCACACTCACGGTCAGCGCGGGCACCACCGTCACCTGGACCAACACCGACAGCGACACGCACACGGTGACCAGCACCGGTTCCGGCCCGCTCGCCTCCGCGCCGCTGAACCAGGGCGCCTCGTACAGCTACACCTTCACCACGCCCGGGACGTACGCGTACATCTGCTCGATCCACCCCTTCATGCAGGGCACGGTCGTGGTGCAGTAGATCATCGCGAAGGAGGCCGGCTGAGTGGAATGCCGCGCCCGCGGCCACGTCCTGACTCTGTCTGAGATCGCGATTCGGCATCGCGTGCCGGTCGCCGACCGGCGGGGCACGGAGACACCGTTGGAGGCATTCCACCATGTCCGTCGAGCTGAACCACACCATCGTCTTCTCCCGTGACCGTCAGGAGTCCGCCGAGTTCGTGGCCGGCATCCTGGGCCTCGAACTCGGGGCGGCGTGGGGCCCGTTCCTGCCACTCGCCACGGCGAACGGAGTCACCCTCGACTTCGCCACCGCAGATCCCGAGCGCCTCACCCCGCAGCACTACGCTTTCCTGGTCTCGGAGGCGGAGTTCGACGGCATCTTCGCCCGGATCCAGCAGGGAGGCATCGAGTTCTACGCCGACCCGCACATGCAGCGGGTCGGCGAGATCAACCACAACGACGGCGGCCGCGGCGTCTACTTCCGGGACCCGTCCGGCCACGATCTGGAAGTCATCACCAGGCCCTATGGCAGCGGGTCCTGACGCTTCGTCACAGCGTGGGGCCTATCGGGCGGCGGCTCTGGAGCGTGAGGCCTCGATCTCGGCGTAGGCGTCGGCCTTGTTCGCCCAGTGGGAGCCCTCGACGGACTTTCCGGGTTCGAGATCCTTGTAGACCTCGAAGAAGTGGGTGATCTCGTTCAGGTCGTGCCGGGGCATGTCGTCGATGTCCTGCAGACGGGTGAAGCGGGGGTCGTGGGCGGGCACGCAGAGGATCTTCTCGTCCGGCCCCTTCTCATCGGTCATGACGAACATGCCGATGGCGCGGCAGGTGATGCCGCATCCGGGAAAGGTGGGCTCGTCGACGAGGATGAGGGCATCGAGGGGGTCGCCGTCTCCGCCGAGGGTGTCCTCGATGAACCCGTAGTCCGCCGGATAGCGGGTGGCCGTGAACAGCATCCGGTCCAGGCGGATCCGTCCGGCGGCATGGTCCATCTCGTACTTGTTCCGTGAGCCCTGCGGGATCTCGACGATCACCTCGAAGTCCACCTCGAAGTCCATGTCGCTCTCCTTCGCGATCCGTGGCGTCCGACGGCGTCGGCAGCACCATCTTCGAGGGGATCACTCGCCGTCGCATTCCGGGCACGCGATTGCCCTAACCCCCGTGGAGACCTCCGGCCCCCGGGGTTAGCCTCGGTCTGACAGTTCCCGGGCGGCGAATTCGCGCACCTGGCACCCCAGACACGACGTCAAGGAGGACGGAATGGCTGGGATCTTTCCTGTGGGCGCGTCCGTTGCGGCCGCGCCCGTGTTGACCGGGTCGGGCCGGACACTGCTGGTGATCGTCGCAGTGATCGGGGCGGGAGCCCTGATGGTGGCCGGGGCGTTCGCCCGCCAGGTCCTGGCCGCGGACGAGGGCACCGAAACGATGCGGCGGATCGCCGGGGCGGTTCAGGAGGGTGCGAACGCCTACCTGAGGCGTCAGTTCCGCACCCTGGGCGTCTTCGCGGGGGTGGTGCCCTTCGTGCTTCTGCTGCTGCCGGCGGACAACTGGGGGCAGCGGATCGGGCGTTCGGTGTTCTTCCTGGTCGGGGCGGCCTTCTCGGCGACGACGGGGTACATCGGGATGCAGCTCGCCGTGCGCAGCAACGTTCGGGTGGCGGCGGCGGCCCGGGCGGGGACGGCGCCGGTCCCGGCCGCCGAGTCCTGGGAAGGACCGACGGCGGCATCGATCGTGCGAAGGGTGTCGCACCGGGCGATGCGGATCGCCTTCCGTACCGGCGGGGTGGTGGGGATGTTCACCGTGGGGCTGGGCCTCATGGGGGCGGCGACGGTGGTGCTGATCTACCAGGCGAACGCACCGAAGGTGCTGGAGGGCTTCGGCTTCGGTGCGGCGTTGCTGGCGATGTTCATGCGGGTGGGCGGTGGGATCTTCACCAAGGCCGCGGACGTGGGAGCGGACCTGGTGGGCAAGGTCGAGCAGGGAATCCCCGAGGACGATCCCCGCAACGCGGCGACGATCGCCGACAACGTGGGTGACAACGTGGGCGACTGCGCGGGGATGGCGGCCGACCTGTTCGAGTCCTACGCCGTGACCCTGGTCGCCGCGCTGATCCTGGGCAGAGCCGCCTTCGGTGACAACGGGCTGACCTTCCCGCTGGTGGTACCCGCCATCGGGGTGCTCACGGCGGTCCTGGGCATCGAGATGGTCTCCCCGCGGCCCACGGACCGCAGCGGGATGACCGCCATCAACCGCGGCTTCTTCGCCTCCGCCGTGGTGTCCCTCGTCCTGGTGGCCGGCGCGGTCTTCGCGTTCCTCCCGGCCCGCTTCTCCGGTCTGCACGGGGTGTCCGCCGAGATCACCCGGCACGCGGGCAGCCCGCGGGTGTTCGCCCTGGCCGCGGTGGCCATCGGGATCGTGCTGGCCGCCGTCATCCAGCAGCTGACCGGCTACTTCACCGAGACCACCCGCCGCCCGGTACGGGACGTGGGCAAGACCTCGCTGACCGGGCCGGCCACCGTGGTGCTCTCCGGCGTCGCACTCGGCCTGGAAGCGGCCGTCTACTCCGCCGTGGCCATCGGAGCCGCCGTCTACGGTGCCTTCCTGCTCGGCGGCGGCTCGCTGATCCTGTCCCTGTTCGCGGTCGCGCTGGCCGGGACCGGACTGCTGACCACCGTCGGTGTGATCGTCGCGATGGACACCTTCGGCCCGGTCTCCGACAACGCCCAGGGCATCGCGGAGATGTCCGGGGACATCACCGGCGCCGGCGCCCAGGTGCTCACCGAACTGGACGCCGTCGGCAACACCACCAAGGCGATCACCAAGGGCATCGCCATCGCCACCGCGGTGCTCGCCGCCACCGCGCTGTTCGGCTCCTACACCGACACCATCGCGACCGCCGAGGAACAGATCGGCCCGGCCGCCCACGGTTCGAGCCTGAGCCTGGCCATCGACCAGCCCGACAACCTGGTCGGCCTGCTGGCCGGCGCCGCCGTCGTCTTCCTCTTCTCCGGTCTGGCGATCAACGCCGTCTCGCGCTCCGCCGGCTCGGTCGTCTTCGAGGTCCGGCGCCAGTTCCGGACCCGGCCGGGCATCATGGACGGCACCGAGCGGCCCGAGTACGGCCGGGTGGTGGACATCTGCACCCGCGACGCGCTGCGCGAACTGGTCACCCCGGGCCTGCTCGCCGTGCTGACCCCGATCGCCCTCGGCTTCCTGCTCGGCGTCGGCCCACTGGGCTCCTTCCTGGCCGGAGCGATCGGCGCGGGCACCCTGATGGCCGTCTTCCTGGCCACCTCGGGCGGAGCCTGGGACAACGCCAAGAAGCTGGTCGAGGACGGTCACCACGGCGGCAAGGGCAGCCCCGCGCACGAAGCCACCGTCATCGGCGACACCGTGGGCGATCCCTTCAAGGACACCGCCGGACCGGCCATCAACCCGCTTCTGAAGGTGATGAACCTGGTCTCCCTCCTGGTGGCGCCGGCGATCGTCAAACTCAGCTTCGGCCCGCATGCCAACCTGGGCCTCCGGCTGGCCATCGCGCTGCTTGCGCTGGCCGTCGTCGTCCTCGCCGTGTGGATCTCCAAGCGCCGGGGCATCACCGTCGGCGCCGACGAAACGCCCACCGACACCCCCGCACCGGAGGAGCCCGCACCCGTCCGGTGAGGCGCCCGACCGCACCGACCGTGCCTCAGACCTTCGCGCCGTCCTCGGAACGAACGTGCGCCGGAAGGCCGTTGGCGCCGACGATGGTCTGGTCCAGGGCGGCCAGCAGGATGCCGAGCACGATGGTGCCGAAGACGACGTTCCGCTGCCGTACGTCGAGCACCGGCGGGGCGGAGGGCTCGGTCTCGCTGGCGACAGTCATGCCGCCAGCCTCCGGCGGGTACGGGCCGGTCGCGATCCGGTTCGGCCGTACGGGTGAGTGGAGGCCCGCGCCCGCGCCCGGGTGGCGGCGCGGTGCGGGCCGGGCGACGATGGGCCGAGCCGGATCCCCCCGGACACCGGGAAGGGGCTCCCAAATGATCGCCCAGTCCTCCCGCAACGCCGTGAACCCCGAGCCGCCCGGCGCCTCCGCCGCCGGCGGGCGGGCCGAGGCACGGCGCTGGCAGGCGCTCACGGTCTGCCTGGTCGCCGGGTTCATGACCCTGCTGGACGTCAGCATCGTGAACGTCGCCCTGCCGACCGTGCGGGCCGGGCTGCACATGTCCGACAGCGGCCTGCAGTGGGTGCTCAGCGGCTACGCGCTCGCCTTCGGCCTGGTGCTCGTCCCGGCCGGGCGGCTCGGCGACGCCCGCAGCCGACGGGCCGTCTTCCTGGCCGGGCTCGCCCTGTTCACCGCGGCCAGTGCCCTGGCCGGGGCGGCGCAGAACCAGGAGTGGCTGGTGCTGGCCCGGCTGTTCCAGGGCGCGGCCGGCGGTGTGCTGGTGCCGCAGGTGTCCGGCTTCATCCAGATCCTGTTCCAGGGCGCCGACCGTGGCCGGGCCTTCGGTGCGCTCGGCGCGACCATCGGGCTGTCCACCGCCGTCGGACCGCTGCTCGGCGGCCTGCTGATCCACCTGTTCGGCCCGCAGGACGGCTGGCGCTGGGTGTTCCTGGTCAACCTGCCGATCGGCGCCGCCGCGCTGCCGATCGGCTACCGGCTGCTCCCGGCCCCCGGCCCGACCGCAGGAGGGGCCGGGCACCGTGACTTCGACCCGGTCGGCGTGCTGCTGCTCGGCGCCGGGACGGTCGCGCTGCTGCTGCCCTTCGTCCAGGCGCAGCAGTGGCACGGTTCGGTGCGCTGGCTGCTGCTCCCGCTGGCGGCGGTGCTGCTGGCGGCCTTCGTCGGCTGGGAGCGGCACTACGCGCGGCGGTGCGAGCCCTTGGTGAGCATGGCGCTGTTCGCGGTGCGCCCGTACGCGGCGGGGGTGCTGCTGTCGCTGGTGTACTTCGCCGGGTTCACCGCGATCTTCTTCATCTTCACGCTCTACCTCCAGGTGGGCCTGCACTACTCGGCGCTGACGGCGGGCCTGGCGGTCACCCCCTTCGCGCTCGGCTCGGGGGTTTCGGCGGCGGTCGGCGGCCGGCTGGTGAGCCGGCTCGGGCGGCGGCTGGTGGTGGCGGGGCTGCTGCTGGTGCTGCTCGGCCTGCTGGCCTCGGCCCTGGCGGTGCAGCTGTGGTCGGGCCCCTTGGTGGGCTGGGCGACGGTCGGCCCGCTGCTGGTCGCCGGGGTGGGCAGCGGCCTGGTGATCTCTCCGAACCAGACCCTCACCCTCCAGTACGTCCCGCTCGCCCGCGCGGGCAGCGCGGGCGGTGTGCTGCAGACCGCCCAGCGGGTCGGCTCGGCGGTCGGCATCGGGGTGGTCGGCTCGGTCTTCTTCGCCCACGCCGGCGGCCGCCACCCGGACTGGGCGCTGGCCTTCCAACTGGGCGTCGCGGTGGCGGGGGGCCTGATCCTGATGGCACTGCTGGTGGCGCTGGCGGACGAGGTGGCGGGCCGGCGGGCGTAGGGCCTGACCCGGCTGTGTCGTGACGGCGAGGTTCGACCGGGCGGCGGCCGCGCGGTCAGTGGTCCCGGCGCTGGATCACCACCGCCGCGATGACCACCGAGGCGAGCGACCACACCGCGTAGGTGGTCCAGGAGCCCGCGACCGTGGCCGGGTAGTCGGTGGGCCGCGTGCCCGCCAGGGTGATGCGGGCCAGCCGCTGCCAGGCGGCGAAGGGCAGGGCGTGCAGCACGTCGGCCGTCCAGCGGTAGCGCTCGGTCACGAAGGACGGCAGGAAGAACAGCACCACCACGGTGCCCACCACCGACCCCGCGCTGTGCCGGATCAGGGTGCCGAGGCAGAGCCCGACCAGCGCGCACACCGGGGCGAACAGCGCGGCCGCCGCCACGTACCGCAGGGCTGTCGGGTCGGTGATGGACTGCCCGATGCCCCGGTCGGCCAGGATCGCCTGGGTGAGGCCGAAGGAGACGCCCGCAGTGACCACGCCGAAGCCGAGCATCACCGCGGTCAGCACGCCCGCCTTCGCGAGCAGCACCGACCGGCGGTCGGGTACGGCGGCCAGCGTGGTGCGGATCAGCCCGGTCGCGTACTCGCCCGCGATGACGGTCGCGCCGAGGCCGCCCGCGATCAGCATCAGGATGTCGGCGGAGCCGGTGTGGAAGGAGTTGTTCAGTGCGACCTGGGCCATCACCGCCGGGTCGCCGTCGCCGGGCGCGTAGTGGTCGTGGGTGTACTGGGCGGCCTTGAGGTTGGCGGCGATGATGACGAGCGTGCCGAGGCCGAGCACCCAGGGGATCGAGCGCAGGGAGCGGAACTTGAGCCACTCGGCGCCGAGCAGGTCGCCGAAACGGGGGCGGGGGAGGGGAGTTGCGGTGCTCAACGGGGCTCTCCGGCGAGGTACTCGACGCTGTCGGCGGTCAGTTCCATGAAGGCCTCCTCCAGGGAGGCGCCGCGGGCGGTCAGGGCGTACAGCAACAGGCGCTGCTCCAGGGCGAGTTCGCCGATCCGTTCGGCGTCCAGGCCGGTCACGCCCAGGGTGCCGTCCGGGCCGGGCCGCACGGTGGCGCCGGCGGCGCGCAGTACCGCGGCCAGCCGGTCGGCTTCGGCGGCCCGGACGGTGACTCCGGCCCGGCCCGCGCGGGCGGCGAACTCGGTGAGGCTCTCGTCGGCGATCAGCCGGCCGCGGCCGATCACCACCAGGTGGTCGGCGGTGTGCTCCATCTCGGCCATCATGTGGCTGGAGACGAACACCGTCCGCCCCTCCGTGGCGAGTCGGCGGAACAGTCGCCGCACCCAGAGCACGCCCTCCGGGTCGAGTCCGTTGAGCGGTTCGTCGAAGAGCAGCACGGGCGGGTCGCCGAGCAGCGCGCCGGCGATGCCGAGGCGCTGCTTCATGCCCAGCGAGTAGCCGCCGATCCGCCGCCCGGCGGCCTCGGAGAGCCCGACCTCGGCCAGCACCTCCTCGACCCGCGCGGCCGGGATCGCGTTGCTGCGGGCCAGCGCCAGCAGATGGGCCGCCCCGGTGCGCCCGCCGTGCACGTCGCCCGCGTCCAGCAGAGCGCCGACCTCGCGCAGCCCGCGCGGCAGGCCGCGGAAGGCCCGGCCGCCGACGGTGGCGGTGCCGGAGGTGGGGTCGTTGAGGCCGAGGATCAGCCGCAGGGTGGTGGACTTGCCCGCGCCGTTGGGGCCGAGGAAGCCGGTGACCCGGCCGGGGCGGACGGTGAAGGTGAGGCGGTCGACGGCGGTCCGGCGGCCGTAGCGCTTCGTCAGCTCGGTGACTTCGATCATGGGCACCACGGTGCCGGGGGAGGCCCTTCCGCCACATCGGACCGGTGTCGACACCGCAGGTCACCCCCGGCCGTACAACCACGGTTGGATGACGGTGCCCGCCCGCCTGGCTACGATCTCGATCATGCCCGCGACGCCCCCGCCCCCGCTGTTCCGGCGCGTCCCGCCCGAGGCCTGGGTCGCCCTCGCCTGGTGCGTGGCCGTCGGCTACCCCGCGGTGCTGCTCCGCGACACCGGGCGGCTGCACCACGGTGCCGCCGCGCACGGCGGCCTGCCGTTCACCCTGGCCGACACGGCGGTGGCCTTCCTCGGCGCCGCCCTGGTACGTCGGATGCCGATACTCTCGGTCGCGATCCTGCTGATCGCCACCTGGACGGAGACCGACGGCTGGGCCGCCAAGAACCAAGTGCCCCCGGCCGCGCTGCTCGCCGTGGACGTCGCGCTGTTCCTGATCACCGCCAGGGGAACGCGCCGCGGCTCCCGCGCCGCCTTCGCACTGGTGATGACCTTCCTGGTGCTGCACATGGGCCTGGTGCGCGGCAACACCGTCGGCATCTTCACCGGCACCCATATCGGCTCGGCCGACGGCGCCGCGCTGCTCGCCCTGGTCGCCTGGCTGGGCGGGCGCTCGCTCCGGCAGAACCGGGAGCACGCCGAGGCGCTGAGCAGCCGGGCCGCCGCCGAGGCGGTCACCGCCGAACGGCTTCGGATCGCCCGGGAGATGCACGACACCGTCGCCCACAGCATCGGCATCGTCGCCCTGCAGGCGGGCGCCGCCCGCCGGGTGATCGACCGCCGGCCCGAGCGGGCCAAGCAGGCGCTGGGTGAGATCGAGGCTGCCGGGCGGGAGACCCTGGCCGCGCTGCGCCGCATGCTGGTCGCTCTGCGCCAGGCCGACGGCGAGGTGTCGGACACCGCCCCGCAGGGCCTGGCCGACCTCGACCGGCTGGCCGAGACGACCACCGCGGCGGGCGTGCGGGTCGAGGTGCGACGCGAGGGCCAACAGGCCCCGCTGCCAACGGAGATCGATCTCTCGGCGTTCCGGATCATCCAGGAGTCGGTCACCAACGTGGTCCGGCACGCGGAGGTCCGGGACTGCCTGGTGACTGTCGGCCGCACGGCGGGGGAGCTCTCCGTCGAGATCACCGACCGCGGCCGGGGCCACGGCACCGCACCCGGCAGCGGCTTCGGCCTGGCCGGGCTGCGCGAGCGGGTCGCCCTGCTGCACGGCGAGTTCGAGGCCGGGCCGCGCCCGGACGGCGGCTTCCGGGTCGCCGCCCGGCTGCCGATCCCCGAGGAGGAGACCGCATGATCCGCGTGGTGCTGGCCGATGACCAGCCGCTGGTACGGGCCGCTCTGGAGATGGTGATCACCGAGACGGCGGACGTCGAGGTGGTCGGCGAGGCCGGCGACGGCGCCGAGGCCGTCCGGCTGGCCGCCGAACTGCGGCCGGACGTCGTGGTGATGGACATCCGGATGCCCGGCACCGACGGCATCGAGGCGACCCGGCAGGTGACCGCCGCGGGCGGGCCGACCCGGGTGGTGGTGCTCACCACCTTCGACGAGGACGAGCACGTGTACGCGGCGCTGAGCGCCGGGGCGTCCGGCTTCCTGGTCAAGGACATGGCGCTGGACGACATCCTCGCCGCCGTCCGGGTGGTCGCCGCCGGGGACGCGCTGATCGCACCGAGCGTCACCCGCCGGCTGATCGGGGCGTTCGCGGGCCGGCAGCCGACACCGGTCCCGGCACCGGTGCCGCGCCGGCTGGACGTGATCACCGACCGGGAGCGGGAGATCCTCACCCTGGTGGGCCGGGGCCTGTCCAATACCGAGATCGCCGCCGAGCTGGTGCTCAGCATCGCCACCGTGAAGACCTACATGACCCGGCTGCTGGCCAAGCTGGACGCCCGCGACCGGGTGCAACTGGTCATCCTGGCCTACGAGGCGGGCCTGGTCTCCGTCCCCGGCTGACCAGGTCCACCTGCGTCAGTGCTTGATCGCCACGCCCGCGTACATCGCGATGTCCTGGTCGCGGACCACCGGGGCGTCGGCGTCCGGCCGCCAGTGGTGGACCAGGGTGACGCCCGGGTCGAGCAGCTCGTAGCCGTCGAAGAAGGCCTCCGTCTCGGCCTTGTCGCGGATCTGCAGCGGGATGCCGCGCGCGTTGTACTCCCGGCCGACGCCACCCACCCCGACCGGGTCGGTGTCGCCGGTGAACACCGTCAGGGCGAGGAAGCTGCCGGGCGCCAGCGCGTCCATGAAGCGGCGCACGATGCCCTGCGGGTCGTCCTCGTCCAGCACGAAGTGCACGATGGCGATCAGCGACAGTGCCACCGGCTGCGAGAGGTCGAGCACCTCGCGCAGCCGGGGGTTGTCGATGATCGACTCCGGGTCGCGGAAGTCGGCGTCCACGTAACAGGTGCGGCCCTCGGGCGTGCTGGACATCAGGGCCCGCGCGTGGGTCAGCACGATCGGGTCGTTGTCCACGTACGCGACCCGGGTCCCCGGGGCGATCGCCTGGGCGATCTCGTGCACATTGGGCGAGGTGGGGATGCCGGTGCCGATGTCCAGGAACTGCCGCACCCCGTACTGCTCGGTGAGGTGGCGCACCGAGCGCTGCATGAAGTCGCGGGTGGTGCGCATCGAGACCGGCAGCGACGGCCAGGCCCGCACCGAGGCGTGCGCGGCGACCCGGTCCGCCTCGAAGTTGGTCTTGCCGCCGATGAGGTAGTCGTACACCCGCGCGGAGTGCGGTACGTCCATCCGCAGGTCCACCGAGGGGTAGTCCTGCGGTGGTTCCTGCTGTGATTCCTGCTGGGCCCGGACCTCGTTCGCCATGCTCGCCTTCCCGTTGCCGCTGGGCATCCGTCACCGGCCGCCACGACGGCGGTCCTCGGTGCGCATGGTAACGGTCATCCGGTACGACGAGATGACGAACCATCAGGCCCGGGCCTCCGGACTCCCTGCCTCGATCCCGACCGCCTGATGGGGGAGCGCCCCGGACCCGGCCTGCCCGCCGTGCCCCGCCGTCAGCTCCACCGCCGCGCCGATCCAGGCCGCACCGAAGGCCCAGGTCGCCACCCACTCGCACAGGTACATCGGCCGCGTCGCCCAGTCCGCCCCGAACCCGGACAGCCCGCAGACGGCCGCGGCCAGCAGCGCGACCAGGATCAGCACCCCCGCCGCCAGGTAGGCCGCGCCGACCCGGGCCGGCTGCGCCGAGCGCGGATTGCGGAAGGAGTAGAGGCAGAACAGCGCCAGCATCACGAACAGCAGCGCGGCGAAGACCAGATGGAACACCCCGACCACCCGCTGCACCTCCGTCGGGTCCCCCGGTGCCGTCGGGCACAGCGCGACCCCGAGGGCGAACACCCCGGCCGCCGTGCTCCACCGGTCGTCCCGCCGGTCGAAGCGGTAGCAGATCAGGAACACCCCGAGCGCGCACAGCGCCCCGACGAGGACGTTCCGCGTCCCGGTGTAGTACGCGGCGCTCATCGAGGTCGGCCAGAAGCCGTCCGTGCCGCGCCCCATGACCTCGTCGGCCAGCCAGTTGCCGACCGGCAGTGCCGGCGGCAGCAGGACGCCGATCGCCCCGACGCCGAAGCGCAGGAAGCTGACCGTCCGTTCGTCCTGGATGTTTTGCTGCTGTGGTGAGTCGGGGGTTCTCTCGCTGCGCAGGTCGTCGCTCAAGGACGCCTCCTCGCCTACCGTACGGGCAGCCGTGGCCCGCGGATCGTCCGGCCGCTGGGGAATCGCGTGGGGCGGTGTCGACGGGCGCCGCCGCACGGGAGCGGCCGTCAACTGGTTTACCCGCAACGGAGATCGGCGCACCACTGGATCAGGTGGTTTGCGGCGGAGCCGACTTGACGCGACGGTGCTACAGCGCGGCCTCGGCGCCGGGGTCGAGCACGAACTCGGCGTCGTCCGCGTCGTAGTCGTACAGCTCGCCGTAGCGGCCCCAGTCGATCGCGGTCTCCAGCTGGCGGCGGGCGTCCTCGGTGTCGAAGCCGGCCCGCAGCAGGTCCAGGAAGAGGTCCTCGCGCAGCTTGTGGTTCTCGGTGGCGGCCAGGGACTGGACGATGGCGCGCACCAGCGGCGCGCGGCGGGCGGCGTTGCGGGCGAAGAGCTGCTTGCTGGTGAGGATGTCGGCGTCGGCGAACTCGCGGCCGGCCGGGGTAATGGCGAAGCGGCCGTCGGTGGTGCGGGCGAGGTCCAGCAGGACGGCGGCGTCGACCAGCGGCAGGAGGTCGTCGACCTCGAAGTTCAGCTCGTCGGCGATCTCGGCCAGGCCCTCCTCGCCGCCCATGGCCAGCAGGATCTCCAGCAGACCGGCCAGCCCGCCGACGGTGGCGGGCGGCAGCGGGGTGGTGATCGGGGTGGCGGCCTGCCGGGCGGCGGGTTCGGCGGCGGGCTGCTCCCCGCGGCCGGTCAGGATGCCGTAGACGGTGTCGACCAGGGCCTCGAACTGGGCGGTGCGCCGGTCGCGCGGGCGGGGCAGGTCGACGGTCAGTTCGGAGCGGATCCGGCCGGGGTTGGAGGACAGCACCAGGATCCGGTCGGCCAGCAGCACGGCTTCCTCGATGTTGTGGGTGACGATCAGGATCGACTTGACCGGCGCCTCGTGCCCCTCCCACAGGCCCACCAGCTCGTTGCGCAGGTTCTCGGCGGTCAGCACGTCCAGCGCGGAGAAGGGCTCGTCCATGAACAGCGCGTCCGGCTCCACCACCAGTGCCCGGGCGAAGCCGACCCGCTGGCGCATCCCGCCGGACAGCTCCTTGGGGTAGGCGCCCTCGAAGCCGTCCAGACCGATCAGGTCGATCGCCCGCAGCGCCCGCTCGCGCCGCTCCGTCTCTTCCACTCCGCGCGCCTGCAGGCTCAGCTCGACGTTCTGCTGGACGGTCAGCCAGGGCAGCAGGGCGAAGGACTGGAACACCATCGCCACCCCCGGGCTGGCAGCCCGCAGCGGGGCGCCCCGGTAGGTGACCGTGCCGGAGGAGGGCGCGATCAGCCCGGCCAGGCAGCGCAGCAGGGTGGACTTGCCGGAGCCGGACTTGCCGAGCAGGGCGACGATCTCGCCCTCGGCCAGGTGCAGGCTGATGTCGTCGAGCACCGGCAGCGCCCGGCCGTCCGGGGTGGTGAAGGTCTTGGTCACGTCGGTGGCCTGGACGATCGTGGTGCGGCTGGCGGTGGTCATCGCGGACGGGCTCCTCGGCAGCGGGTGCAGCGGGTCGTCAGAGGGCGTAGCGGGTCTCGGAGAGCCGGTAGAGGCGGCGCCACAGCAGGCGGTTGAGCGCGACCACGTAGACGCTCATCACGCTCACCCCGACCAGGATCTTGGGGAAGGCGCCGGTGCCGGTGGCGTCGGTGATGTAGGCGCCCAGCCCGGTGGCGGTGAGGTGGTGCGAGCCGTAGTCGACCACCTCGGCGACGATCGAGGCGTTCCAGGCGCCGCCGGCCGCGGTGATGCCGCCGGTGACGTAGTACGGGAAGACCGCCGGGAGGATGAAGGCGCGCCAGCGCAGTCGGCCCCTGACCTGGAAGCCGGTCATCGCCTCGCGCAGGTCGCTGGGGATCGCGGAGGCCCCGGCGATCACGTTGAACAGGATGTACCACTGCGCGCCGAGCGCCATCAGCAGCACCGAGCCGATGTTCAGCGAGATCCCGAGGGCGACGAAGGCCGCCGTGGCGAAGGGGAACAGCAGGTTCGCCGGGAAGCTGGCCAGCACCTGCACCACCGGCTGGGCGAAGCGGGTGACCTTCGGGTCCATCCCGATCCAGACCCCGACCGGCACCCACACCACGGTCGCCGCCACCATCAGTACCAGCACCCGGGCGAAGGTGGCCGCGCCGAGCGCGAAGGCGTGGCCGAACTCGGCGAGGCCGACCGTGTTGTGGATGTAGTCGAAGGCCTTCCAGGCGCCGAAGACCACGACCGCGGCCACCGCCCCGGCGAAGAACACGTCCCCGGTGCGCTCCCTGGAGACGGGGCGGGCGAGCGGGTGCTCGGCCAGGCCGAAGACTTGCGTGCCCCGGTCCAGCGCGAGCCCGAGCGGGCGCAGCGGCCGGGCGGCCAGCTCCGGCAGGCTGGAGCGGCGCAGCAGGTCGAGGACGACGCTGCGCGGTCGGTCGGCGGACTCCGTCTCCTCCACGCGGAACCGCTCCGACCAGGCCGTCATCGGCCGCCAGAACAGCACGTTGACGGCGATCACCATGACGACCATCACGCCGATCGCGATGCCGACCTGCCCGAGGTCCCCGTTGCCGATGGCGGTGGCCGCGTAGGAGCCGACGCCGGGCAGCGCGTAGCGGTGGTTGAGCACGCTGATGGACTCGGAGGCGGCGAGGAAGAACCAGGCGCCGCCGAAGCTCATCATCCCGTTCCAGACCAGCGGGATCATGCCGCTGGGCACGTCGAGGCGCCAGAACCGCTGCCACTTGGTCAGTCGCATGACCCGGGCGGCCTCGTCCAGTTCGCGCGGCTGGCTGACCAGCGAGTAGTAGAACGCAAAGGTCATGTTCCAGGCCATCGAGGTGAAGATCGCGAAGATCGACGCGCATTCGAGGCCGAGCGTGGAGCCGGGGAAGAGGTTGATGAAGGCGGTGACGGTGATCGACAGGAAGCCGAGGATGGGCACCGACTGGAGGATGTCCAGGACCGGCAGCAGCACCTTCTCCGCCCGTCGCAGCCGGGCCGCGGCGGTGGCGTAGGCGAAGGTGAAGAGCACCGAGGCGACCAGCGCGACGAACATCCGCAGCAGTGAACGCACCGCGTAGAACGGCAGGTTGGACGGATCGGTGGACACGGTGGCGGGCGCCTGCTCGGGCAGGAACGGCGCGTTCAGCGAGGGGGCGAGCCGCAGCAGCCCGTACAGCAACGCCACCAGCGCGGCGCCGACCAGGAGGTCCACCCAGCGCTGCTCGGGGCGGCGCCACACGCCGCGCGAGGGGAAACCGCCGTCGCCGCCGGCCACCCGCACCACCGCCCGTCCGCCGCTCGCCGCCCTGGGGCCGACCGCACCGGCCCGACCGTGCACCAGCCTGGTCGCAGACGGACGGGCCCGCCACCGGAGGCGGCCCTACGGGTGCCTCCGGTGGCGGGGTCCGGACGGGTCGAGGCGGGGCCGACCGGCCGCGCCGTCAGCGGGTGGGGCTGCCGGTACGGGCGATCAGCGTGTTCAACAGGGCGGCCCCGCGCTCGGCGTCGTCGACGCTGATCGCGAAGTCCTTCCCGCGCTTGGTGCGGACCACCAGGCACTCGCCCCGGCGCAGGAACACGGTGGTGCCCCGACGGTTGGCGCGGTAGCCCCAGCCGCCGGCCGCGCGGGCGGTGAGCCGCTCGACCCGGGCCGAGACGAGCTCGGCGGGGGAGAGCTTCCGGACGGGCCAGCCGAACGGGCCGAAGCCGACGTGCAGTCCCTCGTCGGTCACCCGGACCCGCACCGAGGAGCAGAGCAGGAGGACGACCGAGGAGAGGGCGAGGATGACGACGGTCACCCAGTCGGGCTCCGCCAGCCCGCCCACGGCGACCAGTACGGCAGTCACCGGGATCAGCGCCGTGACGGCGGCGAGCAGCTGCAGCCACGGGTTGGCGGCCTGGGAGAGCCAGGCCGTTCGCTCGCCGGCCCTCAGTTCCAGCACCGGCGTGCCGGGCCGGGCCGGGGCGGTGGCGCCCGGGCGGGTGGCCAGCCAGGACAGCACACCGGCCAGGCCCGCCGCCACGACGATCACGACCACCTCGATGCCCATCGGCGCGGCGTCCTGCCAGCGCGCACGGTCCAGGTTGGCGCGCACGATGGAGGTCTGCGCGCCCGTCAGCAGCATCCCGGTGAAGGCCAGCACCGGCCCGGCCCACTGGCGGGCCGGGTCGGGCCGGAACCGGACGGCGACGGCGAACCCGAGCGCCACCAGGAGCCAGACGCCGGCCGGGAAGAGTGCCGCCGCCGTCACCGACATCGAACCGTCCGGGTCGCGCCCGCTCCAGTGGGTCGCCACCTGCGCCGGCAGCCGGTCGCGTGCGGCCAGCGGCAGCACGATCAGCAGCGCCAGCACACCGAGCGTCCAGGCCGCCGCCCCCAAGAGCGCCCCCCGGCGTACCGGCCGGCTTGAGACGGGCTCTCCTACGGGCTCTTCGTCCCTCACGACATCCCCCTGATCAGATCCACGAGATCGTTCCTGCTGTAGCCGGCCCGGGCCGCGTCCGCGATCAACTGCCGTACCCGGTCGACCAGTTCGGCGCGCGTTCCGGCGTCCGCGGCGACCGTGATGCCACGGCCCCGGCGGAACTCCAGCACCCCCTCGTCGCGCAGCGCGCGCAGCCCGCGCAGCACGGTGTTGGTGTTGACGCCGAGGGCCCGGGAGAGCTCCCGGGCGGGCGGCAGTTTGTCGCCGGGGGCGCACTCGCCCTCCGCGACGGCCCGTCGGATCGCGCCCGCCACCTGCTCGTGCAGCGGGCGGGCGTCGCCAAGGTCCAGCTTCAGCAACATGGTGCTACTGACGATAGCACCATCCAGATCTGGTGCGTACGGGCGATCCACGGTCGACCATGGACCTGGAGGCGGTGCGGTGAGCGGACGGCTGCGGGTGTTCCTGGGGGCGGCGCCGGGGGTCGGGAAGACGTACGCCATGCTCGCCGAGGGGCGGCGGCTGCGCGACGACGAGGGCTTGGACGTCGTGGTCGGCCTGGTCGAGACGTACGGCCGCCGGGGCACCGAACAGCAGCTCGGCGACCTGCCGGTGCTGCCCCGCCGGACCGTCCACTACCGGGGCGCCCGGTTCACCGAACTCGACACGGCCGCCCTGCTCGCCCGCCGCCCCGCACTCGCCCTGGTTGACGAACTCGCCCACAGCAACGCCCCCGGCACCGGCAACCCCAAGCGCTGGCAGGACGTCCGCCAGCTCCTCGACGCCGGCATCGACGTCGCCACCACCGTCAACATCCAGCACCTGGAGAGCCTCAACGACGTCGTCGAGCAGATCACCGGCGTCGCCCAGCGCGAACGGATCCCCGACCAAGTGGTCCGCGCCGCCGACCGGATCGAACTGGTCGACCTCAGCCCCGAGGCCCTGCGCACCCGGATGGCCCAGGGCGGGATCTACCCGCCCGACCGGGTCGACATCGCCCTCGACCACTACTTCCGGGCCGGCAACCTCGGCGCCCTACGCGAACTCGCCCTGCTCTGGCTGGCCGACCGGGTCGAGGAGGAACTCGCCGACTACCGCGCCCGGCACGGCATCCGCGCCCCCTGGGAGACCAAGGAGCGCATCGTCGTCGCCCTCAACGGCGCCCCGCAGGGCGAGCACCTGATCCGCCGCGGCGCCCGCACCGCCACCCGGGTGCACGGCGACCTGATCGGCGTCCACATCCGCCCCGACGACGGCACCACCACCCACGAGCCGCCCGGCCTGGCCGCGCAGCGCGCCCTGCTGCACGAACTCCACGGCAGCTACGTCGAGGTCAACGCCGGGGACGTCGCCGGCGCCCTGGTGGACTTCGCCCACGCCGAGAGCGCCACCCAGATCCTGCTCGGCCCCACCAGCCGCAGCCGGCCGCGCGAACTGCTCTCCGGCTCCGTCATCAACCGGGTGATCCGCCTGGCCGGCCCGATCGACGTCCGGGTGCTGCCCCCGCCCGAACCCGGCCTGCTGGCCGTCCCACCCGCCCCCAGGCGCCGCCGCCCGGCGGCCGTACCGCTGCCCCGGCGCCGGCTCGCCTGGCTGCTCGGCCCGGCCACCGCCGTCGCCCTCGCCTGGGCGCTCTCCCCGCTGCGCGGCTCGCTCGCGCTCGGTGGCGTGCTGCTCTGCCTGCTGCTCGCGGTCGCCGCCACCGCCCGGCTCGGGGGCCTGCTGCCCGCCGCCGGCACCACCGTCGCCGGGGCGCTCGCCGCCGACTGGTTCTTCACCACGCCCTGGCACAGCCTCACCGTCCAACGCGGCGCCGACCTCGCCGTGCTCCTGCTCTTCCTCGCCGTCGCGGGGATCATCGCCCACCTGATCGACGGCCTCGCCCGCCGCTCCCAACAGGCCGACCGGGCCCGCGCCGAGGCCGCCGTCCTCGCCCACCTGGCGGGCGAGACCGTCGAATCCGGCGCCCGGGCGCTGCCCGACCTGGTCGCCGAACTGCGCCAGGTCTTCGGCCTGGACGGCGCCGTCGTGCTGGTCCGCACCGGGCAGCTCTGGCAGCCCGCCGCCGCCTCCGGCGCCGGCTACCCGCTGCGCCCCGACGAGGCCTCACTCGCCGTCGAGCTCGGCCCCGACACCGTCCTCGCACTGCGCGGACCGGCACTCAGCGAGGAGGACACCCGGCTGCTGGGCCCGTACGTCACCCAGCTGCGGCTGGCCCGCGACCGCGAGCGGCTCGCCGCCCAGGCCGCCGCGGCCGAGACCCTCGCCCACACCGACGCCCTGCACACCGCCCTGCTGGAGGCGGTCGGCCAGGACCTGCGCGCCCCGCTGGCCGCGCTGCGTCGGGACGCCGCCGAACTGCCGGCCCCGCAGCGGCGGCGGATCGACGCCGAGGTACGGCGGATGGAGCGGCTGGTCGCCAACCTGCTGGACCTCAGCCGGCTGCGGGCCGGGGAGATCCCGGTGGTACTGCGGCCCACCGCGCTGCGCCCGGTGGTGGCGGCCGCGCTCTCCGGCGCGGGCTTTCGCGGGAACGGCGAGGTCCGGCTCGCCCTGGGCGACGGGTTGCCGCCGGTGCTCGCCGACCCGGGCCTGCTGGAGCGCGCCGTCGCGGACGTGCTGGCCGTGGCCGGGCGCCCGGCCACGGTGGACGCGGGCACCGTGGCGGGCCGCGTCCACCTGCGGGTGAGCGCCCCGGGCGGGGCCGAGCCGGTCGGGCTCACCGTTGCCCGGGGCTTCGTGGAGGCGATGAACGGCGAGCTCACCGTCGAACCGGCCGCCGGCGGCGGGACGGCCTACCTGCTCGACCTGCCGTGCGCGGCCTAGCCGTATCGGTCACTTCGGCGCCGTCACGCAGCCGGGTGGTGGCGGCGGGGAGCTTGCGCACGGTGTAGGTCGAGTCGAACACCTGGGGCACACGTCGCTCCACGCACTTCCTTGAAAGTTCGATATCGAACGGCCCGGCCCGCCGGGTAGGCCGAACGGGTGAGGGCGGGCCGGGCGTCCGTCCGCGTATGGAGTGCGTTGGGAATGGCGTCCGGACCGTCAGGGAGCCGTCAAGAACGGCTGGTCGGCGCCCGGACGGCGGTTGGGTGGAGAGCGACGGACGACGCGACCAGACGAGGACGGATCATGCACGGCAACGGTCGGCACCAGGACAGCGCGGGCCCCAGGGTGGTGGTCGGTGTCAGCGGGTCGCTCGGAAGCCTCGCGGCACTGCACCGCGGCGTCGCCGAGGCCCGCGAGCGTGGCGCCGTCCTGGTGCCGGTACTCGCCTGGGAGCCGCCCGGCGGCGAGCTCGGCTACCGCCGCTCGCCCTGCCCGCCGCTGCTGGCCGCCGTACGGGAGGCCGCCGAGCAGCGGCTGAACGAGGCGCTGGACGCGGCCTTCGGCGGGGCCGACCCTGGCGTGCCGATCCGGCCGGTGGTGATCCGCGGCGAGTCCGGGCCCGCCCTGGTGCACGTCGCCGACCGGGCCGACGACCTGCTGGTGCTCGGGCAGAGCGGCGGCCTGCTCCGCCGCCGACTGCGGCGCTCGGTGTCCGCGTACTGCGCGAAGGAGGCCGACTGCCCGGTGCTGACCGTCCCGGTGCCCGAGCTGCTGCGCGACCTGGAGGCCCTCCACCGTCGTACCCGCTGGCACCTGCCGGTCGGCCCCGCGCCCGAACTGGTCGCGGCGAAGGGATAGTCCGCGGTGCGGATGTACTCGGCGCGCGCCGGCGGCACCCGCTACCACCCGGTGCTGGACCGCCTCTCGACGGGCGCCTCGGGCGCCGTCGCCCTGCTCGGCGGTGGCCTGCTCGCCCTCGGCTTGCGCGGGCTCGGCGAACTGCACTCCGGCTGGCTCGCCCTCGTCGCCTACCTGGCGCTGTGCGGCCTGGTCGGCGGCTTCGCCCGCCCGCGGGCCGCGCCGCTGGTCGGCCTGGCCGCCTGGCTGTGCTGCAACGCCTTCGCCGAACACCGGCACGCCGAACTCGGCTGGTCCGGGCCCTGGCCGGAGGCCCGGCACTTCGCGGTGTTCACCGCCACCGCCCTGCTGGTCTCCCTGCCCACGGCCCTGCCCCGCCGGACGGTGCGGGCGACGCCGGTGCGCCTGGACCGTCCGGTCTGAGGCGCCCTCCGAGGACGGTCCGCCCGCGCGGGCGGACCGCGCCGGATCCCGGGGCTCCGGCCGGTACTCCGGAGCTCTCGGCGACCGGTGCAGAACAGGTGAGGCGCCCCCGGCGCCTCCCGGTGGAGTGGCCGCCGTTCGGACAGCGGGTCCGCCGCCCGCAGCGGCCACTCCATCAAGCCTTCAGCTCGCGATCCTCCGTCAGGGGTCGTGCCAGGCAAGCGAGTTGGAGGCCCCGGCGGGGCGGCCGGGATAAGGGCGCGCAGAATGTCCGTATGCGGATGACGAACACGCCGAACATGCCGAACACGCCTGACGCGCGGAACGCGCCGGTCACGCCGGTCACGCCGAGGACGGTGACGGTCGAGGATGCCGGGCCGATGGCCGAAGTGCTGGCGCGGGCCTTCGGGGACGACCCGATGATGTGCTGGTTATTCCCCGAGGGTGCCACCCGCCCGGCCGCGCTGGGCGGTTACTTCACCACGCTGCTCACCCGGCAGTACCTGCCGCACGGGGTGTGCGAGCGTACCGAGGACGCCGCCGCGTTCTGGGTGCCACCGGAGGCGCAGGACAAGGCCGTCCCGGACGCGGAGACGATCCGGGAGCTGACCGGGCTGCTCGGCGAGCGGGCCGAGCCGTTCCGGCGCTCCGTCGAAGCGGCCGCCGCGAACGCGCCGCAGGAGCCGCACTGGTACCTGGCGGTGCTCGGCGCCGACCCCGTCGCCCAGGGGCGGGGACAGGGATCCGCCCTGCTGCGCGCCGGGCTGGCGCGGGCCGACGAGGCGGGGCTGCCGGTCTACCTGGAGTCCTCCAAGGAGGCGAACCTCGCCGTGTACGGGCACTTCGGCTTCGAGGTGCTGGAGGAGATCCGGCTGTCGGGGAACGGGCCGATGCTGTGGGTGATGCGACGCGCTCCGCGCGACCCGGCGGAGGGGCTGCGACGCGCGGCGTCACGGCGGCAGCCACGGACGTGACGATCCGCGAGTAGGCGTCCATCGGCGCCTCGGCCTCGGGGACACGGCCCGGTCCGGAAGCGTGTCGGCCACGGTGCTCACCCCTCTCGCGGGCGCGGGGTCGGGTTTCCGCAGGTCTGCGGGCCCGCGGGCCCGCACGTTTCTGCAGCTGGCAACAACGGCACCGCGTGCCGGCTTCCACCTCCGTCCTGACGGGTTCCTGACGCCGGGAAAACTGCAAAGATCAAGCAAAGTAGGCGTAGAGTTCGAGCAAAGCCGCATCTGTGGGAGGGGCTCATGGACACCATGCTGGAGCCGGACCGGCGCACGCTCGGAGACCCGGGCGGCGGGCGGCTCGGGACGGAACACCTCCTGATCAACGTCGCCGGGTCGTCGGGCCCCGCCGGAGCGGCGCTCGCCGCCGTCGGGGCGACGGCGGACCTGCTGCACTCCCTGCGCCGCGACCGCGACGGCCGGTGGGGCGCGGACGACGGGACCGGCGACGGGGTGCCCGCCCGGGACGTGCTCGGCCCCGCCGGGGACGACGCCCTGGTGCTGACCGGCGCCGCCGCCCGGGTGCTCACCGAGGCGACGGAACGCGCTTGCCGGGACGGCGAGCGGAGCTTCACCGCCGAGCACCTGCTGCGCGCCCTGCTCGCCGACGACCGCACCCGCGCCGCCGAACTGCTGCACGCGGTGGGCGTCCCGCCGCAGGCCGTACTCGACCACCTGGACAGTGCCGGCGTTCTGTACGGTGCCACCGGCCAGGACGGCGCCGAGGTTCCGGGCCGCGCCGCGGTCCTGGGCGGCGCCGCGCCACAGGCCGTACCGGACCGTCCCGGCACGGCCGCGCCGCAGGCCGGCGGCGAGCGCCCGGACCCCCTCGACCCGTTGCTGCACCCCACCCGGGAGGCGCTGCTCACCCGCCGCAGCCACCGACTCCCGCGCTGGAAGCGGCTGTTGCGGCCGGGGACGGCGGGGCGCGGAGCCTGGATCCGGCTGGAGGCGGACGCCCAGGCCCTGCGCTTCGGCCGCCGTACGCCCGGCACCGAGCACGTCCTGCTCGCGCTGCTGGCCGTCCATGAAGTGACCCGCCGTGAGCCCCGGGCGGGCGTGGACCGCGCCGGCGGCGAACTGCTCGCCGGCCTCGGCCTCGACTACGCCCGCCTCCACGCCCTCCTCGACGCCGGCGGGGTGTCGCTGCCCGCCGACCCGCGCTCCGTCGAGACCTACCTGTCCGGCGTCGCGGCCCAGGGCACCGAGCACCTGGCCCGGGCCCTGCTCGCGGAGGACACCCGCGCCCGCCGCCTGGTCGAGGCCCTGGGCGGCGACCTCTCCCCTGGCGGAAGGGCCTGGGCGGGCCTGCGGGCGGGCCGATAGGTCACGGCACGGCGGCGCCCGGCGTGATCGAGGCATCACGGCCGACGCCGCGCGACGGCGTCCCGGTGGGACGGGGCTCCACCTCGCCGAGCGGGACGCCCGGGTCGGCCAGCCGGTCGGCGTCCACCACCCGTTCCGAGCGGACCAGTTCGCGGATCGGGTCGGTGACGTCCCAGACGTTGACGTTGGATACCACGGATACCAGAGCTGGGGCCACGCAGGCTGGCCCCGATCCCCCCGCGATTGCTTCGTCCGTGAGCCCGGTTGCCGTAGCATGGCGGCCTTGACTCACCGTCAGGGGGCGTCTGTGGCCGCAGAGAGGTCGGAGTTATGAGCGTCAGTGCGCGCTACACCAAAGAACTCCGGGAACGGTTCGGCTACTCCGCCACGTGGTTTCCCACGGCCCGGATCAGGCTCGGTGATGTCGGGCGAATGGCCGGGTACCAGTTCGACCGGCTGGGCGGGCTCGCCGACTTCGGGGTGCGCTTCGAGTCGAGGGGGAGCGAGGCGATCGGGACGATCGAGTACGCCTCGGCGGGCGGGGTCGAGGTGTTGGTCGGTGGGGCGGCCGTAGCGACATCGGGTTCGTGGACGGCTCCGGCCGGGGCGACGGTCTCCATCACGTTCTCGCGCGAGGCGGCGGTGTGGTTCCAGGCCGAGGACTGTGCGGTCGAGGCCATCGAGGATCTGCTCGCTCTGGAGGCAGAGATCCTGGCTCTGAACGACGCGGGTGACTGGGAGGACGACCTGGTGGTCGTCACCGAGGTCATCCGGGCAGGGCAGGGCACGGTGCTCGTCTCCGGCGCCGGGCAGGGTGGGATCGACTTCAGCACCGAGGCGGCGGTGCCCGGGGCCACCGGCCGAGCCGGGTTGCGGGTCACCGCGTCGCGCAACATCGGGACCCAGGTGGTCGGGCACGGCGACCTTACGCCGCTGTTCCGGGCCAAGGGTGTCCGGCGGCGACTGCTGCGGCGGGCGACGCTCGATACCCGGCTGGACGGGAGTCCGCCGCTCCCGCGGCTGCCATCGGAACAGTTGTCGGCCGTCTTCCTTGGCGATGTTGACTATGAGCACTTCGCCTGACGAGGGCCGTTCCACGCCCGAGTGGGAATTCCTCGCGGCCTTCGGCGGCATCGACGAGGACGCGGTCCGGTCTGGCCGGATCAGGCTGTCGGTCGGTTCCGCCTTGGCGGCCGCGGTCCGGGCGCTGGGCACGGGTGTCGGCCTGGAAGACGCCCTGAGCGGGGTCGAGCGTCAGATCGCACTGGGAGCGACGGCGCAGCGCCTGGTCTTTCTCCGGGCTGTCGAGCGCTTCGAGGCCGACCGCGACACCACCCCAACCACTTTGCTGTCCGGCCTCTGCGACCTGCACCTACATGCATTCGAGCTGGAACGGCGGCTCGGACGCCGGGAGCGGGCCAGACAGCACCTGCTCCGCGCGGTCGCGACTGGTTTCAGCCACGCCCTGCCCAAGCGCCACCTGGTCGATCTCTACGTGGAATTCGGCGAGTACCGGGCCGCGGTCGACACCCTCACCAAGGCGGTCGACGACGCGGGTGAGGACGCGACACGGCGTGCAATGGCCTTGTTCCAGCTCGGGGATGACCTCGCGCCGCTGAGCGCGGAGCAGAGCACGGTCTGCTTCGAGCGGGCCCGGGAGCGAGACCGCGAAGGCGTTGGCGGCGTTCTGGCCGAGTACCGGCTCCGGGCTTCGGATGGGGCAAAGCCGTCCGAGGAAGTGATCGCCGACCGGCTCGACAGAGGGCTCAAGCGACTCCTTGCCGGGGATCGGGGCGTTGCGATCGACCTCCTGGTCTCCGTCCTCGCCTGGCGCCAGTACTCGCCCCGCGCGTGGTTCGGCCTGGGTATGGCCTACCGAGCGGCGGCCCCCGGCTTCCTGCTGCCCCCTGAGACGCTGAGCGATGCTCAGCGGAACGATCTCCTCAAAGCCGTCGAGGCCCTGCGCATGGCTGGGGACCTCGAGCCCACCGGGCCCAGACCGCACTACGAGATCGCCCTGCTCGAACTGGTCCTGGGCCGCCCATTCGCCGCCCTGCCGGCGATGAACCGCTATCGATCGCTCCGTCCTGACGATATGACCGCCCTCGCCTATACCGGACTGATCCACCTGTGGACGGGAGATTTCCGTGCCGCGGTCTCGGCAACACTTGAAGTGCTGGAACAGGACCGGGAGAACGTGGTCGCCAAACACATGCTCCTCACACTCTGGGAACTCAAGGAGGGTCGGTGACCTCCCAGGACGACTTCACGGCGGAGCTGGCGCGGGTCCGCCTCGACGGCCCGTTCGTCTCGCTAGTCATGAAGGAAGAATCCTTTTTGACCATCGGTGTCGGCGCGCCCGTCATTGTGCTGCCGCAGAACCTGCTCCGGCCTGTACTGGGAGGGGGGAGCCTCAGCGAGGAACTGCTGACGGAGGGCCTGCGTCAGTCCGTAGCGGAGCTCCGCCGTGTGGAGCCGACGGCTCTGCTGGCGGAAAGCCTGCTCAGCCTGGCCCGGGCGAGCGAGGGCGGCGAGGCACTGGAACGACGTCTTGGCATGGTCGTGGAGGCGATCGCCGTCCTGCACGGGGTTGGCGCTCCGCACCGCCTGCCGCGCGCCTACGTGGCCCTCAGCGACGTTCTGAAGGCAATGGACCGCCTCTACGATGCCTTGGCGGCACTCGAGCGCGCCGCCGAAGCCGAACGCGAGCACCGTGACGCCGGCGCGCTCCTCGCGATCCACTACGGGCGGGCCACCATTTTTCGTCTGCTCGGGCTGCAGGCCGAGGCGCTGCCAGAACTCGATCGCGCGACCGTGGCACTGCGCGGCATCGGAGCGGGTACCACGGACAGGCTGTGGGCGATACGGATCCGGTCGGAGACCGTGTTCTGTCTCAGTGAGCTGGGCCGCGTCGAAGAGGCCCTCGCGGAGGCGGAAGCCTGGTTCGAATCCGATCCCGGAGAATTCCTATCCGCGCCCGCTTTCGTGCGGGCCGATCTCATACACCGCCGGTCCGGCGCCGCTGCTGCTGCGGACGGCTATCTGGAAGCGGTGATTCGTGCTGCGGAGGACGTCTCCTCATACTCCTCCACCCGGTTCCGGCGCAGAGCCCGTGATCGCCATGACGTGCTTTTCAGCACGTCCATCAGTGCACTGATCGAGGCCGGCCGGCCCGCTTCCGCTTTGGTGGCCTGGGAGATGGCGAGATCCGGATCGGCGCTGCTGCCCAGGGACGACGAAGCCTACGAGTCGGCGCTCAGGGACGGCGTTCGCGACGAGATCGTCGCCGAGGCGTCGCAGCTCGTCGAAGACGCCCGCGGCGCGCTCGCCACGGGAGACCGCTCAGCCTTGGCCGAATGCCAGGACCGAGCCGACTGGCTGCTGTTCCGGAACGACATGCTCGGCCGGATCCCCCGGCCGCGAGCATCCTCTCGCGAGCTGGTCGACGGGTGGACGGCGGACCTGCGCGGTGCGATCGACCCGGGCACGCTGCTGCTCTCCTATGCCGCGATCGGCGAACGCATCTGCGTGTTCGCAACGACCTCGGAATCGCTGGTCTGTGAGCCGCTGGGGGTGTCCAGGCTTGAACTGAGACTGCTGGCGATGAGCGCCGCCCGGGAATGCCGTGGCCTACTTCCGACCGATGCCCTGGACGAGTCGGCCCGACGACTTCTCGCGCCGGTGGGCCGGCTCGTCGCAGAGGCCGAGGCGTTGGTGATCGTCCCGTGCGCGGAACTGCAAGGCCTGCCGTTCCACGCCATGGGCCCGCTCCGCGGCAAGGCCGTGGCCTACGGCACCCGAGCGGCCGATCTGCGGGCGGGCAAGGGCGGCCACGATCGCCCTCTGAGCGCGGCGTCGCACTGGACCGGACTGGGAGCGCCGGTCGTCTCGTACTCCTCGTCCTCGGAACTCACCCATGTCCGGGCGGAACTGCGGGACATCAGCGCGCACTTCGAGTCCCCGAACATCGTCCTTGACCCGCCGGCCACTGCGGCTGACCTGCTCGATTCCGCAGCCCGCAACGACGTTCTCCACCTTGCCTGCCACGCCGCCTTCGAACCCGCCGCCCCGCTCCTGTCACGGCTGCTACTCGCGGACCGGCCTGTCTTCGCCTTCGAGATAGCGGTGACGCCCCTCAACACTGCCCATGTCGTCCTCAGCGCCTGCGAGACGGCTGACGCCGCGGCACACCAGGGCGGCCACACCCAGAGCCTCGCCTCGGCGTTCCTGACCGCGGGCGCGTCCGGTGTGACGGGATCGCTGTGGCCAGTCGACGACTCAGCGGCCGCCCGATTCCTGACGACCCTCTATGAACGGCGGATCAACACCGGCGCCTCAATGGCCGAGGCGCTCGGATGGACTCGGTCAAGGTTCGCAGAGGAAGCGCTTCACCCCCACTACTGGGCGCCGTTCGTGTACATGGGCGCGCTGGGGGCCGATCGATGAACCATATCTGGGTCCAAGGAATGCACGTCCCACTCGCCGATGAGCCTCGGGCGCTCGTGCCTCGCCAGCAACCGAGCGTGCGCGGTGTGGAGCGGATGAGTTCCGGGCCGGCCGTCGAGGATGAGGTCGATTTCCGGGTCTGTCGACTCCGGCCCGTTCACCGTACCGATGGTGTGCTTCTCATCTCCTGCGGTCTTCGAGTGCGCATCTCCGACGCGGTCGCGCTGCGCTGGACCCGGCTCAGGATCACGCCCGCGGCGGAGGATGTCGAGGTGGTGTCCGGGTTCCCGCGGTCGGTTCTGGAGACCCGGCTGTTCACCGACTGCTTCAGCCTCTCGCCGGCCGCCGAGCTGGAGCGCGAGGAGTTCGACAGTCACGGCCCGGCCGGTCCGGAGGCGCACTTCGCGCCCTATCTCGTCGCGGGCCGGATCGAGCCATGCGGGATCTTCTGGGATCTTCACTCGGCCGACGGCGCACTGCCCGACGGAGCGGACCGGCTCGTCTTTGCCGCGCGCAGCTCGAACGATGCCAGCATCGCCTTCGAGATCAGCGCCATAGTCTCGGTTGCGGCAGTCACGGGATCGGTCGTCGAGCGGCGCGAGAGTCTCCTGGAGCTGCCGCCGTACGTCCAGGCCGTTGGACCTCCGCTTGGTGAGCCCCGTCGGTGACGCGTCACGAAGTAGAGACGGTTCAAGCGCTGTACATCAAGTCAGTTGTGTTTGGCCCTGTGCTCACCGACGAGAAGAATCGAATTTTCTACCTCGCTCAACCCAGGTACACACTGCTCTCACCCGTCGCCGTTGGTCATGGCGGGCAGTCTTCGTAGCCGGACTGAAAGGGTCCTGCCGGAGGGAGCGATGGGCGTCGGCGACCTCGTCTCAGGACTTCCGTTCCTGCTCGCGCCGCCAGCCCTCGGTGTTGGGTTCCATGGAGGCGGCGGCACCGGCCGAGTGGGTGCGCGTGCGCCAGGCCGCTTTCGAGAGGTGAGTGAGGGCACGGACCAGGCGTTGGACGGCGGCTGTGTCCGTACCGGACGGGAGCGGGGCGAGGCAGGCAGCGAGGCCACTGTCGTCCGTTCCCCCAGGTCGCGATCAGCTCGTGTCGAACGGGGTCGACGCAGTGGCAGGTCATGAGCTACTACCTCCGGAGCTGCGCGGCGCCGATTCGGTAGCGCACACCAATCTGATGTAGCGTCAGATTTAGGTGGGTCCGCGTCCGCTCTGGCAGGGGAAGTTGTTAGGACCCTGTGCATTAGACGGCCCCGGTGCCTTGCCGAACGCGCGCTGTCAGATGGTAAGGGTCGGGCCCGCCCAGTACGCCACCTCTTGGCGCACGGGCCGGAATCCCGCCGCCACGGCGAGGGTTCGGCTGGCGTGGTTGTTCCGGGGTGCTGACCAGGTTGGAGTCAGTCCCAGTGCGTGGGCGGCTGCGGTGGCGGCGTGGACGCAGGCGAGTGCGAGGTCGAGCCGGCGGAAGGCCGGGTCGGTCGCCACGGCGATGTCGAGGTGGTCGCGTCCGACGAGGTAGCCGCAGGCGAGTGAGGCCAGGTACGGGCCGAGGAACGCGCCCCAGGCGAAGCCGCTGGTCGTGAGCGCGCGATGGCCACCCCAGGTCTCGGCGATCCAGTGCGGGCCGCCCGCGCGTGCTACGGAGGCGTTGGTGCGACGGGCGAGGCGATCAAGGCATGGCTCGTCGGTGGCGTGCAGCGGGCGTACCCAGGCTGCCGTGTGCCGGGACACGGGCCGGGGCCGCTCCGTGTGGACGTGCAGCACGCGGACCCACGGGGTGATGTGGGCGAAGGTACGGCCCAGCAGGGGGAGGAAGCGGTCCGGCGCGTGGAACTGTCCTCGTCCGAAACGGGCGAGGACGCCTGGGTCCAGGCGGTCGGGGTCCCCGCGCAGCAGTCGTTCCGGCCCGCAGTGCACCAGTAGCGCCCGGACCGCGCCGGGGTCGTCCGTCCACCAGCCGCCGTGGGCACTCCGTTCGACGTGGGCGGCAAGGAGGCTCGCGCCGGGCAACTCGGGGGTGAACCAGGCGGTGGCGGGAAGGGCGGTTCGGGACATCCGTCCAGTAGGCAGGCCGCGACCATCGTGCGTCGGCTCGTTGACGAAAGCCTGGTGGTGTCACAGCTCTTGTTGACGGAACCTTGGCGAATGTGCCGGAAGTTCAAGGGCGGTTGGGGGGTAGGAGTGTCAACGCCTCGTCGGCAGTGCGTCAGGGGTTCGTCAGGGAGGGTGAACGAGCTTGCCCCGGGCGTCCGGGCAGGTTTTGATGGGACGCATGCACCGCTCGACACGCCATCACGACCGCCCGCCGCATAGTCGGCCGCGGATCGTCGCTGTCGCGGTCGCAACCGCCGTCCGGTAGGACCGAGCTCCTTCCCGCTGGTCGTCGGCCGAACGCACGGGCCCGGTTCCGTTCACCGTCGTCCGTGTCGATTGTCCCTGCCCGTCCCCTGCCGTGCTCGGCTCCGAGCGCGGGGGACGGGCGGTTCATCGCTTCACACCCTTGTCGCGCGGGCGGCCCCGGAGCGCGTGGCCTCGCGCCGTGTCGTCGCCGTACCCCGCGGGTGCCCTCCCACCCTGGATGAGTCATGTCCGAATCCGTCCTGTCCGCCCGCACCGCCCTGGTCACCGGCGCCTCCTCCGGCATCGGCTGGGAGACCGCCCGGCTGCTCGCCGGGCACGGCGCGACGGTGCTCGTCCATGCGCGCACCACCGTCGAGGCGGAGGGCGCCGTCGAGCGTCTGGTTGACGCGGGCGCCCGCCGCGATCAACTCGTCAAACTGGCAGCCGATTTCACCAAGCTGTCCGAGGTCGCGGTGCTGGCCGGCACGGTCGTCGAGCACTACCCGTCGCTGGGCCTGCTGGTGAACAACGCCGCCGTGATGGCGCCCGAGCGCTGCACGCTGACCGACGACGGCAACGAGGTCTCGCTGCAGGTCAACTTCCTCGCCGCGCACCTGCTGTCCAAGCTGCTGCGCGCCCCGCTCTCGGCGGCCGGCGACGCGCGGATCGTCAACGTCTCCTCCCCGCTGCACCGCACCGCGTCGATGAACTGGTCGGACCCGCACCGGGTGAAGAAGTACTCGCGGATCGCCGCGTACGCGCAGTCGCAGCTGGCGCTGACCATGGCGACCGCCGAGATGGCCCCGGCCGGTTCCGGCATCACCGCCGTCAGCCTCAACCCGGGTCTGTGCGACACGGCGCTGCTGCCGCTGTACGGGCGGGTCGGCGCGCCTGCCGCCGAGGGCGCGGCGGCCGTGGTGCGGCTCTGCCTGCCTGGGACGGTCGTCGCCAACGGCGCCTACTTCGACGGCGGCGTCATCGCGCCGACCGCGGCGGCGGTCCAGGAGGAGCGCTCGGTGAAGCGGCTGGCCAAGCTCGCCGACCAGCTGGTCGGCCAGGCCGTCTGAACCGCACCAACCCGACGCCCCAGCCTGACGATCACGAGAAAGAGCACGATGTCCAAGCGCGCCCGCAAGAAGAAGGCCCGGCGGAAGAAGAAGGCGAACCACGGCCGCAAGGCCGGGCAGAGCTGACTCCGTAGACCCACCCGGTGCCGCGTGCCACCGGCACCGGGTGAACTCCCGTGGCCCTCGCGGCCCGGCGTCCGGTTGTGCGGACGGCGGGCCTCGGGGGCCGCAGCATGTGAGCGGCGTTCTCGTTGCCGACACCGAGTCGGAGCTGCTGCGCGCACTGCGGATCGGCCGGGGGGACCAGGCGTACGGTTCCAGCCCTGACCTGTGGCGACAATGCTTCGTCAAGACGGCTGTCGAGGGCGTCAAGGACCCGTCAAGGCGGGCGGGCGCATGTTCGAGCACGCCTAGCGTGATCTGCGAGGAAACGGTTCGCCGCCCGGGCGTGGGGCCTGACGGCGAACCGTTGGCCGAATCCCGACCCCGGCGGGTTCCTCCGGGGAAGATTCGGCGGCCAGTGAAACAGGGGGAGGGGGCGCGCGGCGATGCCAGCGGGTACGTCGGGTGGTACGGCTGTCGAGGAGAAGACGGTCGCGTCGGAGAAGGCGCGACCGGAGACAGTCGCTCCACTCCCCGCGCCGCGCGCCCCCCATCAGCGGCCCGCGCGCTCCTGGCGCAGCCGGGCCTGGTGGAACACCCCGCGTCTGGTGCGCGGACTCACCGGGCTCTGCCTGGTGGCGCTGCTCGCCGCCGGCGCGGCGACCGGCAGCGTCCTGGGTGGCGCCCGGGACGGCGCGGACGTGATCGGACACCGGGCCGCCCCGCAGGTGGTGCGCTCGGCCGACCTCTACTTCGCGCTCAACGACATGGACGCCCAGGCCGCCAACCTGCTGCTGTTCGGCGCCGACCCGGACTACACGGCGCTGCGCAAGCAGACCCTGGACACCTACGAGCAGCGCCGCACCCAGGCCGACAACGACCTTCAGCGTGTCGCGGAGGCGGTAGCCGGTGATGCCGCCGGGCAGCGGGCCGTGCAGACCGTCATCGGTGAGCTCGGCCAGTACGAGGCCCAGGTGGCCCGTGCCCAGTTGCTGGAGGAGCAGGCCCACGCTCAGGCCGGCCGGCCCTCGGCGGACGCCCTCGCCGCCTACCGCCAGGCCACCGACCTGCTGCGCCAGCGGCTGCTGCCAGCCGTCGACGAGGTGACCAAGGCCAACGCGTCCGTCGTCGATCACAACTACGGCGACCAGCGCGACGCCCTGGCCGGCGGGTGGTGGACGATCCTGGTCTTCGGGCTGCTCGCGCTGGCCGCCCTCGGGCTGCTGCAGCGACTGCTCGCGGTGCGCTTCCGGCGGCTGGCGAACGTGCCGCTGGTCGCCGCCACCCTGCTCGCCCTGGCCGGGCTGATCACCGCGCTGACGCTGGCCTCCCGGGCGGACCACCACCTGGTGGTCGCCAAGAGCAACTCCTTCGACTCGGTGATCGCCCTCAGCCGGGCCCGCGCCGTGGCATACGACCTCAACGCCGACGAGAGCCGCTACCTCACCGACCCCGCCCGGGCGGCCGCCTACGAGCAGAGCTACCTCGACAAGACCCAGGCCTTCGCCAGGGTCGACGGCGCCACCCTCGCCACGTACAACGACAAGCTCGCCGTGCCGGCCGACCGGCACCGGGCCGACCACGGCCAGGTGGGCTTCGGCGGGTACCTCGGCGACGAACTGCGCAACATCACCTTCCCCGGCGAGCAGGACGCGGCGGAGCGGGTGCTCGCCGCCTTCCAGCAGTACCAGCGCGACGACCGGAGGATCCGCGAGCTGAACGCCCAGGGCAAGCTCAAGGAGGCCGTCACCTTCGACACCGGCCTCACCCCGGGCCAGTCCAACGCCGACTTCGACGCGCTCAGCGCAGCCCTCGACGACACCCAGGCCATCAACCAGCGCGCCTTCGAGACCGCGGTCGCCACCACCGACGACGACCTCGACGCCGTCACGGCCAGCCTGGGCGCGGCGGCGCTGGCGGCGGCGCTCGCCCTGACCGCGTCGGGCGTACGGCCCCGCCTGCGCGAGTTCGCCTGAGCCGGGCGGCGGTGAGCTGCGGACCGGGGCCTCAGGTCTCGTCCGGCAGTGGCAGCGAGAACTCGTAGCCGTGTTCCGACGGCCCCTGAAGAAAGACCAGCTTCACGGTGAGTCGGTCGGCCTTGGCGGCGACCGCGGGCTGCCCGGAGATGGTGCCCTCCGTTCGTAGCCCGTCGGTGCTCAGCCCGTGGGCGCCGCCGTAGTCGGTGTAGTGGTTGCCGAGGTCGTCCGTGGCCTCCAACCAGAGGAACAGCGGCGGGGCGGCGGAGGAGACGGGAGGGGCGTCGTCCGGGAGGGGCGGCGTGACGGAGTACGTCACGGTGAACTCCTCCGCCGTCCGGGTGAGGGAATGGACCGTCAGTTCGTACTGCCTGTCCAGGACCTCGATCCGCTGCCTGCCGAGACCGTGCATCGCTGTGTCCCTCCTCGTCTTCCGCCGGCCGGTCAGGCGCTGCCGGGCGTCGGGACCTGGCAGGTGATGTAACGGTCGGCCGCAGTGTTCGGCTTGGAGCCCTTGAGGAACCAGTAGAAGGTGACCTTGTTGCCGGTCTGGATGGTGCCACCGCCACCGCCGCCGATGAACTGGTAACTGTTGAGGCTGCCGTGGAAGTTGTACCAGTTCGGCTCGGTGTGCGGGTGGTACGGCGGGTTGATGGCGCGGCCGTTGACGTAGGAGTACGGCATCGTCACGGTCACGGCCGGTCCGAGCGCGGCCTTCGCGGTGTTGGAGAGCTTGAAGCTCCAGGCCAGTGTGCCGCCCGGCGAGCGCTGGAACTGGACGGTGGAGACCGCGTGCGTCCAGGTGCCCGTGCACAGGGTGTTGGCCGGGGTGCGGAGGTGGACGGCGAGGGCGCGGGCGGCGGGGCTGTCCGCGGCGAGGCCCTCGCCCGTCGTGACGGTTCGGAAGCCGCCGCCGTTGGCCTGTGCGTCCGGTGTGGCCGCGCTCGCCGGTGCGGCGCCGACGGCCAGTAGGGCGGCGGCGGTCACGGCGCCGAGCGCGGCTACGGTGAAGCGGGAGACTGTGCGGGAAACCATCGAATTCCCTTCATTGCAACGGTGGTTGCCGGGTCTGCTCCACCCTTGCCGCCTGGCTGTGTCGTGGGCAAGGCAGCGCGACGTCAGGGGCCTGTATGGAAAGCGCAGACGGGGCTCCGGATCCGCGGGATCCAGACGAACGCGACGCGCATTAATGATCCGTTGTGATTCCGCGGGTCGGGCGCCGATGGTTGTTACCCGCCGGTACGCTCGGGCGGTTTTTCATTGGGGGGTGCCGGGGCTGAGCTCCGGCAGTGAAGTGGGGGTGTGCAGAACGATGTCCGATCGCTCGACCGCGTTCGACCGGATGATGAATCCGTGGGCTTACGATGCCGAAGGCAATCTGACGGCCCAGGCCCAACGCCAGGAGACGGCCCGGACCCGGCTCGACTCGGCCGACGCACCGAGTGGCGGCGGAGGCGGCGGATTCTCGGTCAAGCTTGGGGAGTTGACGGCAGCCGCCACGGACGCCGAGCAGATCAACTGCCGCCTGAGCGGCGAATGCCAGGGGGCCGACCAGAAGATGGCGGCGGTTGCCGGAGGCCTCCCGGGTTTCGGTGTGGGGGCGGCGTGCAAGGAAGCGTCGACCACCTGGGACAAGCAGATCCAGGCACTGACCAAGGTCATCGGCGGGCTCGCCCAGAACCTTCGGGCGAGCGTCAACAACTACCAGTCCACCAACTCGGCCGCAGCCGCCGGATTCCAGGGCTGACGGGGGACGTACACCATGGTCGACTTGCACGATCTGAGCAACGCCAAGGTGGACGTGCTCACCGCCGCCGCCACCTCCTGGGAGCAGATCGCGACGAAGCTCAGGGCGATGGACGGCGAGTGGAACAGCGTCGTCGTCGCCAAGGTCAACGGCTCGGGCTGGACCGGCAAGAGCTCGGAGCTGGCCAAACCGGCCCTCCAACGCGGCAACGACCAGCTTGGCGCCGCTGCGACCGAGGCCGCCGCGATCGCCTCCGTACTGGGCGAGGCGGCCAGGGACATCCAGGCCGCCAAGGACAAGGCCGCAGCGGTCGTCGCGGAGGTCACGGCGGCCGGATACACCGTCAGCCCGGACGGCGGCACGGTCAACTGGCCGGCGCCGGACAAAGCGACCGTGCACGACCCGGAGGCATCGCGGACCTACCAGGACAAGTGCCGTGCCAAGGCCGAGGGCTTCCAGCGCCGGATCGGGAACGTTCTCAGGGAGGCCACCGAGGCCGACCAGCGGGCCTGTTTCGCCCTGCGCGCCGACGCCACCACCGACAAGGACGGCTCCTTCAACGCCCAGGCAGTCGGAGGCGGCCCCGAGGCGGACGCGAAGCGTGCCGCCCAGCTGGCGGCCAAGGGAAAGAAGCTCACCGATCCCGACCTCCTGGAGCTCAACAGCCTGTTGGCCGCCCACGGCGGTGACCCGGTGTTCACCACCAGGTTCTACGAGACGGTCGGACCGAAGGGCCTGCTGGTCTTCTGGGACAACATGGTCGGCGCCGACTCCGGCGTCGGGGGCGTGAGCGACGCCCGCCTGCAGCAGTACCAGGACCTGCAGAAGAACCTCGGCACCACCCTGGCCACGGCCACCCGAACCTCCAACCAGCCGCACCTGTCCGACCAATGGGCCGCCGACCTGCGCAAGGCAGGCGCCGAGCTGCTGTCCGAGGAGCCGCCGGTCGGGATGGGCACGAGGCCCTACATCCCCCGCGGGTACCAGGTGCTGGCGGGCATCCTGCGGACCGGGAACTACGACCCGCACTTCCTCAACCCGATCGCCGAGCACGTCCTCCAGCTCGATGCCAAGGACACCAACCGGACGAGGCCGTTCTGGCCCGACTTCGGGGGCGACAAACGGGGAATCTTCAACATCGTCGGCCAGGACGGTGCAGCGGGCTACCAGCCGCTCACGGGAATCCTGGAAGCGCTGGGCCACATCGTGGACAGCACGCACAAGGACACCCTCGCGGTGGCGCAAGACGTGGCCGGTCAACAGTGGGATTCCGGCCGCAGCGCCAGCGGGAACAGCGCGGCTCAAGCCGTCCGGGACGCGGCTGTCGGGAGCGGTCTGAGCGGGAAGGACATCAATGACCTCGCCGCCAACGCCGGGCACAGTGCCGTGCAGGGCGGCGCGGCGGGTGCCGTGGCGAACCGCACGGCCGGGGGGAAGGGGTGGCGGGGTACGGCGGTACGAGGTGGCGTTGCTCGCCGGAGGACTGGCGGCCGTGTTCACGGCGACCGGGGTCGTCGGCTATCTGGACTGGCGGGCGCACGAACCGGACGAGGACCGGAGCAGGGCCACGTCCTTGTGCAGACTGCCCACGGGGCCCGACACACCGCTCGGTCGGCTGCTGCCCACGGGTCGGCAGGACGTCCAGGAGCGGGTTCACGGTTCGGGCGATGAGGGGGCGTCGGAGTCCTGCACGATCCGGGTGGACGGCCGGACCGCCCTGACCGTCACCACCGACCGCCACGTGGGACGCGCCGTACTGCCACCCGAGCTGGCCCAGCAGAGCGGTGCGGAGAGCTTCGGGGTCGGCAGCTCCTCGGCCGCCTGGGCGCGGGGCGCCGCCGTCGTGGAGTACTGTCCTCGCCCCAGCTTGTTCTACCACGTGCTGTTGCGGGTCGTGCCGGGCGAGGCCGTCCGGGTCGGTCGACCGGAGGCGGACCGGGCCGATTTCGAGGACATCGCCAGGTCCGCCCTGCCGAACGAGGTGATTGCGGGATGCTAGTGAAACGGCTCCGATGGACGGTAGGGTCCGCTGCAGTCGTGCTCGTCCTCGGCGCCGGCCTGATCGGCTGGCACCGCCACCTCGACCAAGGCGTGAAGCACCCGCCGGCCGTGGACCTCTCCCACGGAGAGTGCCGGGGAACCCTCGACGACCCGCGCTTCGCCGCGTCCCTGGGGTCCACCCGACAGGTCCGGGTCGACACCACGTTCCTGGCGGGGAGGACACACTTGCCCGATCTGCTGGCGTGCTCCGTGGACGGCGAGCACCAACGGGACCTGAGCGTCAGGGTGGACGGCGCGAGCGACGAAAAGGATCAAACCACCCTTGAACGGAAGGAAGTACCGGAGGACGCTCAGGCGTTCCCGGGCGGTGAGGGCGACGACCGCGCCGCCGTGGTCCGGTTCACCTGCGTCGCCGGATCACCCACCGACGGCACACAGCGGACCTGGTACTACGTGGCGACGGCCGCGGTCCAGAACGCCAGGGGCAACTCCGACCCCGCCCCGGGCCGGCAGAAGACTGCGGAGCTGGCGGTGGCGTTCGCCCACCGGGCAGCCGAGAAGGCCCTCGGCTGCACCAACACCATCGACCTGCCCGAAGGGCCGTACGTGTTCAGCCCGCTGCCTCCGCAGCTGATGCCCCCGCGGGCGGGTCAGGGCTCGTAGCGGTAACCCATGCCGGCTTCGGTGATCAGGTGGCGGGGGTGGGCGGGGTCGGGTTCGAGTTTGCGGCGCAGGCCGGCGACGTAGACGCGCAGGTAGTGGCTCTGCTCCTCGGCGGTGGGGCCCCAGACCTCGCGCAGGATCTGCCGGCCGGAAACCAGGTGCCCGGGATGGGCCAGCAGGAGGGTGAGGATCTTCCACTCGGTGGGGGTGAGCCGCACGGGCCCGTTCGGGCCGGTGGCGGTGGTGGCATCGGTGTCGATCTCGTACTCGCCGATCCTGGGGTTGTGTTCGCGGACGAGGTGGAGCGGTCTGCGCAGGACGGCCCGCAGCCGGGCGAAGAGTTCGTCGGGGTCGAACGGTTTGGTGACGTAGTCGTCGGCCCCGGCGTCGAGGGTGCGGATCATCTCCTCGGGGCCGGTGTGCCCGGAGAGCACGATGATCGGCGCATCGAGGTGGGCGCGCATGCCCTTCAGGACGTCGATGCCGCCGAGGTCGGGAAGGCCGAGGTCGAGGAGGACGGCGTCGGGCTGCTCACGCTCGGCCACGTCGAGTGCCCCCTGGCCGCTGTGCGCGGTGAGGACCGAGTAGTGGCGGGCACTGAGGTTGATCCGCAGGGTTCGCAGCAGCAGCGGATCGTCGTCGACCAGCAGGACGCGGCTCACTGTTCCTCTTCGAAGTGCGTGGCGGCGGGCAGGGTGAGCAGCATGGTGGTGCCGCCGCCGGGGGTGTCCTCGACTTCGAGGGTGCCGCCCATGGCTTCGGCGAGGCCGCGGGAGAGCGCGAGGCCGAGGCCGACGCCGGTGGTGTTGTCGGTGTCGCCGAGGCGTTGGAAGGGGAGGAAGACCCGGTCGCGGTCCTCGGGGGCGATGCCGGGGCCGCGGTCGATCACCCGGATCTCGACCTGGTCGGCGTGGTGACTGGCGGTGATCAGGACGGGCGCGCCGGGGGCGTTGTGCCGCAGGGCGTTGGCGATGAGGTTGGCGAGGACGCGTTCCAGCAGGGGAGGGTCGGCAAGCACCGGCGGGGCCGTGTCCAGGTCGAGCGGCTGGACGGCGGCGTCCGGATCGGCGAGGGAGTCCATGGCCCGGGGCAGCACCTCGTCGAGCTGGGCGGCCTCCAGGTGGAGGGTGAGGGCACCGGCCTGGAGGCGGCTCATGTCGAGGAGATTGTCCACCAGCGCGGTGAGCTTGAGCAGCGACTCGTTGGCCATGGTGAGCAGTTCGTCGCGGTCGGCGGGTGCGAACTCCACGTCCGCGCTGAGCAGCGAGCCGACGGCGGCGAGGGAGGCGGCGAGTGGGGTGCGCAGGTCGTGGCTGACGGCGGCGAGCAGGGCGGTGCGCATCTTGTCGGCGGCCTTGATCGGTTCGATCTCGGCGGCGGCGGTGGCGAGGCGGTCGCGCTCCAGCGCGGCGGCGATGTGCGCGGCGAAGGCCGTCAGGACGCGCTGGTCGGCGGCGGAGACCCGACGTCCGGCCAGGACCAGCAGCGCGTCCGGTCCGGCCGGCAGTTCGGTGACCGTGCGGTCCGCGGCCGGCTCGCCGTCGGCGTCGCTGCGCGCGATGGTGCCTCCGTCGCGGTCCAGCAAGGAGACGGAGTCCAGGCCGAAGGCGGTGCGGGTCTTGCCCAGCAGAGCGGGCAGCGCGTCGGCGCCGCGCAGCACGCTACCGGCCAGGGTGGAGAGGGCCTCGGCCTCGGCAGTGGCGCGGGCGGCCCGGGTGGTGAGGCGGGCGGCGTGGTCGACGACCGTGGCGACGGTGAGTGCGACGACCGCGAACACCACCAAAGCGATGAAGTTGTTGGTCTCGTCGATGGTGAAGGTGTGGACGGGCGGGATGAAGAAGTAGTTGAGCAGCAGCGAGGCCACCAGCGAGGCCAGCAGTGCCGAGGTCACGCCGCCGAGCAACGCGACCGCCACGACACCGAGTTGGAAGATCAGCGCGTCGGTGGTGAGGTTAACCGAGTGATGGAACTGGGACAGCACGCTTGTCAGCAGCGTGGGCACCACCAGGCCGGCCAGGTAGCCGGCGATGGTGCGGCGCTTGGAGTGGCGGGGGCCGAGCTTGGGCAGTACCCGGCCGCGGCCGGTGAACTCGTGGGTGACCATGTGGACGTCGATGTCCTCGGACGCGTCGATGGTCGTCTGGCCGTTGCCGGGGCCGGTGAGGAAGCGGTTGATCCGGCCGCGGCGGCTGGTGCCGAGCACCAGCTGGGTGGCGTGGTGCGCGCGGGCGAAGGCCAGCAGCGCGGTGGGGACGTCGTCGCCCACGACGACGTGGTAGCTACCGCCCAGGTCCTCCACCAGCTGCCGCTGCTGGGCGAGCGCCCCGGGCGAGGCGCCGGCCAGGCCGTCACTGCGGGAGACGTGCACGGCCAGCAGCTCGCCGCCGGCGGTGCGGTCGGCGATCCGGGCGGCGCGGCGGATGATCGTCTCGCCCTCGGGGCCGCCGGTGATCGCCACGACGACGCGTTCGCGGGTCTCCCAGACGCGGTCGATGTTGTGGGTCGCGCGGTAGTCGCGCAGGCCCTCGTCGACCCGCCCGGCCACCCACAGCAGCGCCAGTTCCCGAAGTGCTGTCAGGTTGCCGACGCGGAAGTAGTTGGACAGGGCCGCGTCGACCTTCTCGACCTTGTAGACGTTGCCGTGGGCCATGCGTCGGCGCAGTGCCTGCGGGGCCATGTCGACGAGTTCGATCTGGTCGGCGCGGCGGACCACCTCGTCCGGGACGGTCTCGCGCTGGGGGATGCCGGTGATCTTCTGGACGACGTCGTTCAGCGATTCCAGGTGCTGGATGTTGACGGTGGTGATGACGTCGATCCCGGCGGCGAGCAGTTCCTCGACGTCCTGCCAGCGCTTGGCGTTGCGGCCGCCGGGGATGTTGGTGTGCGCCAGCTCGTCCACCAGCGCTACCTGCGGGCGGCGGGCGAGCACCGCGTCGAGGTCCATTTCCTCGAAGTCGGTGTCCCGGTAGTGCCGGCGGAGGCGGGGGACCACCTCGAGTCCGTCGAGGATTCCCGCAGTGTGCTTGCGCCCGTGAGTTTCGATGAAGCCGACGACCACGTCCGCGCCGCGATCCCGCCTGCGGTGGGCCTCGTCCAGCATCCGGTAGGTCTTGCCGACACCAGGGGCCGATCCGAGGTAGACCCGCAGCCGTCCGCGGCGGTGAACGGTGCCGGGGGCGAGGTCAGGGGGCATGGGCGCTGCGCTTTCTGGCGAAGGGCGACCGGTACGGCTGTGATGTCGGCCCGGTGGTGGTGAGGGGGACCCCGCCGGGCGGACGGGGAGAACGGGTGACCGACCCGGGTGCGGCATGGTGTGCACCGCGCCCGGGTCGGCTTGGAACCTCAGCGTGCCGAGGCGGTCACTTCGCCTCGCTGACGGCCTTGTTGAGGAGGACGACGTTGACGCCCTCCTGGCCGAGGAAGCCGAGGGAACGGCCCTCGCTGTACGTGTCGACCAGCTTGGCGACCGTCTCCACCGGGAGGTTGTGCTCCTTGGCGACCCGGTTGACCTGCTCCTTGGCGTAGGCCACCGAGATGTGCGGGTCGAGGCCGGAGCCGGAGGCGGTCAGCGCGTCGGCCGGGATGCTCGCCGGGTCGACGCCGTCGAAGGCGGCGACGGCGGCGCGGCGGTCGTTGACGGCCTTGAGCAGGTCGTCGCTGTTCGGGCCGAGGTTGCTGGCACCGGAGTTGTCGCCGGCGTAGTTGTTGGCGGAGGGCCGGGGCTGGAACCACTTGGGGTCCGGCTTGGGCTCCTCCTTCGGGTCGTCCGGGTTGGCCTTGGGCAGGTTGTAGTTCTGGCCGAGCAGGCTGGAACCGATCTCCTTGCCGTCGGACTTCACGATCGAGCCGTTGGCCTTGTCGCTGAAGGCGACCTGGCTGATGCCGGTGATCAGCAGCGGGTAGGCGATGCCGCACAGGACGGTCATCACCAGCAGCGCCCGCAGCGCGGTGAGGTGGGTGCGCACGATGGTGGGCATGGTTCTCGTTCTCTCAGCTCAGACCGGGGATGAACTGGACGATCAGGTCGATCAGCTTGATGCCGACGAACGGCACCACCAGACCGCCGACGCCGTAGATCCCGATGTTGCGGGCCAGCAGCGAACTCGCGTCGGAGGGCCGGTACTTCACGCCGCGCAGGGCGAGCGGGATCAGGCCGATGATGACCAGGGCGTTGAAGACGATCGCCGAGGTGATCGCGGACTGGGGGCTGTGCAGGCCCATGATGTTCAGGTGCTTCAGGCCCGGGTAGACCCCGGCGAACATCGCGGGGATGATCGCGAAGTACTTGGCCACGTCGTTCGAGATCGAGAACGTGGTCAGCGCGCCACGGGTGATCAGCAGCTGCTTGCCGATCTCGACGATCTCGATCAGCTTGGTCGGGTTGGAGTCCAGGTCGACCATGTTGCCGGCCTCCTTGGCCGCCATGGTCCCGGTGTTCATCGCGACGCCGACGTCGGCCTGGGCGAGCGCGGGGGCGTCGTTGGTGCCGTCGCCGGTCATCGCGACCAGCTTGCCGCCCTCCTGCTCCTTCTTGATGAGGGCCATCTTGTCCTCGGGCGTGGCCTCGGCGAGGAAGTCGTCCACGCCGGCCTCCTCCGCGATCGCCCTGGCGGTCAGCGGGTTGTCGCCCGTGATCATGATGGTCTTGATGCCCATCCGGCGCAGCTCGTCGAAGCGCTCCCGCATGCCCTCCTTGACCACGTCCTTGAGGTAGATCACCCCGAGGACACGAGGAGCCTGGTCACCGGACTTCGTGGCCACCACCAGCGGCGTACCGCCGGCGGCGGAGATGCCGTCCACCAGCTGTGCGACGTCCGATCCGACCGAACCGCCGTTCTCGGTGACCCAGTTGGCGACCGAGCCGGCCGCACCCTTGCGGATCTGCGTACCGTCCACGTCCACGCCCGACATGCGCGTCTGGGCCGTGAACGGGACCCAGGTCGCGTGGGCGAGCTCGCCCTGGGCGCGGGCCCGCAGGCCGTACTCGGTCTTGGCCAGGACCACGATCGAGCGGCCCTCGGGGGTCTCGTCCGCGAGGGAGGAGAGCTGGGCGGCGTCCGCCAGCTCGCCGATCTCGACGCCCTCGGCGGGCTGGAACTCGGCGGCCTGGCGGTTGCCCAGGGTGATGGTGCCGGTCTTGTCGAGCAGCAGGGTGTTGACGTCGCCCGCAGCCTCGACGGCGCGCCCCGACATCGCCAGCACGTTGCGCTGGACCAGCCGGTCCATGCCCGCGATGCCGATCGCGGACAGCAGCGCGCCGATGGTGGTCGGGATGAGCGCCACGATCAGGGCGACCAGGACGATCATCGACTGCGGGGCACCCGCGAACGTCGCCATCGGCTGCAGGGTCACGACCGCGACCAGGAAGACGATGGTCAGCGAGGCGAGCAGGATGTTCAGCGCGATCTCGTTCGGCGTCTTCTGCCGGGCGGCGCCCTCGACCAGGGCGATCATCCGGTCGATGAACGACTTGCCGGGCTCCGAGGCGATCTTGACCACGATCCGGTCGGACAGCACCTTGGTGCCGCCGGTGACGGCGCTGCGGTCGCCGCCGGACTCGCGGATGACCGGCGCGGACTCACCGGTGATCGCCGACTCGTCCACGGACGCGACACCCTCGACGACGTCACCGTCGCCCGGGATGGTCTGCCCGGCCTCCACGACGACGTGGTCGCCGAGTTGGAGCGCGGTGCCGGGGACCTCCTCCTCGTCCTGGGTCGCGGGCCAGTTGGTGAGGCGTCGGGCGACGCTCTCGGTCTTGGTCTTGCGCAGGGTGTCGGCCTGGGCCTTGCCGCGGCCCTCGGCGACGGCCTCCGCCAGGTTGGCGAAGATCGTGGTGAGCCACAGCCAGACCGTGATCGACCACGCGAAGACGCTGGGGTTGGCGATAGCGGAGATCGTGGTGACCACCGAGCCGACCTCGACCACGAACATGACCGGGTTCTTGACCATCACCCGGGGGTCGAGCTTCTTCACCGCGTCGGGGAGCGAGGTGACGATGAGCTTGGGGTCGAGAAGGCCGCTCTGGACCCGGTGGGGGGTCGTGCTGTGGTCGACCGGTGCGGGGTTGTGGGTGGTGGACATCAGTGGAGACCTTCTGCGAGCGGCCCGAGGGCCAGGGCCGGGAAGTAGGTGAGGCCGACGACGATCAGCACGACGCCCGACAGCAGCCCGACGAACAGCGGCTTGTGGGTGGGCAGGGTGCCCGGAGTGGCCGGAACCGGCTGCTGCTGGGCGAGCGAACCCGCCAGCGCCAGGACGAAGACGATCGGCAGGAAGCGGCCCAGCACCATGCACAGGCCCAGCGCGGTGTCGTACCACGGCGTGTTCACCGTGATGCCGGCGAACGCCGAACCGTTGTTGTTGCTCGCCGAGGTGAACGCGTACAGCACCTCGGAGAAGCCGTGGGCGCCCGAGTTGAGCATCCCGGCCCGCTCACCCGGCAGCGCCATCGCCACACCCGTGCCGACCAGCACCAGGATCGGCGTGGTGAGGATGTAGAGGGAGGCGAACTTCATCTCGCGGCCGCCGAGCTTCTTGCCCAGGTACTCGGGGGTGCGCCCGACCATCAGGCCCGCCACGAACACCGCCACGACGGCGAGGATCAGCATGCCGTACAGACCGGAGCCGGTACCGCCGGGCGCGATCTCGCCCAGCATCATGTTGAAGATCGTGATGCCGCCGCCGAACGGCGTGAACGAGTCGTGGAAGGAGTTCACCGCACCGGTCGAGGTCAGCGTGGTCGAGGCGGCGAACAGGGTCGAGGCGGCGATGCCGAACCGCTGCTCCTTGCCCTCCATCGCTCCGCCCGCGGCCTGCAGGGCGGTGCCGTGGTGCTGCGACTCGGCGAAGGTCAGCAGAGCGACCGAGGCGACCCAGAACAGGCCCATCACGGCGACGATCGCGTAGCCCTGGCGGTTGTCGCCGACCATCTTGCCGAAGGTGCGCGGCAGCGCGAACGGGATCACCAGCAGCAGGAAGATCTCCAGCCAGTTGGTGAAGCCGGTCGGGTTCTCGAAGGGGTGCGCCGAGTTGGCGTTGAAGAAGCCGCCGCCGTTGGTGCCCAGCTCCTTGATGACCTCCTGGGAGGCCACCGGGCCGCCCGGGATCTTCTGCACGTCGCCGGCCAGGTTGGCGACCTCGTGGAAGCCGTGGAAGTTCTGGACCACGCCGTTGGCCACCAGGACGAGGGCGAGCACGATCGAGATCGGCAGCAGCAGGCGCAGCGTGATGCGGGTGAGGTCGACCCAGAAGTTGCCGACCCGGTCGGTCTTGTTCCGCATGAACCCGCGGATCAGCGTGGCCATGACGGCGATGCCGACGGCGGCGGAGACGAAGTTCTGCACCGCCAGGCCCGCCATCTGCACCAGGTGGCCCATCGCGGACTCGCCGCTGTAGGACTGCCAGTTGGTGTTGGTGACGAACGAGATCGCGGTGTTCCAGGCCTGGTGGGCCTCCATCTCCGGAACGCCGAGGCTGAGCAGCAGGTGCGTCTGGAGGCGGATCAGGGCGTAGAGGAAGAGGACGGAGACGGCAGAGAAGGCGAGCACCGAGCGCAGGTAGACCGGCCAACGCTGGTCGGCGTCACCGTCGACGCCGATCAGCTTGTAGATGCCGCGCTCGACTCCGAGGTGCTTGGCGGTGGTGAGGAGCTTGGCGATGTAGTCGCCGAGGGGGCGGTAGCACAGGGCCAGCGCGCCGACGAGGGCGAGGGCCTGCATCCAGCCCGCGAGAGTGGAACTCATGATCAGAACTTCTCCGGGAAGATCAGCGCGACGACGAGGTAGCCGACGAGCGCGACGGCGACGATGAGACCTGCGAGATTCTCGGCGCTCACAGCTTCTCCACCCCCTTCGCGACCAGGGCGATGACGGCGAACACGGCAACCGTGAGGCCGACGAACACAAGATCGAGCATGAGTTCCACCAGATGGGGGATGTGGGGGACGCCGCAGGCAGCACCCGGAGGCGTGCGCGGCGCCGGCGGACGAACCGGCAGAGGGCAGCAAAGCACCCGCATGGAACGCGTCATCGTTTCCTGACGCGTTCCATACGGGTGAATCGGAACCTTGATGCGGCTTTGACGGCGGCGTCACGCGCGTGAGACCAACGGTTGTCCGAAACGTTTCCCGCAGGCGGCCCGCCTCGGCCGGAAAGGTCGTGGTCAACCCTCTTCGCGAGGCCGATGGCGGTGCAGAAACCGGCCATGGGCGGCTTCGGAGTGGGTGACGACGTAGACGTCGATGTCGTCGCCGGAGCCCTCGATGATGGTCTCGCCAGTGCCGCGGCTGAACAGGCCCTTGAGGCGGCTGCGGCGGGTGGCGCCGATGACGATCTGCGTGGCGTTGACCTGCCGGGCGAACGCCAGGACCGCCTGCGCCGGATCGCCGCCGGTCACCGTCTGCCAGCTCCCGCCCAGGCTCTCCACCAGGGCGCGCTGGCGGGCCAGCAGCCGGGGGGAGGCGCTGGCCAGTCCGTCGTCGTGGGTGACGTGGACGGCCAGGAACTCGCCGCCGGCCCCGCGGGAGGCGGTGCGCTTGGCCCTCCTGATGAGGGTGTCGCCTTCGGGACCGCCGGACAGGGCGACCAGGACGCGTTCCCGGGTGCCCCATGGTTGCTGGATGCCATGGTCGTGGCGGTAGCGCAGCAGGGCCTCCTCGACCCGGTCGGCCGCCCAGAGCAGGGCGATCTCCCGCAGGGCGGTCAGGTTGCCGGTGCGGAAGAAGTTCGCGAGTGCCGTGTCGATCCTCTCGGGCGGGTAGATGTTGCCGTGCGCCATCCGCCGTCGCAGGGCCTCGGCGGACATGTCGACCAGCTCGATCTGGTCGGCGCGGCGCACCACGTCGTCCGGGACGGTCTCGCGCTGCCGGATGCCGGTGATCTGCTCGACCACGTCGTTCAGCGACTCCAGGTGCTGGATGTTGACCGTGGAGATGACGTCGATCCCGGCCTCCAGCAGTTCCTCCACGTCCTGCCACCGCTTCTCGTTCCGGCAGCCGGGGACGTTGGTATGCGCCAGCTCGTCCACGAGGGCGACCTGGGGGTGGTGGGCGAGCACCGCGTCCAGGTCCATCTCGGTGAAGGAACACCCCCGGTACGACATGGTGCGGCGGGGGACCGTCTCCAGGCCCTCGGCCATCCGGCGGGTCAGCGGCCGACCGTAGTCCTCGACGTAGGCGATCACCACGTCCGTGCCGCGTGCAGCGCGCCGCTGGCCCTCGGCGAGCATGTCGTACGTCTTGCCGACCCCGGGGGCGGCCCCGAGGTAGACCCGCAACCGGCCACGAGGCACCGCCGCCGTCCTTCCCAGCCGCCCGGCGGAACCCGGGACGGCTCGACAGCCTTCGTGTCCATGGTCGTCCTTGCACGTACGGAGGCGCACCGGGAGACCCGCCGCGGTGCTCGCGCCCGGTGTGCGCCGACCGTGCTCCCGGTGACGTGCGGATATGCCCTGCCGCTCCCCGCTAATGTCCCGATAAGATGACCGCAGGTGTGCCGGGAAGTCTGGTCGGCTCGGGGGACGACTGCGGCGATCGGGCGGCGGTGACCCCGCTCGTCGTGATGAGGTCTTCACCACCGATGCACGTTGTCGGGATCGTTCTCGTCCTGGTGGTTCTGGCCACCGCCGTGGCCACCTTCGCCCGGCGCCTGCGCGTGCCCGCGCCCTCGCTGCTGGTCCTGGCCGGCGTCGGGGCGGCGCTGGTACCCGGTGTCCCCGCCCTGCACGTCCCGCCGCAGATCATCGGCATGGTGGTCCTGCCGCCGCTGCTCTACTCCTCCGCCGAGGAGCTGTCGCTGCGCGACCTGCGCACTGTCTGGCGCCCGGTGACCATCCTCTCCTTCGGCCTGGTCTTCGCCTCCGCCGCCGCCGTCGGCTTCACGGCCGTCGCCGTCGCCGGGCTCCCGCCCGCGATGGCCTTCGTGCTCGGCGCCGTGCTGTCCAGCACCGACCCCGTGGCCGTCACCGCGCTCGGGCGCCGCCTCGCCCTGCCCGGGCGGGTCCAGGTGCTGGTGCAGGCGGAGAGCCTGTTCAACGACGCCACCTCGCTGGTGCTGTTCAAGGTGGCCGTGGGCATCGCGGTGGCCGTCGGCGCCTCGGTGAGCGTGCCGGCAGCCGGCGGGGAGTTCCTGCTGCTCGGTGGGGGCGGAAGCCTGGTCGGCGCAGCCGTCGCCGGGCTCGTCTGGCTGGTACGACGCCGCACCACCGACCCGGTGCTGGAGACGGTGATCGCACTGGTCACCCCGTACGCGGCGTACGTGCTGGCCGAGTCGGTGCACACCTCCGGCGTCACCTCGGTGGTGGTCGCAGGCGTGCTGCTCGGCCGTTCCGGCCACCGGCTCACCGACGCGCACATCCGGTTGCAGTTGAACGCCGTGTACGCGGTGGTGGTGTTCCTGCTGGAGAGCGTCGTCTTCAGCATCGTCGGCCTGGAACTGCCCACCCTGGTCCGCGACCTGCCTGCCGGAACCGGGCTCTGGCCGGTCCAGGCGCTCGCCCTGGCCGCCGTGCTGATCGCGGTGCGGGTGCTGTCCACGCTGCCGCTGACCCGCGCGGTCAAGCCCACCCAGGGGCGGCTGTCCTGGCGGGTGGCCGGGGTGGTCACCTGGGCCGGCACCCGCGGCGTCATGCCGCTGGCCGCCGCCCTGTCCATCCCGCTGGTCACCGACGACGGCACCAAGCTCGCCGGACGGCCCCTGGTCCTGGTTCTGACCACCGCTGTCGTGGTGTTCACCCTCGTCGTCCAGGGCCTGACCCTCGCCGCCGTCGTCAACCGCTCCGGCCTCGCCCTCGAACCCGAACACACCGCCCGCGAGGAGGACGACGCGCGCGACGCCCTCAACCGCGCCGCCCTCGACCACGTCGAACACCTCGCCGAGTTGGAGACCCTGCCCGACACCACCCTTGACCGCGTGCGCCGTGGCCTCACCGCCCGCCTCGACCGCACCCCCGAAGCCGCCGACGGCACCACCGCCGACGCCGCCTACCGGCAACTGCGTCACGAGGTCATCGCCGTGCAGAGCACCGAGCTGCACCGCCTCTACGACGAGCACCGCATCAGCGACACCACTCGCCGCCGCCTTCAGCACGACCTCGACCGCGAGGAGGCCGCCCTCGGCACCCCGTGACCCGTCGGCCTTCCGCAGAGGTTCAGCGGCGTTGCCGCGGTGGGAACACCGCGGTGAGTGTCGCGCACACGGCCGCCCCGAACAGGAGCCCGCCCCACGGCACCACACCAGCAGGACGGTGCGTCACCAGCCCGCAGACGAAGAGGGCGGTTCCGCCGCACACGAGGAAGAGAACGGAGGCGCGAAGCGCGGACCGCCACCGGTGGCGTACTGTCCCTGAGATCGGCGGCGCCGCCGGGCGCAGGTCGGCGGTGGCCCGGCCGGGTGGCCACCCGGATCCCGCGTCGGGGGGCTGCGCCCGCGCGCCGCCGGGGCCCGCTAGGCGACCGCGGGGCGGCCCGGGGCCGCTAAGCCGACCGCCCGCCCCAGGGACACTCGCTG